>NZ_JBQFZP010000004.1:0-340720 GCF_056542305.1 Ruegeria sp. AD9
CATGACCCTGACACCCGTCGAGCTGTTGCGGCAAAACGCTCCGGCCACCCGTCCCATAATCGCCCTCAGCGAAGGCAACGACCCCCGCATCTCCAAAGGGGCCCTCAACGCGCATCAGGCCAATCTGGCCGATATCATTCTGGTTGGCCCGCACGCCGAAGTCGAAGCGTCCCTGAAAGAACAGGGGGCTGCTGCCTCTCACGGCGTTGAGATCCATGACCCTGTGACTTCGGACCTGACCGAAGAATTTGCCCAGACCTTTTTCGAACTGCGCCAGCATAAAGGCGTCGACCGGGTCAAAGCCCGTGCTGCCGTTGAAACACCCCCCGTCTATGCCGCCATGCTGGTGCGCAGCGGACGCGCCACCGGCACCGTAGGAGGGGCCGTTCACACGACCGGCGAAATCGTCCGTGCAGCCATCCAAGTGATTGGCATGGCCCCCGATGCAGGAATGGTGTCGTCCTTTTTCCTGATGTACCCGCCGGAAAACGCTCAGCCCGGGGCGCGGGCGATGCTCTATTCCGATTGCGGGCTGGTCATCAATCCGACCGCGGGCGAGCTGAGCAAGATTGCCATGGCATCCGCCACATCGGCCCGGACGCTGCTGCAGGTCGATCCAAAGATCGCGATGCTCAGCTTTTCCACGAAGGGCAGCGCCAAGCATCCGGACGTGGAAAAGGTGATCGAGGCTACAGAAATGCTGCGCCAGGCCGCGCCAGACCTGAACGTCGACGGTGAACTGCAATTCGACGCCGCCTTTGTACCTTCGGTTGGTGAGCGTAAATCACCGGGTTCGTCTGTCGCCGGGCAGGCCAACGTGATGATCTTTCCCAATCTTGATGCTGGCAATATCGGCTACAAAATCACCCAAAGACTGGGGGGCTACACCGCCATCGGACCGGTCTTACAGGGGCTGGCCAAACCCGCCAACGACCTGTCCCGCGGATGCAGCGCCGAGGATGTGACCCAGATGATCGCCGTGACCGCATTACAGGCAAATAGACTGTAACACTTAATTTTCGCACCGCTCCCGGAACGATGTTCTAAAATACCGAGGAAACTGACAAAATCCTCCTGACATAACCAACTGGACCCGCAAATGACCCATCAGCAGCCGATCCTTGATACGTCACCGAAAGTCTCGGACGAAATCCGCAGGACCACCTGCTACATGTGCGCCTGCCGATGCGGCATCAACGTTCACATGAAAGACGGCAAGGTTGCTTATATCGAAGGCAATCGCGACCACCCGGTGAACAAGGGCGTCTTGTGTGCCAAGGGGTCCGCCGGGATCATGCAGGTCAACGCCCCTTCGCGCCTGCGCAAGCCACTGAAACGGGTCGGCCCGCGTGGCTCGGGTGAATTTGAGGAGATCAGCTGGGACGAAGCGCTGGAACTGGCTGTCAGCTGGCTGGAGCCAATCCGTAAAGACAACCCGGAGAAGCTGGCCTTTTTCACCGGCCGGGACCAAAGTCAGAGTTTTACCAGCTTCTGGGCGCAAAATTTCGGAACCTGCAACTATGCGGCGCATGGCGGCTTCTGTTCGGTCAACATGGCCGCGGGCGGCATCTATACGATGGGCGGCGCGTTCTGGGAATTCGGCCAGCCTGATTGGGACCATACCAAGCTGTTCATGTTGTTTGGCGTGGCCGAAGACCACGACTCCAACCCGATCAAAATGGGTATTGGCAAGATCAAAGCGCGCGGCGCACGTGTAATCGGCGTCAACCCCATCCGCAGCGGATACAATGCCGTCGCCGATGATTGGGTCGGCATCACACCGGGAACTGACGGGCTGTTCATCCTGTCATTGATCCATGTACTGATGAAAGCCGGAAAGATCGATCTCGACTATCTGAGCCGCTACACCAATGCCCCGGTTTTGGTGGACGCGTCCGAAGGCGCCGGAAACGGCCTGTTCCTGCGCGACGATGACGGAAAGCCCCTGGTCATCGACCGGAATACAGGCAAGCTGACGGCCTTCGACACGCCTGGCGTTCGCCCGGATTTGTCAGCGATCTACGAAAACGACGGTGTCGTTCATCGCCCTGTGTTTCACTTGATGGCGGAAAAATACCTGTCTGAGGAACACGCGCCCGAAGCTGTTGCCGAAAAATGCGGTATTCCCGCCAAGCGCATTCGCGCGATTGCTGCGGAACTGGCGCGCGTCGCCTTTGACGAGGCGTTCGAGCTGGATCACGAATGGACCGATTTCCGGGGCGAGAAACACACCAAGATGATTGGCCGCCCTGTTGCGATGCACTCGATGCGCGGCGTTTCGGCTCATGCCAATGGTTTCCAGACCTGCCGCGCGCTGCATGTGCTGCAGATCATCCTTGGCACGGTCGAGGTTCCCGGCGGCTTCCGCTTCAAGCCCCCCTACCCCAAACCGATCGAGGCGCACCCGACACCGCATTGCAAGGTGACGCCCAACTCGCCCCTGGATGGCCCGCATCTGGGTTTCGTCCGCGGCCCGGAACACCTTGCGCTGAAGAAAGATGGCAGCCCCGCACGGATCGACAAGGCTTTCACCTGGGAAAACCCGATGTCCAGCCACGGGCTGATGCATATGGTGATCTCGAACGCACATGCTGGCGACCCGTACAAGATCGATACGCTGTTCATGTACATGGCAAACATGTCGTGGAACTCGACCATGAACACCAAGGGTGTCATCGAGATGCTGACGGACAAGGTTGAAAACGGCGATTACGTGATCCCGCGCATCATCTATTCGGACGCCTATTCTTCCGAGATGGTGGCCTACGCGGACCTCATCCTTCCGGATACAACCTACCTCGAACGCCACGACTGTATCTCGCTGCTGGATCGCCCGATTTGCGAGGCGGATGCGGCCGCTGACGCAATCCGCTGGCCTGTGATCGAACCGGACCGTGACGTGCGCGGGTTTCAGTCAGTATTGATCGATCTCGCAAACCGTATGAAACTTCCGGGCTTCACCCATGAAGACGGCAGCGCAAAATGGGTCGATTACGCCGACTATATCGTCAATCACGAACGCAAGCCGGGTATTGGCCCACTGGCTGGATTCCGTGGCGAAAATGCCGACAAGGAAGGGCGCGGAGAAGTCAACCCGGATCAGTTGAACCGCTATATCGAGAACGGCGGCTTCTACGTGGCGCATATCCCGCAAGGCGCGGATTACTACAAACCATGGAATGCGGCCTATCAGGACTGGGCCGTGGGCATGGGGCTCTATGACAGCCCGCAGCCATACCTATTCCAACTCTACTCCGAGCCGATGCGCAAGTTTCAGCTGGCAGCCGAAGGCCACGGCGACCGACAGCCGCCGGATCATCTGCGCCAGCGGATCAAAGACACGATGGACCCGCTTCCGATCTGGTACGAAACCGACCAGCACGGCAACGACGGCTTCACTGTCAACGCGCTGACCCAGCGCCCGATGGCGATGTATCACAGCTGGGGCACGCAAAACGCCTGGCTGCGGCAGTTGCACGGGCGAAACCCGCTCTATGTTCCGACCAAGCTGATGCACAAGCACGGCCTGAGCGACGGAGATTGGGCCAAAATCACATCCCCTCATGGTGAGATTACCGTCCCTGTGATGGAAATGGCCGCCCTGAACGAAAACACCGTCTGGACATGGAACGCCATCGGCAAACGCAAAGGCGCCTGGGCTCTGCAGCATGACGCGCCCGAGGCCACTAAGGGCTTTTTGCTCAACCACCTGATCCACGAATTATTGCCGCCAAAAGGCGACGGGCTTCGCTGGGCCAACTCCGACCCCATTACTGGTCAGGCTGCATGGTTTGACCTGAAAGTCAAAATCGAAAAGGCCGACGCGCCCGCCGATGCTCAGAGCCAGCCTCATTTTGACCCGATCAAATCACCGGTAGGAACTGGACCTGCGAATTTGGCGTGGAAGGTGGGCGAATGACCCGGACCCGCACTTCATCTGGCCACAAATATCCCGGGGGTGAATTGAGCCGCAGGCTCAAGAGGGGGCTGGCCCCCTCACCCGTCCTCAACAGCACAGGTATCCTGACATGACCCAGCTACCGAACTCCACCGAGCGCAAGATGGGTCTGGTGATCGACCTGGACACCTGCGTTGGGTGCCATGCCTGCGTGATTTCCTGCAAGGGCTGGAACACGGAAAATTATGGCGCGCCGCTGTCCGATCAGGATGCCTATGGCGCCAACCCGTCAGGCACCTTCCTGAACCGCGTGCATTCCTACGAGGTGCAACCGGCGGAAGGACACGCGCAACTGATCCATTTCCCGAAATCCTGCCTGCACTGCGAAGACGCGCCCTGCGTCACCGTCTGCCCGACCGGGGCCAGCTACAAGCGGGTCGAAGATGGCATCGTGCTGGTTAATGAAAGCGACTGTATCGGGTGCGGCCTGTGTGCCTGGTCCTGCCCCTATGGCGCGCGTGAACTGGATAAGGCCGAGGGGGTGATGAAGAAATGCACCCTCTGCGTCGACCGGATCTACAACGAGAACCTGCCCGAGGTGGACCGGATTCCGTCCTGTGTCCGAACCTGTCCGGCGGGCGCACGGCACTTTGGCGATCTGGGCGATCCGGACAGCGACGTCAGCAAGCTTGTTGCGAAACGCGGCGGAATGGACCTGATGCCCGAAATGGGCACCAAACCCGTCAATAAATATCTGCCGCCGCGCCCGAAAGACACGGTGGAAGATCAGATCGACATCCTGGCCCCGCTGTTGGCACCTGTCGCTGAAGAGCCCAAGGGCTTCCTCGGCTGGCTCGACAAGACGTTGGAGAAACTCTGATGCATCCTGCACCCTCCGTCATCCTCTTCACCACCCTGTCCGGTCTGGGCTTCGGTTTGCTCATCTTCCTTGGTCTTGGCTTTCCGGCCGTCTCGGGTTGGGTGGCCTTTGTGTTCTTCGCCATTGCTTACGGTCTGGCCGTCGGAGGGCTGATGGCCTCGACCTTCCACCTCGGCCACCCGGAACGGGCCTTGAAGGCTTTTACCCAATGGAAAACCAGCTGGCTCAGCCGTGAGGGCTGGTGTGCCGTGCTCGCCCTGGTCGTCATGGGACTTTATGCGATTGGCGTAGTGTTTCTGGATCGGCATTGGAGCCTGCTGGGTTGGGTCGGAGCCTTGATGTCACTGGCGACCGTGTTCACGACATCGATGATCTACACGCAACTCAAGACCATCCCGCGCTGGAATATGAACCTGACCCCCGCCATGTTCCTGAGCTTCAGCCTGGCGGGTGGTGCGTTGCTGGCGGGCCAGACACGTGTTGCTATTCCGCTTCTGCTGATCGCCGCTTTGGTTCAATTCTTGTATTGGAAGAAAGGCGACAAAGCGCTGGAGGCATCCGGAACGGATCTGGGCACGGCGACAGGTTTGGGTAACCGGGGCACAGTCAGAGCGTTCGAGCCACCGCATACCGGTACCAACTATCTGCTGCGTGAGTTTGTTCATGTGGTCGGGCGCAAACATGCACAGAAATTGCGGGTGACCTCGTTTGTATTGGCCTTTGTCCTGCCGGTTCTGTTGCTGGTCCTGCCATTCAACCATTTCCTGGCCCTGCTGGCGGTGGCATCGCATCTGGCGGGTGTCGCGACCTCGCGCTGGTTGTTCTTTGCGCAGGCCGAACATGTCGTAGGGCTTTATTACGGCAAACGTTGAGGGGGCTCTGCCCCCGCCGCGGCACACCGCGACTCCCCCGGGATATTTTTGGCCAGATGAAGTCTGGATCCTGAAAAAGAAAAAGGCGGCGCTCGGTAGTCGAGGCCGCCTTTTCCGGTTTCTGAAGACCGGGTCAGATGAGGCCCGCGTGTGCCATTGCTGCTTTAATCGCGGCCTTTGTGCTGTCTCCCAGCTCGGTCAGAGGCGAGCGGACTTCAGTGCTGCAGAGACCCAGTTTGCTGAGCGCGTATTTGGCGCCGACCAACCCGGGTTCGATAAAGATCGCTTCGTGCAGCGGCATCAGCTTGTCCTGGTATTCCAGTGCCTTTGCATAATCGCCCGACAATGTGGCCTGCTGGAATTCGGCGCAGAGTCTGGGGGCCACGTTTGCGGTAACTGAAATGCATCCGACACCGCCATGGGCATTGAAACCCAGTGCCGTGGCGTCTTCACCGGACAGTTGGCAGAAGTCCTTGCCACAGATCGCACGCTGCTGGCTGACGCGCGCCAGATCGCCCGTCGCATCCTTGACCCCGACAATACGCGGCAACCGGGCCAATTCGCCCATGGTGGCGGGGGTCATGTCGATGACCGATCGCCCGGGAATGTTGTAGATGATGATCGGAATATCCGCAGCCTCGTGCAGGGCTTGGAAATGCGCGATCAAGCCGCGTTGAGTCGGCTTGTTGTAGTAAGGTGTGACAACCAGCGCCGCATCGGCCCCAACTTTTTCGGCGAACTGAACGAACCGGACGGCTTCGACCGTATTGTTCGACCCGGCACCGGCAATAACCGGCACACGGCCAGCAGCCGTTTTGACCACTTCTTCGATGACCGTTTCGTGTTCGTCGTGGCTGAGCGTCGGGCTTTCGCCGGTGGTTCCAACGGGCACCAGCCCGGTCGAGCCTTCGGAGATCTGCCATTCGACCAGATGTTTAAGCGTCTTCAGGTCCAACTCGCCGTTGTTGAACGGAGTGACGAGGGCTGGCATCGAGCCTTTGAACATGACACGCTCCTTAAGGTGCACATTGCGGTTTTTGCGCCTCGGCCTCTCACGTTTCCAGCTTTGTGAGTTGATCCCGCCGGCGCAGGGTTTATCCTCACAGGCTCTATCCTCGGTTGGTTGGGAAATGCAAGGGATGACACGCTTTCTGGCACTGTTGACTGGTGTGATTCTATACGCAGTGACGACACCGCAAGCCGTACGCGCGGACGCGGCCGGTGATTTGCGCGCTGGGCTCTATGAAATGCGCAAGGGCGACTGGAACGCGGCACTGCGCGTATCGGGCCAGCGCGGCTCGGTCTCGCGCGATGTCATCGTCTGGCACTGGTTACGTGAGGGGTTTGGCAGCTCGGGCGATGTGCTGGTGTTTCTCGAACGCCGCCCGGACTGGCCCGGACTGGATTGGCTGCGCCGCAAGAGTGAGCCGGTCTTTACCGGGGCCGATCCCGACAGGGTTCTGAAGTTTTACGCTGGCTTACCCCCTCAGACTGCTGAAGGCGCGCTGAACTATGCGGTGGCCTTTAAGGCCAAAGGGCGCATTGGCGAGGCGGAAGCCGACATCGTGACAGCCTGGCGTACCATGCCGATGGGGTCGGGGTTGCAAAAAGACTATCTGGAAAATTTTGCCAAACTGCTGAAGCCGCACCATGCCGCGCGGCTGGACCGGATGCTGTGGGATGGCCATTTGGTCAGCGCAGAACAGATGCTGCCCTTGGTCAGCACCGACGAGCGCAAGTTGGCCGAAGCGCGGATCGCATTGCAGAAACGCCAGCCAGGCGTTGACGGCAAGGTGGCGGCGGTGCCGAAGTCGCTGGCAGATACGCCGGGGCTGGCATTCGACCGTTTTGTCTGGCGGGACAAGAAAGAACTGGATGACAGCGCCGTCGACCTGATGCTGGCACGGTCAAGCGGACCGGAAGCCCTGGGCGAGCCTGACAAATGGGCCGAGGGTCGCCGCCGTCTGGCCCGGCTCGAGATGCGATCGGGGCGGGCGGCGCGTGCTTATGACGTAGCGGCCAAGCACCATATGACCCCCGAAATGGGATATTCCTATGCGGATCTGGAGTGGCTGGCCGGGTTTCTGGCCCTGCGCAAACTGAATGACCCCGCCACAGCCGTGCGACACTTCCAGAATTTTTCGGATGCCGTGCAATCGCCGATCTCGAAAGGGCGCGGCGGCTATTGGCTGGGGCGGGCTTACGCCGAGCTTGGGGAAGCAGACAAAGCCTATGAGGCCTATGCGATGGGCGCGGATCATCAGACCTCTTTTTATGGTCTGCTGGCGGCGGAACGGATCGGACGGCCATTTGACAAGGAACTGGCCAATCCGCGTCGCGCGCCGCACTGGCGTCAGGCTGAGTTCGCCGCTTCCAGCGTTCTGGAAGCCGGGCTGCTGTTGCTGAAGGCCGGGGAAGACAACTTGTCCGAGAGGTTCCTGACCCATCTTGTCGAAGGTCTTGACCCTGTGCAGGCCAACCAGTTGGGCGACCTTGCAATTGAACTTAAGCAGCCGCATCTGGCCGTGATGATCGCCAAGCGGGCTGCGACCACGGGCACCATTTTGCCTGCGGCCTACTACCCGGTTCATCCGGTGGCCGACATGCGTCTGCCAATGGCCAAGGAAATGACGCTGGCCATCGCACGGCGCGAAAGCGAATTTGATCCGGTTGTCGTCAGCGGCGCGGGTGCGCGCGGCCTGATGCAGGTGATGCCCGCAACGGCCAAGCTGGTGGCCGGAGAGCTGGGGATACTCAGCGGCCATCAGATCGGTCGGTTGACGTCGGACTGGCAATACAACGCCAAGCTTGGCGCCAACTATCTTTCGGGCCTTGCGACCGAGTTCAACGGGAATGTCGTCATGATGGCGGCCGGTTACAATGCTGGTCCTAAGCGTCCAATCTCGTGGATGGAACGCTATGGTGATCCACGCACCGGCGAGGTGGATATCGTAGACTGGATCGAGACCATTCCGTTCGATGAGACGCGCAATTATGTGATGCGCGTGACCGAAAGCTTGCCGGTCTACCGCGCCCGACTGGGGCAGCCCGCCCTGCCGGTTCCGTTTTCGCAGGAACTGATCGGATCATCGCTGGCGGCGTTCGCGCCATAAAGTAAAAAGCCCTGCAGCTACAACAATCGCTGCGCCTGCGACAACTTCGGGGCGCAGTGTTTCACCAAAGATCGAAATCCCCAGAATCGCGCTCCAGACCAGGTGGAAATAGGCGAAGGGTTGGACAGCACTGGCTTCGGCCATCTCATAACATTTGATCAGCAGCCAGTGCCCCGTTGCCCCGCTGACGCACAGCAACGCCATCCACAGCCAGTCGCTGCGGGCCATTGGCTCCCAGAACCACATTCCAAAAAGGGTCATGGCGATGGCACCAACAACGCCGGTCCAGAAAAAGCTGGTGGCCGTGCTGTCCTGACGTGCGACATAGCGCGTCAGCAGGCCGTAAATCGCAAACAGAAACGCCGAGATCAGCGGTATGACGGCCCAAGGATCAAAAACACCAACGCCCGGCTGCAGAATGATCAGAACACCAATGCAACCGACACCGATCGCAACCCAGCGCCGCCATCCGACCTTTTCACCCAGAACCGGCCCGCTCAGCGCGGCGACAAGCAGGGGATAGCTTATGAAAACGGCCATACTGTCGATCAGACCGAGCACTGTGAAACCGAACACGGCGACGCAGATCTCGGTGGCCAGCAGCAGGCCCCGCAGGATCTGAAGCCCCATCTGGTTCGTCTGCATGGCCGCCCTTAACCCGCCGGAAGATCGCGCCGCCAGTGCAATGACAAAGGCCGCAAAGAACCAATAGCGGATCATCACCACCATGTAGGTGTTATAGGTTCCGGCCAAATGGCGTGAGATACCGTCCTGCAAGGCAAAGACAATCGTCGCGCCCACCATCAGGGCGATACCCGCACCTGCATTGTTTTTTTGCGTCATGCCTTGAGCGCCCGCGTCATGTGCCTCTTTCGGCCATAACCGGATGTACGGGTGACGGTGAAACCGGCATCCTGAAGCCCGCGTCGAACAAACCCGGCGGCCGTATATGTGGCTGCGGTACCATCGGTGGCTGTATGCGCCGCCACTTGCTGCATCAGATCTGCCCCCCACAATTCTGGGTTCTTGGCAGGAGAGAACCCGTCGAGGAACCAGGCGTTGGCCAGGCCAGTCCATTGCGGCAGGCTGTTGCGCGCATCGCCGATGATCACTTCGCATTGAAGGGTTTCAAGACTGCACGCGCGACCTGTCCAATGGGCCAGAAACCGGCTGCTCCACGGATGCAACTCGGGGAAGGCCTCAAGCGCGTGACGCATATCATCCGTGGCCATGGGAAAGGCTTCGAAACTGGTGAACCGAAGCGGCCCTGTTTGGCCGGATTTCTCCCATTCAGACCAGACCGTCAGCAGGTTCAGACCGGTGCCAAAGCCCAGCTCGGCAATATGAAACCCCGGCGCAAAACGTTCTGGCAGATCATTACCTGCTAGAAACACATGGCGCGTCTCTTCCAGCCCGTTCTGCAACGAGTAATAGGGATCGTCGAAACGGTCCGAGACCGGTATCTGATCCTCGGTCCACGTCAATTCGGCATGCTGGTCTGCCATCGGGGAATCCTGTAGCTAAGCGGCGCGACACTGAACAAGGAAAAGGGAATTGGCAATGATCGATGTGACGGTTCGCGGGGCAGGAATTTTCGGCCTGTCCATCGCCTGGACCTGCGCCCGTCGGGGCGCGAAGGTGCAGGTCGTCGATCCTTTTGGGCCGGGCTCCGGGTCCAGCGGCGGTCTGGTGGGGGCCTTGGCCCCGCACGTGCCTGAAAACTGGAATGCTAAGAAAGCTTTCCAATTCGACAGCCTGATCATGGCCGAACCCTTTTGGCATCAGGTCGAGGGTACCGGCGGCGTTTCTCCCGGCTACGGGCGGCTGGGCCGTCTTCAACCCATTCCTGACGCCCGCAGTCTGGATCTGGCCCGGCAACGCGAAGGTTCAGCCGATCAGCTTTGGAACGGGCAGGCAGAATGGCGGGTGATCAGCACATCGCAGGCCGGATCGTGGTGCCCGCCCAGCCCCACCGGCTTTGTCATCCGCGATACACTGACGGCGCGCATGCATCCCCGGCGGGCCTGCGCCGCTCTGGTTGCAGCCCTTGAGGTCATGGGTGTCCACGTTGTCAGTAGCGCTGATGATAAAGGGCAGGTTGTCCACGCCACGGGCCTAGCCGGATTACTGGAACTGAACGACGCCTACGGAAAGACCGTCGGAAACGGTGTCAAAGGTCAGGCCGCCCTGTTGCGCTTTGATGCGGGAGAGGTGCCACAGCTTTTCGCGGATGCGGTCCATATCGTGCCACATGCGGACGGAACGCTTGCAATCGGATCAACGTCTGAACGGGACTATGACGACCCAACCAGCACAGACAGTGCATTGGACGATGTCATAGACCGGGCCACGAGCGCACTGCCGCTTTTACACGGGGCCGAGGTGATCGAACGTTGGGCCGGGGTGCGTCCCCGCAGCAAAAGCCGCGCCCCGATGTTGGGCCTGCATCCGTTGCACCGGGGTCAGTTCATCGCCAATGGCGGCTTCAAGATCGGATTTGGCATGGCTCCGAAAGTGGCCGAGGTCATGGCTGATCTGATGCTGGAGGATCGGGATTCGATCCCCGATGACTTCCACCCCGAAGCCTCACTGTGATAGGGCCACAGCCTTCATGCATTCCCGCCCGTCCGGGCCGCGCACCCACATGTCCTGACCGTTCCGGCACAGCTGGGCAGTCTCGAAATGCATCAACGGTGAGGTCGCACGGAAAGAAAACGATTTGAGTGGTCCGCCAAGATCAACTGCAAACAGCATCAGAAGCTGCGCCAAAAGTGGCCCGTGCACAACCAGCCCTGCATATCCTTCCACATCGCGCGCATAGTCCAGATCGTAGTGAATGCGATGGCCGTTGAAGGTCAGCGCTGAGTAGCGAAACAGCAGGGTGGTATCGAACGCAACCGCGCGGATATCCGTTTCATCCGTGCGTGAACGAGGCGGTGTCGGAGTTATTGCGTCCGGCGTGGGGTCTTCACGATAAACAAGGTCCTGCCATTCTGTCAGACAAAGTTGGCCACCTTGCCGTATCTCATGCCGCAACGTGACAAAACCCAACGGTCCGGAGCGCCCTGTTTTTGTGCTTTGGTTTTCAAGAACCGATGTCCTGTCGGCAGTGACTCCTGCGATCAGCGGCGCATGAAATTCCAATTGCCCACCGGCCCACATTCTGCGGGGCAACCCCATATCCGGGATCAGGCCACCCACCCTGGGATGCCCATCCCGGCCCAGCGCAGCAGGCGGTTGCGGCGCCCAAAAATAGAGCTGATGGAAGAATGGCGGCAGAGCTGAACCTTTGGCAATTGTTGGCTCAGAGCCCAACGCAACCTGAAACGACGCAGCGCGGGCCGGGTCAAGGATATCGCTTTGACGATGTTCCAACATTTGGGCAGTCCAAGCTTAGAAACCGGCCTCGGCCCTGAGTTTCTGCATCAGCATGTGCAGCGAGTTTTCGTATCGCCCGGACAACAACCTTCCCTGTTCGTCGAACTCATTAGAACTGTCAGCGAGGTGGATTTCCGGACCCTGCAAAATGCGGGGCTGAAAGGGCACCATGCAGGCGCGCAGGATCATCTGCGCCCTTTCCCCACCAGCGCGGCCACCCGCCGCCGACATCACGGCAACCGGCTTGCCCGCCCATGGATTGCCTTTCGTCCGGCTGACCCAGTCCAGTGCGTTTTTCAGAACTCCCGAAGGCCCTTTGTTGTACTCGGGCGTCGAGATGATCACCGCATCCGCCTGCCCGATCTGGTCGGCCAGCATCTGAACAGATGCCGGTATCCCTTCGGCATCCTCCAGATCGCCATCATAAAGCGGCAAGTTCAGGTCTGCTTCGGCATAGCTGACAGGGTCGAACAACCGGGCCGCTTCGCGCAGCAGCTTGCGGTTCGTCGCGTCCTTGCGCAGGGAGCCGGACAGGCCAAGCAGGGTCGGTTGAGACATCAGGGACAACTCCGTTTCAGTGTTTCCCATTAGTTAGACCGAGATTGACCCCGACCAAACCCCCATTGACGCACAGTCATTGCGCAACAGGGGATGTGCCAGACCGGTCCTGCGTTTCAGGATCACGCGTTTCCGCTGGGGACCACAACAATCTCAACCCGCCGGTTTTGCGCTTTTCCTTGCGGCGTTAGGTTGGACGCGACCGGGTTGTTTTCACCCTGACCGTAGGTTCTGATACGGCTGTAGCTGACACCATTGGCTTGCAGGATATCCGCGACCGCGTTTGCGCGACGCTCGGACAATCCCTGATTATAAGACGCGTCGCCGTCGCTGTCGGTATGACCAATGATCTGCACGTTCGAGTTGGGATAGTTGACAAGGTTCTGGCCCACTTTCACCAGATCCGCCCGCAGCGCCGGGCGCACGGTCGAGCTGTCCGTGTCAAACGTAATGTCATTCGGGACGGTCACGATCAGCCGGTCACCCGCATTGACGATGGTAATCCCGTCATTTGCCAGTTGCTGACGCAATTCCGCAGCCTGCTTGTCCAACTGGTTGCCGATCAGACCGCCACCCGTGGCACCAATGGCGGCACCGGCCAGCGCCCCAAGACCCGGGTTCGAATTATTGGCAATCGCGCCGACACCCGCACCGATAAGGCCGCCCAGAACCGCACCCTGCTTCGTATTTTTGTTGGGGTCGTTCTGAACGGTCAGGGTGCCCGGATCGGTACAGGCCGTCACCGCCATGATTGAACACAGGCCTGTCGCCAGAAAAAACTTTGAAATCGTCATGATATCACCTTCTGCTCCGGTACCCGTTCTTCGGGCTTGATCCATTTCACCCAGTATATCACTGCGCTTGCTCACAGGCTCAAGCAACAATGCGGTGAAATAGGCGAATACCCGCCAAAGGCCATTCATACCGGTTCCGCAAAGGTGCCCGCGTGCTGTTGTTCCTGCCAGAGATCACGCAAAGATTTACCCTGTCCCAGAAATCCTTCGTCAGTGTATTCACTGGACCAGATGCGATCGGTTCTGAAATGGCGAAAGCCGTTTCGCATTTCGCACCACCCTGCCAGCAACGTGCATTCGATATGATAGATCAGCGCCAGCGGGCGCACCACGCGGATGGTTTGTTCGCCTTCACCATCTACGTAAGTGATGCGGATTTTCCGTTCTGCCCGAATAGCTTCGCGATAATGCGAAACAGAAACACATCCCTTCTCGGGATCATCCGCCGGAGCCCCCCAGGGTGAAACCTGCAACCAATCGGTCGGGCTATGCAGTGCATCGATCTTCCGACAGATTCGACTTGCAGCGCGCTGCAAGTGGCTGTCGCCGGTGCGCGCCAGAAGAGACAGGCCAACCCACAGAGCCTCAACCTCTTCGGCGTCGAAATTCAGCGGCGGCAAATCGTAACCACGCCGCATCATGTAGCCGACACCGGCCTCACCTTCGATGGGTGTTCGCTGGGCCTGCAATTCGGCAATGTCACGATAGACGGTGCGCATGGACACCTCCAGCCGGGCAGCCAGCGCTTCTGCCGTGACCGGCGCACCTGCGGCCCGCAGAATCTGGATGATTTCAAATAAACGGGTCGAACGGCGCATCGCATTCTCCTGACACTCTGCTGACACCCTAGCACACCCCACTGACAACATGCTGTCAGCAGTGACGCGCGACAATGGGTGGATATCACACAAGGAGCCAAGAAATGCCGCACCTCGACAACCACGTCATGATGACACTGAAGCTTGGTCAATGGTCACAGGACCACACACTGCGTGCTTTCGAGATTGAACGTGAGCTCGCGCAGGAGCGCCATTGCCGCCAGCCGGTTTCGACGAAACGAACAAGACGCATTTCGCTGGGCAACCTGAAGATGCTGTGGGCCGGAATTGTCTAAAATCAGAAATCGGGCTGGGCGCGAAACTTCATCGAATGCCCGCCCTCGGGATGCTTCAGGCGCAGTTCTTCGGAATGCAGCATCAATCTGGGAAATTCCCTTGCCGCACCTGTTGTATAGAACGGATCGCCAAGGATCGGGTGACCCAATGCCTGCATATGAACGCGCAACTGATGAGACCGCCCGGTTTTGGGAAACAAACGCACGCGAGAGGTCTCGCCCTCATGTTTTACGACGCGCCAATCGGTAACCGCAGGTTTGCCCGTATCATGACACACCATTTGTCTGGGCCGATTGGGCCAGTCCACGATCAACGGCAGGTCAACGGTGCCGGTCTTTGGCTCCATCCGCCCCCAGACACGGGCAATATAGGTTTTCCGGGTCTGCCGCTTCTCGAACTGCATACTCAGATGCCGTTGCGCATGGGGTGTTTGGGCAAAAACCATGACACCTGATGTGTCCCGGTCCAGTCGATGCACAAGCAGCGCCTGAGGGAATGCCGCCTGCACGCGTGTCAGAAGACAATCAGCCAGATGCTCGCCCCGCCCCGGCACGGAAAGCAGACCTGACGGTTTGTTCACCACAATCAGCTGCGCATCTTCGTGCAGCACGTCCAGCGCGGTTTGCGGGGGGGCATAGGTTTCGGTCATGCGGGCCTGCTTATCTCAGCGCGCACCTTCCCGCAACGTCGTCCTTGCGCGCCCGGTCATGATCAGTGAACTTCTGCGCAGGAGGACAGGACATGCACCCCACAATTGAACGACTGCAAGAGGTTGTCGCCAAGGGCGATGAGGCGCAGATCCACGATCTGCTGGCCGAAGATGTGCAGTTCCTGCCACCAACCTATTACAGCACCTGGACCGGGCGCGCACCTGTCGCTGCCGTTCTTGGTCATGTCGGGCAGGTCTTTTCCGACTTCCGGTATCGCAGGATCATGGGCGCTGGCAACGATTGGGCACTGGAGTTTCAATGCAAGATTGGAGATCTGGACGGCATTGGCGTTGACCTCATTACGCTGAACGAGGATGGTTTGATCCAAATCTTCGAAGTGGCCATGCGCCCCTACAAAACAGTCGGCGCTTTGCGCGAGGCGATGATGGCGCGCGTGATGACTGACGCTCGTTTTCTGGAATTCAAAAACGCCCTGACGTGACTTGATGATGCGCACTCTGATAGCACCCGACCAGGTTTTACGTGTGCCCTTGTTGCCCATTCTGGCCGCGCAAGCCCTTTTGGTGCGCCGCAATGCCCGGCTTTTGCCGGAGCCGATTGGCCCGCGAGCGGGCCGAACAGGGCGTGGCCCCCGCCTGCGTCTGCTGATCACCGGCGACAGCTCGGCGGCCGGAGTGGGCGCGGGAACTCAGGCGCAGGCCTTGTCGGGGCAGCTTGTGGACCGGTTGGCCAGACACCACACGGTTGAATGGCAACTTGAGGCCACCACAGGGCACACGACGCTGGATACGATTGACCGCCTGAGGCGCATAAAGGGCGAATTCGATGCGGTGGTCACTGCTTTGGGGGTGAACGATGTCACCCGCGCCGTCTCTTGCCGCACATTTGCGGATCGTCAGGCGCAGCTTATCAACATCCTGACAAAAGACCTGGGGGCGCGTCGCATTATCATCACCGGCGTTCCGCAAATGAACAGGTTTCCGGCCCTGCCACACCCATTGGCCTGGGTGCTTGGCCGTCAGGCTGCGCGGCTGGATAATGCGTTGCAACAGGTTGTTTCCGTCCATTCACACGTGCAACAACTAAGGCTTGATCTGCCCGACGACCCGGCCCTGGCGGCACCGGACGGGTATCACCCAAGCCCCCGGGCCTATGCGCTGTGGGCAGACGCTGCAGCACGCCTGTTGCTTCAGGCCTGAGCCCGCGCCTGCCGGATCATCGGGATCGAGTAAATGACCAAAGCCACCCAGATCAGTGGGAATGCGATCATGCGTCCGGTGTCGATTTTCTCACCAAACAGAGTGATGGCTGTAATGAAAATCATAGTCGGCGCAATGTACTGCAGGATGCCCATGGTCGACAGGCGCACCAGCTTGGCCCCGTTCGCATAGACCAGCAATGGAACCGCCGTGACGATACCGGCGCAGGACAACAGTAGGGTATCAGACATCGCGACCCCAAAATGGCCTGTGCCTTGCACGCCCAGCCAGGTGACATAAGCCAAGGCCGGGATCAAAAGGATCAGGACCTCAAGCAGAAAGCCCTGGTTGGGACCAATTGGAAGGGATCTCTTGAAGAACGCATAGAAACCCCAGCTGACCATCAAACTCAGCGCCGCCCAGGGAAGCCGCCCTGCCTCAAGCACAAGCACAAGAACGCCCAGCGCGGCAAGCCCCACCGCAAACAATTGGGTCCGAGTCAAGGGCTCACGCAGCAGAATTGCGCCCAACGCAATACTGAAAAGCGGGTTGATGTAATACCCAAGCGCCGCTTCCAGCGCGTGCCCCGTCGAGATCGCCCAAACATAAATCGCCCAGTTCACGGAAATCAGCGCCGCCGTCAAAGCCGCCATGGCCAGCATCCGGGGATTGCCCAGTGCAGCTTTCAAGTCCCGGGTACGCCCCAGCGCGACCAGAAGCAAACCTGCAACCGGAACAGACCAGATAACCCGATGCGCCACCACCTCAACCGGTCCAATGTGATCCATCGCCTTCATATAAAGCGGCAGAAATCCCCACAGGACATACGCCGTGACAGCTAAAGCCAGACCTTTGGGCGTGTCCGCATTCTGTGGTGGTAAAGGCGTGTCTGTCACGAATGTTCTCCGGTTGATACCGGTTTCGTTTACGGCAGAACTGAACGGATTGAAAACTCTGAAAACAGTGAAGTGTCACATAACGATTTGTGATAAGTTAGCTGACCGCAGCTGTTGCCGCCAAAATGCGAGGCTCTGCCTCGCGCTCCAGGATATTTAGAGCCAGGTGAAGCAAGGGATCCGCACTTCATCTGGCCCAAAATATCCCGGGGGAGTCGCCCGGCACGGGCGGCGGGGGCAGCGCCCCCTCCCCTGTTTGTCAGACCTTAACCCGTTCGGATTTCGGGTCATACATCGGTTTAAGCGATGCTTCGGCTTTGACCTTCACGCCGCAAACATCGATCTCATAGGTTGAACCCAGAACGTCTGCGGCCTTTTCACCTTCGCACGGTACATAGCCCATTCCGATGGCACCGCCGAGGCTGTGACCGTAGTTGCCGGAACTCAGGTAGCCGACATATTCGCCATCACGCACGATCGGCTCGTTGTGGAACAACAGCGGTTCAGGGTCGGTCAGACGGAACTGTACCAGACGGCTTTTGGGGCCGCTTTCTTTTCGTGCAATCACCGCTTCACGCCCGATAAAATCACAACCTTTGTCCACCTTGACGGCAAAGCCAAGACCAGCATCAACCACGTGATCCTCACAGGTGATATCATGGCCGAAATGGCGGAAACCCTTTTCGATCCGGCAGCTGTCCATCATGTGCATACCACACAGCTTCAGCCCCATGTCCTGACCGGCCTCATGCAGCGTCTCGAAGACGTGGCCCGCCATGTCCGAAGAAACATAGATTTCCCACCCAAGCTCACCCACATAGGTCACGCGATGAGCGCGGGCCAGGCCCATGCCGATCTCGATTTCCTGCGCGGTGCCAAAGGGGTTGTTCGCGTTTGTGAAATCATTGGGCGAAACCTTCTCCAGCAGAGCCCGAGCGTTTGGCCCCATGACAGCGAGAACGCCTTCACCCGCTGTGACATCTGTAATGACCACGTTGAAATCCCCGACATGGCGCATCATCCATGTCTGATCCGCCAAGCGTGTGGCTGCGGGGGTCACGACCAGATAGGTAGTTTCGGTCAGGCGGGTCACGGTGACGTCCGCTTCGATCCCGCCCGTGCGGTTCAAAAACTGCGTATAGACGATCTTGCCGACAGGGACCGAGTAGTCTCCCCCGCCGATGTAGTTCATGAACTTTTCAGCATCAGTGCCTTCCACGCGAATCTTGCCGAAGGAAGACATGTCATACATGCCCACATTCTCGCGCACGGCTCTGTGCTCGGCAGCGGAATTCTCGAACCAGTTCTGGCGCTTCCAGCTGTACTGGTATTCGCGCTCCTGCCCTTCATTCGCGTACCAATTGGCACGTTCCCAACCTGCGAGTTCGCCAAAAACGGCGCCTTGTTCTTTCAGGTGATGGTGGAACGGGGTTCGGCGCACACCGCGCGCGGTGACTTTCTGACGATAGGGATAGTGATCGGCGTAGAGCAGTCCCAACGTTTCTTTTGAGCGTTCAAAAAGGTACTTCTTATTGCCCTGAAACGGCTGCATCCGACCGATATCCACGTCGCCCAGATCAAAGGGCTTTTCACCGGTATCCATCCACTCGGCCAGCGACATGCCCGCGCCACCGGCGGACTGGATACCGATCGAGTTGAACCCGGCCGCGACCCAAAAATTGTCCATCTCGGGCGCCAGACCCAGGTGATAGGCGTCGTCGGGAGTAAAGGATTCGGGGCCGTTGAAGAAGGTGTGAATACCCGCCTCGGACAGCATTGGCATCCGGTTGCACGCCGCTTCGAGGATCGGTTCGAAGTGGTCGAAATCCTCGGGCAGTTGGTCGAACTCGAAGCTGTCAGGAATACCGTTCATGGCCCAGGGTTTGGCATTGGGCTCGAATGCGCCCAACATCATTTTGCCCGCGTCTTCCTTGTAGTAGGCGCATTCATCCGGCACCCGCAGAACCGGCATTTGGCTCAACCCTTCAATGGGTTCAGAGACGATGTAGAAATGTTCGCAGGCGTGCAGCGGCACATTCACGCCGGCCATCTTGCCTACCTCGCGCCCCCACATTCCCGCGCAATTGACAACCATATCACAGGCGATATGCCCTTGGGTTTGCCCGTCATCACTGACCCAGTCGACACCGGTTGCACGCCGTCCGTGCCGGGAAATCCCGGTCACCTTCACCCGTTCCTTGATCACCCCACCGCGTTGACGCGCACCCTTGGCCAACGCCAAGGCAATATTAGCAGGATCCGCCTGGCCATCGGTTGGCAACCAAACGCCACCTGCCACGCCGTCGAGGTTGATGTGCTCATATCGCTCTTTGACTTCGGTCGGTGACAGCTCTTCGACCGGCACGCCAAAGGCACGGGCCATTGCCGCATTTCGGTGAAGCTCTTCCAACCGCTCACTGGTCAGGGCGACCGAAACGGACCCGACCTGACGCAGGCCGGTGGCGACACCGGTCTCTTCCTCAAGGCCCAGATAAAGCTCGGCGGAATAGCGCGCCAGTTTGGTCATGTTGGAAGACGCGCGCAGTTGCCCGATCAGGCCCGCCGCGTGCCAGGTGGTGCCGCTGGTCAGTTGCTTGCGCTCTAGAAGAACAACATCAGTCCAGCCCTTCTTGGTCAGATGATACGCGACCGAACATCCGATGACGCCGCCACCGATGATGACCACTCGGGCCTTGCTGGGAAGATCAACCATCCTGAAATCTCCGCTGTGTCAGGTTTGGCGTAAGCTGCCACGGAAGATCGACAACAAATGCACCAAAAACGTCACAAGATCAGCAGTTTTCACCGATGTGTCGCGGCCCGCTTTTCACGTCGAACGACAAAAGGCGTGACCCCGAAGAAGCTTTTGTAAACAGACGAAAACCCGTTCGGAAAACCACAGGCCAACCCGATTTCGCGAACGCTCATAGTGGTGTTCAGAAGCAGGTTATTGGCCTTGGCCAGCCGCATTTCACGATAGAATCCGTTGGGCGTGGTGCCAAAGAAGGTTTTGAACTTACGCTCAAGCGAGCGGTTCGACAGTTGCAGCGAATCGACGATCTGATTGATCGGCAGAGGGTCTTCGATATTGGCCTGCATGAGCTTGATGCACTGATCCAGCTTCACATCTCCGGTCGCCGTCAACTTTACACCAGAGAATGGCTGCATCGAGGCGAAATCCCGGATGTTTTCATGCAACATGATGTCCGCCACGGTCATTTTTGCGGGCCCCGAGATATGACGGCCGATCACTGCCAGCGCGATATCTGTTGTCGCCTCCATTCCGGCACAGGTCACAACGGCGCCCTGTTCGGTTGCAATCGACAGTTTGGCTTCAAACCGGGCCCCGCGTTCCCGCAGGAACGAGGCATTCTCCCAGTGGGTTGCCAAGTCGTCTGTACCCTGTTCGTCGATATACCGGCTGGCGGCTTCCGCCAGCAGAAACACCTTGGCATCCCGGAAGGTGTAATCCGACACCACCCGCCCCAAAGACAAGTCCGGGTGATCCGGGTCAGAATTGCCAATCACAAAAAGATAATTCGCCTTGGGCTGCGCCTGCACGCGTTCCGTTTGCACCACCGCGTCGCTGCTGCTGGAGATCGGGCCACCTTTGAGCGACCGATAGGCAAAAGTGAACGGCGGCTTCGGACACACACGATTTGCCAGCCTGAGAACCTCGACCAATGAGGCCAGTTCAAGCAGCACAAATCCGGGTGCGACCAAAATATCGAAATGTTGCTGTATCGCCTGCGGTGATTCAGAAGCAAATTTCCTCATCGCTGTCACCTTAGACGATCTCATGCCCGGCAGTACGCAACCGCTTGGCCAGCGCTTCGATGTGGTCCGGGCCGATCTCGCAGCATCCACCGACAATCGTGGCCCCCTGATCGACCCAACGCATGACGTGATCCGCATAGGCATCGGGACCAAGATCATGGCGTTGATCCAACGCATCCACTGTCGGCGCGTCCATTAGAAACTCATCCGAAATATGTGTAAAGCCGTTGGCATAGGCACCATAAGGCTTGTTCATGCCGGACAGGATGTCCAGAGCAGCTGGGATCGCTTCGGGGCGCGAACAATTGATCAGCAGCGCATCAGGTGAAAACTCTGCAACCAAGGGCGCGACATCCCTGAGCGGTTCGCCGGACCTGAGGCGGCTGCCATCTTCGTCATTGACCGTGAATGACAGCCAGACTGGTTTGCCACATCCGGTCGTTCCGCGCAGCGCACCCTCGGCCTCCTGCACCGAAGATACTGTCTCGATCAGAAACAGATCGACGCGCGCAGCCATCAAAGCCACAAGTTCAGCAAACTTTCCCGCCGCATCTGCCGGGTCGGGATTCAGGTCGGGTCGGTAAGATGCAAGAAGCGGCCCCAGAGACCCCGCAATCCGCCCCCCGGTCGAAGTACGAGCACGTTCGGCCTGTGTCAGGGCAGTGTCGATAAGGGCGGGCATCTGGTCCTCCATCCCCACTCGCACTAGGCGTGAACGGTGGACGGCATAGGTATTGGTGGTGGCAACCGTGGCACCACGACGGAAGTAGTCGCCATGCACCGCGCCGACCAGATCAGGGTGGTCGATCATCACACGTGTGGACCATAGTGGCGTCGCCCGGTCTCCGCTGCGTTTGACCAATTCCTGTCCAATTGAACCGTCCAACAGAGTGATCTTTGTCATGTCGTTGCTCCTTAAGGCAGCAGCACGAGTTTACCCGGAAGGGTCTTTGCCTGAAAATCAGCCTGTGCGCGGACGATATCCTTCAACGGGTAGGTTCGGGAAACCAGTGGCTTGATCCGTCCGGTATTCATCAACTCCACTAGGCGGCCAAAGACTTCGGGTGCCTGATGCGTGCAGCCGTGAATGGTGATGTCGCGCAAATAGATGTCCCGCAGATCAGCCTCGACAATCGGGCCGGCGATTGCCCCAGAAACGGCGTAGTGCCCGCCGGGCTTCAGGGCAAGGATCAGCGATGCCCATGCGGGCCCGCCAACAACATCTATAACCGCGTCGAACATATCCTGCGGCGGCAGCTCATCCCGGGCAAATGTGCCCAACGCCCCTTGGGATCTGACGACCTCTGCCTTCTCTGCAGCCGTCACACCCCAAACCGATGCTCCGCGCAGCGCCGCAAGCTGCACCGCCGCCAGACCGACGCCGCCTGACGCGCCAGTGATCAGAACTTTTTGCCCAGACGTCACGCCCGCGCGCGTCAGCAGGTTTTCGGCAGTACCAAAGGCGCAGGGAATGGCCGCAATTTCAACATCAGACAGGGGCGATGCACTTACGTCGTAAAGATCATTTGCTTCAACCAGACAGTATTGGGCAAAGGCCCCATCAATCTCTGACCCGAGCGCAATAAAGCCCTGAGGTTTGCCGGGGCGCGGACGTGGAAGGTTGATCGGGCACGTCACACGCTGGCCCTTTTTGAACCCCGTGTTTGGCCCGACTTCTTCAACGATCCCGCACAGATCGCCGCCCTGAATGCGGGGAAAGTTCAGTGCGCCGCCCCACCCTCCGGCTTCAATATCCTGATCGACGGCATCCGTCCCGCCGGTGACATCCGATGAATACCAGCCGACCCTTGTGTTGATATCCGTGTTATTGACCCCTGCCGCGGCGACCCGAACAAGCACCTGCCCCGGCCCAGGGGCCGGGACTGGGATATCGTCGCGCCATTCCAGCGCCTCTGTTCCGCCATGGCCGGTCAGATAGACGCCGGACATGGTCGCCAGACGCGTCACGCCCGCAACCGCTCGTTCTCGGGGTCCCAGAGCGGTTGATCCAGCTCTACCACGGCGCGGCATTTCTGACCGTAGATTTCGACCTCAAGTTCAGTTCCGGGGTTGGCAAACTCGGCCCGGATCATGCCCAGCGCGATGGATTTGCCAACGCGGTAGCCCCATGCGCCGGATGTGGTTTCGCCGACGATCTCATCGCCTTGCCAGATACAGGACATATACGGCGCGTCGCAATCGCCCGCATCAACGGTCAGGGTGACGAAGGACTTTTTCACGCCTCGCTGCTTTTCGTTCAGGATTGCAGCCTTGCCCGGGAAGTCCTGTGGTTTGTCGAGCTTGACGAACCGTTCCAACCCGCCTTCAAGCAGGGAATAGTCGGTCGACAGATCGCCCTTCCAGGCGCGGTACCCTTTTTCGATCCGCAGCGAGTTCAGCGCATACATTCCAAACGGCTTGGCACCGGCATCGATGATCGCGTCGTAGATTGCAGGCATATCCGCATTTTCAGCGTGAACTTCCCAGCCCAGCTCACCAGCGAATGAGACACGCAGCAGAGCGACCCATCCGCCTTTGATTTCGCTTTCCTGAAAGCTGAGCCACGGCAAGGTCAGATCGGCCTCGGTAACTTTGCTGAGAATGTCCCGAGATCGAGGCCCGGTAACGATCAGCGTGCTCATCCGCGTTGTCCAGTCTTCCAGCGTGAACTCGGCATCGGCAGGTATGTGACGCACAAGCCATTCACGGTCATGCCATTGCGCGGTCGCTGCAGTGACCAGAACGAACAGGTCTTCGGCCTCGCGCGTGACCGACATTTCGGTCAGGATACGCCCGCGGTCATCTGCGAAGTAAACCAGCCCAACCCGACCAATCTTGGGCAATGCCCCTGCAACCAGACCGCGCAGCCATTCATCAGCACCCGGCCCCTGTATTTTGAACCGCGAGAAGCCCGGCAGGTCCAACACGCCACAATGATCGCGCACGGCCTCACATTCTTCCTTGATCCGCTGTTCCCACGGTCCGGACCGACCCCAAGTATGGGTCGCGTCCAGCGAGGTGTCATCGCCGGGCTGTGCAAACCAGTTGGCGCGTTCCCAGCCGCTATAGGCCCCCATGACACCGCCGTGCGCGATCACCTTGTCATGCACGGGCGACAGCTTCTTGTCTCGTGCGGCAGGCCATTCATGGTGCGGGAAGTGCATGGCATATTCGTTGCCATAAACTTCCATGCCTTTCTGGTTGCAATAATCCTGATCGGTGTAATCGGTATAGCGGCGCGGATCGACGGCCCACATATCCCATTCGGTCGCGCCATCAACGACCCACTCGGCCAGAACCTTGCCTGCGCCACCGCCCTGCGCGATGCCAAACGTGAAAGTATGTGCTTCGAACGCGTTCTTGACGCCGGGCATCGGGCCGATCAAAGGCAGCCCGTCAGGCGCGTAAGGGATCGGCCCGTTGATGACGCGTCCAACGCCCGAGGTTGCCATCAGCGGCACTCGCTCCATCGCATCGGTGACGATATCTTCGATGCGGTCCAGATCGTCATTCCACAGCTGAAAGCTGAAATCATCCGGCATCGGATCGTCTTCGGTCATCCAGTGGCCCTTGCAGTTCGGCTCGTAAGGACCAAGGTTGAAGCCGTTCTTTTCCTGCCGCAGGTAGTAAGAGACATCCACATCACGCAGTAGCGGCAGCTTGGCACCGCTTTGCTTGGTCCATGCTTCGATCTCGGGGATTTCATCGGTCAGCAGGTACTGGTGACTCATGACCATTGCCGGAACGGTGCGGCCACCGAAGGGCTTGAACCATTCGCCCACGCGCTGTGCATAATACCCGGCTGCGTTCACAACATAGTCACAGGCTATATCGCCTTTGTCCGTGTGCACGGTCCAGGTGCCGTCATCATGCTGCGTCACGCCAGTCGCCGGGCAGAAACGGATGATCTTCTGCCCCATATCGCGCGCGCCTTTGGCCAGCGCCTGGGTTAGCTGCGCCGGATCGATGTCGCCATCCGTCGGATCGTAGAGAACACCTTCAAGGTCATGCGTTTCCAGGAAGGGATAACGCTCTTTCGCTTCTTCCGGGGTCCACATTTCCATCGGAATCCCCTGATAGCGGCCCATCGCCATGGCGCGCTCGAACTCCTGCACACGTTCTTTCGAATGCGCCAGTCGGATCGAACCGGTCTGGTGGTAGTTCATCGGGTAATCGACTTCCTCGCCCAGACGCGCATACAGCTCGGTCGAATAGCGCTGCATGTTCATGATCGCCCATGAGGTCGAAAAGGTCGGAACGTTCCCTGCCGCATGCCAGGTCGACCCGGCAGTCAGTTCGTTCTTTTCCAGCAGAACACAATCGGTCCAGCCTTTCTTGGCAAGGTGATATAGCGAGGAAGCCCCCACCACGCCACCGCCGATAATGACCACGCGGGCTTTTGTTGGAAAATCACTCATGCGTTTTGATCCTTGTTACTGTGCCTCTTGAGGCAGATCGTCCGTGATGTCGTAATAATCGCCCTTGTCAGCCACAAAGATGTGCTTTGAGAGCTTTAAACCCGTGGAAACATCGAGTGCGCCCATGGAGATCGAAATCGTGTCCTCCTGGTTGTGTTGCCAGAAGAGAAACGAGCCACATTTGCTGCAGAACCCCCGTCGGGCGATGTCAGACGCGCGATACCAGCTTAGCGTGTCGCTGGCCGAGAAACTCAGGTTGTCCTGATGGGTTGAGGTCGAAGCCCAGAAATGGCCCGACTGTTTGCGGCATTGTCCGCAATGGCAGACCGAAGGCGGCGACATGTCTCCGTTGATCGTGAACGCGACCGAGCCGCAAAGGCAGGATCCCTTATGCATCTGACTACCCCTTTGTTGCGGGTGTGGTGCTGGTTCCCAACAACACACCGTAGATGACAAAACAGGCCGCCATGATCCGGCGCACCCAGATATTGAACACGGCGCTCAGCGCTGCCCTGCCCATCAAGGCGCCCAGCGCCGTAAAGCCGGTGTAGCTGAGTGTGGTGATGATCAGCGCGGTAGGCATGATAACCCCCATCTGCTGCCAGACCGGGACCTCGGGCTGAACGAACTGCGAAAACGCGGCCAGGTATCCGGCGACGCTTTTGGGATTGATCGTTGCCACTGCCAGCGCGTGCAGATAGACATGTCGCGCCGGACGCTCGGAGGCTGGTGCGGGTTTTGTTGCATTCATCCATCCGCGAATGCCCAACCAGATCAAAAACCCCGCGCCAATCAGTTTGGCGACAAAGAACCCGGTCGGCGATGCGGCGATCAGGGCCGTCACACCCAGCGCAGACAGGATCAGAAAGGCGCTGGCTTGCGTGAGAATTGCCAATACGCCCAGCATTGCCTTTGGGAACGGAAGGCTCATCCCGTTTGAGATGCAATTGACCGCATTTGGGCCCGGCGTGGTTACGAAAACCACCCAGAAAAACGCAAATATGGTCCAGGCTTCGAACGACATCAGTAGACCGGCGGGGCGATGACCCAGATGGCCGCAGCGGGCTCGTCGTAAGGGTTGGCCCATTGATAAGGTTCGTGTCGGATCCGAAAACTGTCACCTGGCCCAACCGTGAACGCGCGCGCCCCGATTGTCAGGTCCAACTTGCCCGAGATCATGTATCCGACTTCCTGTGTCGGACGATTGGCCGGTGTCTGCATCTGCGAGTTGGGTTTGAAGGTAGAATGTACCATTTCGAAATCATCGGTCAGATCCGGCGAGAGCAGTTCTTCGATCAACCCTTCCTCGCCCGACCCCATGGGCCGGCGCGAGCCGGCACGCACGACATATCCCTGCTCGTCCGCAGGTGCCGCCGAATGCGCAAACAACATCGACATGGGTACGCCAAGGCATTCGGCGATCTGCCTCAGGTCCGAGATCGACGGCTCAGACATGTCACGCTCAACCTGGCTGAGCCAGCCGACAGACCTGTCCAGCCGGGTTGCGATAGCACTCAGCGTCAATCCACGCGCCTTGCGCAGCGCGCGGATATCTGCACCAAGTGTTGCACTTTGCGGGGCCTGGCTGTTCAAGGGGGCTCCAACTCTCGTGAAAATTTGATCTCGTTTTTCACGATGCCTCGATTCCGTGAAATTTCCAAGCATTTTTTCACGCAAGCCCGTATTCCGGATTGGCTATGCCCTGACGGTTCGGTCACTCAGCTGATATGGCAAACATATGTATCGGTGGTGGCAGAGGCGCGTTCCTGCCAAAGCGTGAAGCCTGTTTTTTGCAGAACGCGGGCTGAACCCGGATTGTCACGCCCGACCCCGGCAATGAGACGCACGGCAGGCCCAGGCGTCAATGCGTCCTGCAAGCCTTGCAAAATCTCGGAGGCGTAGCCATTCCCCCAAGCGGATTCTGCAATCAGATAGCCAACGTGAAGGTTTGGAATTGAATCGGCCTCTGTACTCATGGCCAACACGAATAGGCCAATAAGGTGGTTACCGCGGTTATAGCGCGCAAGCAGAATATCGCTTTCAGCACGTCTGTCATCAATCCAGTTCGAAATTTCCCGGCCCTGCAACTGCATCGACGGTGGCAGGTGTTTCAGGACCGCAGGGGTCAGAAGCGCGACAAGATCATCTTCAAGCCGAGCTCGCAATCGCGGATCGGTGAGTTCAACCTTCCAGTTGCGAACCGAAAGGCGCGGAGTTCGGAAATGGCCTGGAACCATGGTTAATCCAATACGTATCGGGCTTTCCGGTTTTATCAGGCCCCGAGCGAAATCGAAAAGAGGAAACCGGTAGACGCACCTTGTACGGACCGAGAATCAATCAGGCTTGTGCGAAGGTCTTTGACAGGATCGCGGACAGGTTATCCGCGTCTTCAGTTGAGAACGCATCGGGTTGATTGCTGTCGATGTCGAAAACTGCAATCAACTCGCCCGCTGCGTTCCGCACCGGCAGAACAAGTTCGGACCGGGTTGAACTGGCGCAAGCGATGTGACCCGGAAACGCGTCGACATCCGGCACCAGCTGCACTTCGCCAGTGCGCGCTGCCGCCCCGCAGACGCCGCGCGCGAACGGGATGACCAGACAGCCATGCCCGCCCTGGTAGGGGCCGATCTTCAGCAAGCCCGGTTCTGTCACCCGGTAAAACCCGGTCCAGTCGAAACGGTCGTCAGAATAGTGGACCTCGCAAGCAACGGTGGCCATCAGGGCAACCTGATCGGTTTCGCCTTCGGTCAATGCTGCAATTGTACTGGCCAGCGTACTGTAATCGACGGTCATAGGTCCCGAACCCCTTGGAAAACCCCGGGGGCTCTGCCCCCGAACCCCCGGAGTATTTCGAAAAAGATGAAGGGTCAAATGCGTTCGATCGCGATAGCTGTTCCTTCACCGCCGCCGATGCAGATTGCAGCAACTCCCCGCTTGAGATTTCGTTTCTCGAGCGCGTTCAACAAGGTGACCATTATACGGGCGCCAGATGCTCCTATAGGATGGCCCAAGGCACAGGCACCGCCATTTACGTTCACCTTGTCGCGCGGCAATCCCATCTCGTGCATGAAAGCCATCGGCACAACTGCGAAGGCTTCATTGACCTCCCACAGGTCGACATCATCCTTGTTCCAACCGATGCGGGACAGGAGCTTTTGCGCCGCCGGAACCGGCGCAGTCGTGAAAAGTCCGGGCGCTTGAGCATGGCTGGCATGTCCCAGAATCCGGCCCCGAACTGTCAGCCCTCGCGCTTCTGCCGTTTCAGCCGATACCAGAACAAGCGCCGCCGCGCCGTCGGATATTGACGAGGAATTGGCGGCGGTCACTGTCCCGTCCTTGCGGAAAGCGGGTTTCAGCGTCGGAATTTTCTCGGGACGGGCAGATTTGGGTTGCTCGTCAGCCACCTGTACAACCTCACCCTTTCGCGTGCGCACTGTGACGGGGACGATCTCGCCCGCGAAAGCACCGCTTTCTTGCGCGGAAAGTGCGTTGGACAAGGATTTCAAGGCATATTCATCCTGCGCTTCGCGGGTGAACTGATACGCCTCAGCGCAGTCTTCGGCAAAGGTTCCCATCAGGCGGCCCTTGTCATAGGCGTCTTCCAGCCCGTCAAGGAACATGTGGTCGATTACCTGACCATGACCGATGCGCGCACCGCCCCGCATTTTCGGCAGCAGGTAGGGCGCGTTGGTCATGCTCTCCATACCTCCGGCGACCATTGTATCCGCATAACCCAATGCGATCTGGTCGAAGGCCATCATCGCCGCCTTCATCCCGGAACCACACATCTTGTTCAGCGTGGTGGCGGGAACCTCCTCGCCCAAGCCCGCCGCGAAACCCGCCTGGCGCGCCGGAGCCTGCCCCTGACCTGCGGGCAGGACACATCCCATCAACACCTCGTCAACCGTCTGTGCCCCTGCCTGCTTTAACGCGGCACGAATCGCTGCGCCGCCAAGCTCGGATGCTGCGACACCGTCGAACATGCCCTGAAAACCACCCATTGGCGTTCTGGCAGCACCTGCAATAACAACATCTCTCATCCGGATAATCCTCCTGTCGTCCAGTCCTTGAATACCGAATGGTAAGAATTCGCGTCTAGCGTATTTCTACGACTCATTTTCAGATTGGAGGGCGGCCGGACCATGGGGCTGACCAGCACATCAGACGGTACGACACAGATTATCACCGTTCACTCTGACCGGATCGACGCTGCGATGGCCATTCAGTTCAAAGAAGACATGCGCGCTGAGACCGAGGCCTGCGCTGATCGGGTTGTCCTTGACCTTTCAGGTGTCGAGTTCATCGATTCAAGCGGGCTGGGCGCAATCGTGGCCTCCATGAAACAACTGGGGCTGAACCGAAGGCTTGATCTGGCAGGCCCGCAGCCCGTGGTGGAAAAGGTCTTTCGCCTGACGCGCATGGATACTGTGTTCAGGTTGTTTGCGACACTGGATGACGCCCTGTCGAAACCGGACAGGTGACAAGAGCAGGAGTGCGACAACATGGAGCCCATTTGTAACGCGACCTGCCTGGAAGTGAGCTTTCCCGCAACGGAAACAGAAGCCAGCGCGGGGATTGCGAAACTCAGTGCCGGACTGGCGAAACGAGGGTTGCCGCCGCACAAGGCGGACGACGTCAAGATCGCACTGGCAGAAGCAATCAACAACGTTGTGGAACATGCCTATATGGACGTGGCCCCGGCCGGGGTTCAGGTCACATGCCGGTTGGACAGAAACCGCCTGGACATTCTGATCTCGGACACGGGCCATCCATTGCCCGGCTACGAACCACCAGACGGAACACCAGCACCACTGGGAACCCGCATTCAGGATCTGCCCGAAGGCGGATTCGGCTGGTTCCTGATTCATCAACTTACCAGCGATATCTGTTATGAGCGTCGCGACGGGTGCAATCGGCTATCCTTGCGATTTAACTTTGACAAGAACGGGTAATCAGCCGCAATTGGCCACAATAACGCCATTTTCGAAACATTGTCGCGCCGCAAATCGCCGCCATACAGTGAATCGTAGCTCAGATAGCTTCCCTCGGCGCCAATTATCACAGCCCCCACCCAGTGAACGGCGCCGAGGATCTCCTCCCCAACTTGAATTGACTGGACAACCGGCAATCAGAGAATAGCTTTCCCCTGTTTTAAGGAGAAAGAACCACCATGCGTGATCTGCACAAACCTGGCCGGTCGGAAGTTTTTGCAACGCGGGGGATGTGCGCAACGTCGCACCCGCTGGCCGCCAAGGTGGCAATCGATATTCTTGAGCGCGGCGGCAACGCCATGGACGCAGCGATTGCAGGTGCAGTTCTGCTTGGGATTTGCGAACCGCAGATGACCGGGTTGGGCGGCGATTGTTTCGTTTTGTTCAGCCGTGCGGGCGAAAACCGGATACGCGCATTGAACGGATCGGGTCGCGCACCGGCCGCTGCACGGGCGCAGCCCTTGCGAGACAAGGGTCTGTCATCTGTACCGTTGAACGGCCCGGACGCGGTGACTGTTCCCGGTGCCGTGGACGCCTTCTGTCACCTTGCAGAAACCGAAGGACGTTTGGGGCTGGGCGCGATTCTGGAACCCGCAATCCACTATGCCGATGCTGGCGTTCCGGTGGCCCCTCGGGTTGCATTTGACTGGAAAACAGGGGCGGCCACATTACAGGGCGCTGCGCGTGATCATTATCTGATCAATGGGCAAATACCCGCAATCGGGCAGATCTTTCGCGCCCCCGGTCAGGCTGAGGTCTTGCGCAGGATCGCCAGTCAGGGACACGACGCTTTTTATTCAGGAGACATTGCCGAGGATATAATCCGGGCTCTGTCCGCACTCGGAGGTGTCCACACCGCCGAGGACTTCCACCGCACCAAGTGCACTGAAACGCAGCCCATGCGCGGGGCCTACAAGGGTGTTGATCTGGTCGAACACCCGCCGAACGGCCAAGGTGCAACCGCGATCCTGCTGCTGAACATTCTAAAACAGTTCGATCTGGCCAGTATGGATCCATTTGGAGCAGAACGGGTTCATATCGAGGCTGAAGCCACCAAGCTGGCTTATGACGCGCGCAACCGGTTCATTGCTGATCCCGATCATGTCGCGCGGGCCGAGCGGTTTCTTGATATGGATGTAGCAGTCAGGCTGGCGGCATTGATTGACCCAAAACGCGCAATGCCCGCAGCAGCACCTTTGACGGAAGCCGTACACAAAGACACGGTCTATATCACGGTGGTCGACCGCGACCTTATGGCTGTGTCGCTGATTTACTCGATCTTTCATAGCTTTGGGTCAGGGATCGCGTCCGAGAAATACGGCATTCTGCTTCAGAACAGGGGCGCGGGGTTCACGCTTCAGCCGGGTCACCCCAATGAACTGGCTGGTGGCAAGCGCCCGATGCACACGATCATACCGGGGATGTTGACCGAGAATGACCGTGTCACGATGCCATTCGGCGTCATGGGCGGTGCTTATCAACCGACCGGGCACGCGCGTTTCGTTTCGAACCTTAGGGACTTTGGGCTGAAGCTACAGGAAAGCATCAACGCGCCGCGTGCCTTTTTTGATGGAAATGTCCTGAAACTGGAGCGGGGCTATTCTGAAGAAGTGGCGAAACAATTGTCTGAAATCGGCCACAATATTGAAGTTCCGGAAACTCCGCTTGGTGGAGCGCAAGCGATCCGAATCCGAAAAGACGGTGTTTTGGAAGGTGCCAGCGACCCGCGCAAGGATGGGTGTGCCCTTGGATACTGATCAGCGGCAGTACAATGCCGACCGGTTCGCCAGACCTAGTTCAGGTGGAAATGCAGAGGGTAGGCACCGTCTTCGAATGGGCCGAACATGTTGGAGATATCCGGGTGTTCAACCGGCTCGCCGGAATAATCTGCAACCAGATTTTGTTCTGAAACATAAGCAACATAGAAGGATTGGTCGTTCTCTGCCAACAGGTGGTAGAACGGCTGTTCTTTCCTTGGACGGCTGTCTTCCGGAATGGCCTGATACCATTCTTCTGTGTTCGAAAACTCTGGGTCCACGTCAAAAATCACCCCTCGAAAAGGGTGTTTCTTGTGACGGACCACCTGGCCCAATCCGTATTTCGCGCGTGTCTTTAACATTGTTTCAGCCCCCACCGCTTTTACTAACGGTTTTTGGCCCGAAATGCCAATCATTGATGTGAAATTCAGGGAAACAGTCTGTGAACCTAATACTGACAGTGTTCGAAATCGTGGCCCCGGTTTTTCTCTTGGCAGCCATTGGCTTTACCTGGGTCAAACTGGGGTTCGAATACCGGCTGCAATTTGTGACACGCTTTGCAACGACGCTGGCAATGCCCAGTCTGATCTTTGTTGCGCTCATGCAAACCGACATCCCGGGCGGAGATTTGTCGCGTTTCACATCCGCGACCCTGGTCGCAAATCTTCTGCTGGCAGGGGTGTTCTGGTTGCTGGTTCGCGTATTGAAACTGGATCAGCGCACGTACCTGTCACCTCTGATTTTCGGCAATACCGGCAATCTTGGCTTGCCGCTATGTATCTTTGCGTTCGGACAGATTGGCTTGGGTTACGCAGTCATCTTTCTGTCTGTAACTGCGCTGTTTTCTTTCACTTATGGAATATACCTAGTCGCCGGAAAAGGCGCATGGGGACAAGTCTTGCGCCAGCCGATGGCGTGGGCGACCATTCTGGGTGCAGTGTTTTTGTGGCAAGGGTGGCAAACTCCGACATTTCTAACCAACACGTTAGAGCTTTTGGGGCAAATGGCTGTTCCGCTGATGTTGGTCACGGTCGGTGTGGCAATCGCCCGCCTGACCTCGCGCAGTCTGGGGCAAGCACTCTGGTTGTCAGTCCTGAAACTTATCGTCTGCTTTGCGTTGGGCTGGGGGATTGGAGTGTTGTTTGATCTGGACACTGTCGCCTTTGGCGTTCTGGTCCTGCAAATTTGTACGCCGGTCGCTGTGACCTCATATTTGCTGGCAGAACGATTTGAGGCCGATTCCGATGCCGTTGCCGGCATGGTCATGGTGTCCACTGTGCTTTCCGTGGCGGCGTTACCCGTAATTCTTGCCATTGTTTTGTAGCGATTGTGATTTCCTCAGAGCTCAATCTACGCTAGAATAAACAAAAAAGGCATGAGGCACATGAGCAGAATTCTTATCGTACTCTTCGGGGTGCTGCTTTTGGCATCCTGTGGCGGCGGGTCAAAACAACCGCCCAGCAAACTGAACGACGCGTGCAGTATTGCGCACGAGCGACCGGATTTTATCAAGGCTTTCAAAAGCACCGAGCAGAAATGGGGTGTTCCGGTTCACGTTCAGATGGCCACGATTTATCAGGAAAGCCGATATCGCCACGATGCACGTACCCCGCACCGTTACGTGCTGGGCGTGATCCCGATGGGGCGGCAAAGCAGCGCCTATGGGTTCAGCCAAGCACTGGACGGCACCTGGGATCAATATCAGCGCGAAACCGGCAAGCGTCGGGCCAAGCGGGATCGCATCCGCGACGCGTCGGACTTCATCGGCTGGTATATGAACAAAAGCTATGAGCGCAACGGCATCCACCCCGGCGACACACGCAATCAATACCTGGCCTATCACGAAGGCCACACGGGGTACGCACGCGGCACCCACAACAGCAAATCATGGTTGTTGAGCGTGGCCAATGACGTGGACGCACGCGCGCAACTGTATCAGGCGCAATTAGCGAACTGCCGGTACTGAGTCATACTCAACGGGTCAGCGATTGACTGACCCGCGTCTTTCCTTGTTCGAAAAAAGGCCCTGATCCAGGTCATCGCTTTCGGTCAGCGCGCCCAGAAGAACTGTGGTCTGACTGCCCGCGTTGTCATGGATCACCCATTTGCGAAGTTCGACCGGGTTATCGGTGAACATCAATTCAATCCGGCCTGCTTCAGGGTTCTTGGGGTCTTGTGCAGTGACCACTGTGGCCGTGCCGTCAAAGCTGTGGCCGACAACCATATTGGCCTGATCAAGATTCACATTGCGCGCCAGCACAATGGATAGCGGCGTGCGCTTCAGCGGGTATTGCTCGGGCGGCTGGTTCGATTTGGGATCAAAGATCTGAACACTGCCCGAGCGCGCCAGCACCACAGCGCTGTTGGGCGGGTCATATTCGAACCGCATCTTGCCTGGGCGCTGCATCCACAGCTGCCCGGTGCTCAACGAGCCATCATCATTCACCTGCGTGAACGTTGTCTGAACCGTTTTCAATCCGTTCAGGTAGCTTGAGATTTGCGAAAGCGGCAGTTTTTCCGCCGCCCAGGCGGCTGGTGCAGCCAGTGTCAAAGCAAGGGCAAAAGCAATCTGTTTCATGCCGTACAGATAGGCTGTCTGCCCTTGTTATTAAATATCCTATTGCTCGGGGACGAGGATTTCGCGTTTCCCGACATGATTTGCTGACGAAACAACACCTTCCTCTTCCATCTGCTCAACAAGCCGCGCCGCCTTGTTGTACCCGATGGCGAGTTTCCGCTGAATGTAAGAGGTCGAGCATTTGCGATCCTTGATCACAATTGCCACCGCCTGATCGTACAGCGCGTCTTCTCCGTTCGTGTTGCCACCCGTATTCAGCCCCAGAACGGCGTCAATGTTGTCGACCTTGTCCTCGGCCGGTCCATCCAGAACGCTGCCCACGTAATCGGGCGGGCCGAATTGTTTGAGGTGGTTGACGATTTCCTCGACCTCTTCATCCGACACAAACGGCCCGTGGCATCGGGTGATCTTGGCGCCACCGGCCATGTAAAGCATGTCGCCCTGCCCCAGCAGCTGCTCGGCGCCCATCTCGCCCAAAATGGTACGGCTGTCGATTTTTGAGGTCACCTGGAACGAAATCCGCGTCGGGAAGTTGGCTTTGATCGTGCCGGTGATCACGTCAACAGACGGGCGCTGTGTTGCCATGATCAGGTGAATGCCCGAGGCCCGCGCCATTTGCGCCAGACGCTGGATACACGCTTCGATCTCCTTGCCCGCGACCATCATCAGATCGGCCATCTCATCAACAATGACGACGATATAGGGCATCGCTTCGGGCGCGAATTGTTCCGTCTCGAATGTTGGTTCACCGGTTTCATCGTCAAACCCGGTCTGCACCGTGCGGCTGAACAACTCGCCCTTGGCCAGCGCATCCTTCACACGGCCATTGTAGCCAGCGATGTTGCGCACGCCCATCTTGGACATCTTGCGATAGCGGTCTTCCATTTCGCCCACGACCCATTTCAGGGCCACGACCGCTTTTTTCGGATCGGTCACAACAGGTGACAGCAGATGCGGGATGCCATCGTAAACCGACAGTTCCAGCATCTTGGGGTCGATCATGATCAGGCGGCATTCATCCGGCGTCAGCTTGTAAAGCAGCGACAGGATCATCGTGTTGATCGCCACCGACTTGCCCGAACCCGTGGTCCCGGCGATTAGCAGGTGAGGCATCTTGGCCAGGTTCGCCACCACGGACGCGCCGCCGATATCCTTGCCCAGCGCCAACGGCAGCGCCTGATTGCCATCGCCGAAATCGCGGCTGGCGAGGATTTCGCGTAGAACCACCATTTCCCGGTTTTCATTGGGCAACTCGATCCCGATCACCGAACGGCCGGGCAGTGTCGAAACACGTGCCGAAAGAGCCGACATCGAGCGCGCAATATCGTCTGCCAAACCGATCACACGGCTCGCCTTAAGGCCCGGAGCGGGCTCCAGCTCGTACATGGTCACGACCGGGCCGGGGCGTACGCTGACGATCTCACCCTTGACGCCGTAATCGTCCAGAACGTTTTCCAGCATCCGCGCGTTTTCTTCCAAGGCCTCATCGCTCAGGTGATGGCGCTGGATATTTGCGGGGTTGGACAATAAGCCCAGAGGCGGCAGTTCAAAATCAGAGTGTCGTTCCTCGAAGGACAATGCCGGTTGCGCTTCGGCCTGCGCACGACGGGACGGCAACGGTGTCCGGCGCACGGGCTGCGCCACCACAGGCTTCCGCGGTTCAGCCACTGGGATCTTCATCGCCTGACGCGGTTGCGGCATGGCATCGGCGACATCCTCGAAAACCGATTCATCATCGATATCCAACTCGGACGCGTAGTCGTATTGTTCCGTCCCGGCCTCATAACCCATCAAAGCAGGCTCTGGTGCCTCTGGCGTGTCACCAGTGGACACCTGCGGCTCGGGGCGCAGACCATACGCCGTCACCGGCGGTTCCGGGGGCAGTTCGGACAAGGTATGCTGGTTCAGGATCAGCGGATCGGGACGGCGTCCACGACCTTTGGTCAACGGCAGGCTGGGATCTGGCTCGGGTGTCATTTCGCCCACGGCAACCTTGCGATTTCGCACGGCGGCCGAGATTTTGGAGCGGATGCGATCTTCGCCGGGCATGTCGTCAAAGCCCGCGATCGGTTCCGGGTCCACCAGCTCGGGTTCGGGCACTGGATCGGGGCGACGGATAAGCGACGGCATTCGCGCCAACAGGCCCGATTTGACCGGAGGTTCAGGGCGTCCCAATTCCGGTTCTTCAAAAACAGGGTCGGCATAGACCAGTTCGTCGTCAAACATCGCTTCAGCCGCTTCAGCCCGAGCAAGCTTGCGTTCTTCCCACTGCGCCCGGCGATCCCGTGCCGCTTGCGCGGCCGAGGCCGCACCGCGCCCCATCAGCGTCATCAGCATGTCATAAGACATCACAAGGCCCAGGATGAAGGCCCGGAAGCCGCGTTTCACGTCGGCCTTGGTGAAGCCCAGCACAAAAACACCCAGCGCGGTCATACCGACGGCCATGGCCAGCGACATCAGTTTGACCAGAAAATGCGAGGACATCGGCAACAGCGTCAGCAACGCGCCCATGACCGTGTCGCCAAACAAACCGCCCAAACCGTAGCTATGCGTTGCACGCCACTCGGCACCGGGAACAAGGGTAGCGGCATAAACCGAGGCTACAGCGATCCAGATCGGGGCAAAGATCAGGCGGGCAATGGCCCGGTCTTCACCGAAATGGCCCGCAAAACGCAGACCCCATCCAACCAGAACAAGCGCGATGCCCCAGCTTCCCCAGCCCACGATCATGAACAAGGGGGCTGCAATAGACGCGCCCACCCGTCCCATCCAGTTCTGCACCGGTGCATCGGTCGAAACCATCCAGTTGGGATCATCGGGCGTATAGGACCAGATCATCGCAGCCGCGGCCAAGCCCAACAGGATCAGCGCGATACCGATCAGTTCTTTACTGCGTCGCTCAAGGGCTGCCTGTGTTGTGCTGTCCAGCAATGGGTCGCGGTTTCGCGCATTATATGATGCCATTTTGCCCTCGTACCTCACGTATAGATGCAGTCGCGGAGTGTGATCAGACCACGCTGCAACTCTGTTTTTGGGGCTACCAATGCAACCCGGATAAAGCCTTCGCCCGGGTTGTTCCCCGGATCGCCTTGTGAAAGATATGCGCCAGGAAGAACCCGAACCCCGGTATCCTTCCAAACCTTCAATGCCGCGTCCTCGCCATTCTCGACCGGCAACCACAGAAAGAACCCGGCCTCTGGCGACATGTAACCTTGCACGCCCGCAAACACCTCATCAGCAATGGCGTATTTCTCCTGATAGAGCGCGCGGTTTTGCTCGACATGTGTCTCATCCGCCCAGACGCGCGCGGCGGCGGCTTGCAAGGGCAAAGGCAGTGGGGACCCGGCATAGGTGCGCAGCTTTTTCACCTGGCTGATGGACTTTGGTCCACCTGCAATCAGGCCCGAACGCAAACCGGCCAGGTTCGAGCGTTTGGACAGGGAATTAAACAGCGTGATCCGTTCGGGATCAGCCCCCAGTTCCTGCGCGACAGTCAGAACCCCCGTCGGGGCTTGGTCACGGTAAATCTCGGAATAGCACTCGTCGGCAAAAATGCGGAAATCGTAAGCCTCGGCCAGACGGATCAGGTCAGCCCAATAGTCGCGCGACGCAACTGCACCCTGCGGGTTGGCCGGGGAGCAGATATAAGCCACCGCAGTTCGGTTCAGCACATCTTCGGGCAGGCTGGAATAATCCGGCAGATGACCTGTCGCGGCGGTTGCAGGGACAAAATAAGGTTGCGCACCCACCGAAATCGACGCGACCATGTAGACCTGATAAAACGGGTTCGGGCACAGGATGATCGGTTGTTTGCCATTCTTCTGTTCCGGGCACAGCGCCATGGCCGCATTATACAGCCCCTCACGTGTGCCGTTCAGCGCCATGACGTTGGTGTCAGGGTCCATTTCGACCCCATAGCGCCGCTTGATCCAGCCCGTGATTGCACCGCGCAGGTCTTCCGAGCCTTCGTTCGGCGGATAGCCCTGAAACCCGGCCGCGTTTTCCATGATAACATCCGTCACCCAGGCCGGAAAGTCGTGCGTGGGCGCGCCAATCGTCATATGAACGACGTCACCGCCCGGTTGATGGTGATCCAACAGGGCGCGCAAACGCGGGAATGCATATTCCGGTAGGTTCGAAAACCGCTCGGGAAAATCCATATTACTGCCTCAATATCGGGGTCATTTGCGCCCCGTTTTTTTGGCAGATTACAGCCCGCATACCTCTTCGTCCAGACAAAGAGGTTCCGAATCAGTGGATTGTGGCATTCAGGCCAATGCCGATTCTGCCGCTGACCCCAACCGCAACAGGGCCTCTTCCGAGTTCGGATACCCCATCATCATCAGCCCGCAACCGGGCGTTCCGGTGGGCAGGGTCAGCGCCGCAAGCCCCATCAGGTTGCCGATCCGCGTGTTGCGAAGGGCCAGCAGGTTTTCAGTCACGTAATAGTCGTGATCGGTCATCAACCGGTCCAGATTGGGTGGCAGATTGGGAACGGTTGGCGCAAGAACGGCATCGAACCCGGCGGTGGCGGTATCCCATGCCGCGCGACAGGCTTCTAGCTTCGACCACGCAGCGACGTAGTCCGGACCGGATACGTCTTTTCCAGCCCGGAACCGTTCCAGTATCGGAGGATACATTACATCAGGATTCGCTTCGATCACATCTCGCCACAGTCCGTACGATTCGGTGGGATCGACAACACTAGACAGGGACATTGCGTTGTGAAGTTCGGGAACCTCAAGAGGTATAACCTTTGCGCCTGCGTCTCGAAGTCGTTCCAAACCAACCTCATAAGCGACTCGCGGTACATCGCGCAAATCGTCTTTAACCACGTTTTGCAAATCTGCAAAACGGCGGCCTTTCAAGTTTGCACCTCGCAGATCGGCAGGCGTTCCGCCCTCAAGCAAAGCCAGCATATGTGCTGCGTCTTCAACTGAGCGCGCCAAAGGGCCCACCGTGTCAAACCGAAGGCGCAGAGGTACAACCCCTTCCAAACTTATCCGCCCGGCGGTGGTTTTTAGTCCAACCAAATTGTTCCAAGCCGATGGGATGCGTACTGACCCAGCAGTATCGGACCCGATACCCCCAGCTGCCAAACCCCACGCAACCGAAGCCGCCGCGCCTGAAGATGAACCGCCAGGCACGGCGTCCTCATCGTCAATGCAAGGCGGCGTACCAGTGATCGGGTTCAATCCAAGGCCGGAAAAGGCCAGCTCGCTCATATGCGTCTTACCCAGACAGACCGTTCCCATCTGGGTTGCGTGGCGTACCACAAGTGCATCCGCGTCCGGCACCCGGTCTTTCAAAAGCGCCGACCCGGCCTCGGTCGCAGTACCAGCGGTGTCGAACAGGTCTTTCCAGCTAATGGGAACCCCATCCAGCAACGACCGCCGCAATCCCATCTTCGCGCGTTGCTGCGCGGCTTCGGCCTCGGCGCGGGCGCGGTCATGGGTGACGCGGGCATAGATGCGGTCGCGGTGCGGATGGGCGTCTATTGCGGACAGGTAGGTTTCCGTCAATTCAACCGGATCGATCTGGCCCATCCCAATTCCACGGCCCAAATCACACGCCGTCATGGTCAACCAATCCTGCATCCCGCCCCCTCCTGCTTTTTGGCTTGAAAGAACGGTAGCGACAGGACTGCACATGGACAATCCCGAAAGGGCGCGCATATTGCAGGGCATGACACAGGCATCTGACATTCTGATCGTGGGCGGCGGGCTGAACGGCCCGGCTTTGGCATTGGCTCTGGCACAAACCGGACATTCGGTCACAGTGATTGATGCGCTGGAAGAGAAGGTCCGCAAGAATGCAGCATTCGACGGGCGAGCCTATGCGCTGGCCTTGGCGTCACAGCGCTTGCTGGCTGCCATCGGTGTCTGGGACCGCGTTGCGGAACACGCCCAACCGATGCTGGAGATCAAGGTCACAGACGGCCACGCCGGTACAGGCCCGTCACCGTTTTTCATGCATTTCGACCACGCCGAAATAGAAGAAGGCCCGATGGGGTATATGGTCGAAGACCGTCACCTGCGCCGCGCCTTTCTGGACGCTATGGCTGATGAGCCCCGCATCACTCAGCTGAGTGGCAAGACTGTTGTGTCGCAACAAGCCGACACCACTGGAGTGACCGTGACGCTGGACGATGGTTCGACTGTGAACAGCAGCCTGCTGGTTGGGTGTGACGGCCGCCACAGCGGCACCGCGCGCCGCGCAGGTATCAAGCGCACAGGTTGGGAGTATGGCCAGACCGCACTTGTCTGCGCCATTGAACACGAGCTGCCGCATCACGGCATTGCCCATCAGTTCTTCATGCCGCCAGGCCCCTTGGCGATTCTGCCGCTGACCGGCAATCGCAGTTCCATTGTATGGAGCGAACGCACCAAGGCCGCGCAACAGATCAACGCCCTGCCCGAGGGCGACTATCTGCAAGTCCTACGCCCACGGTTCGGCGATTTCCTAGGTGAAATCCGCCTGGCAGGAGATCGTTTCACCTATCCTTTGAACCTGACCATCGCCAATTCCTTTGTCGCTGATCGTCTGGCACTGGTCGGGGATGCCGCCCACGGGATGCACCCGATTGCCGGTCAGGGCCTTAACGCCGGTCTGCGTGATGTCGGCGCGCTGGCAGAGGTTCTGACCTTGGCAGGGCGGCGCGGCGAAGACATCGGGTCGCTTATGGTGCTGGAACGCTATCAGGAATGGCGCAGGTTCGACACCGCTGCTCTTGCGATGGCAACGGATGTTTTCAACAAACTGTTCTCGAACGACAACCCGTTGCTGCGCATTGGGCGAGACGTTGGTATGGGAATTGTCGGCGCACTGCCGGGGTTGCGGCGCGGTTTCGTCCGCGAAGCCGCCGGTTTGACCGGAGATTTGCCCAAGCTGCTGCAAGGGCAGCCAATTTAGTCCAGCTGCCGTGCCTCGTCGACCAGCATGACCGGAATGCCGTTGCGGATGGGAAAAGCCAGACCTGCTGCCTGTGACACAAGTTCCTGCCTTTCGGCGTCATAGCGCAGGGTCGTTTGCGTCTGCGGGCAGACCAGAGCTTCGAGCATGCGGCGATCAAAGGCGTGTTCAGGGTCAGTCATTGCAGTTTTTCCTCATTCGATCCGCCTCGCATTGCGAATTCTATCAATGTCATCAGCGTCTCGCGCCGTGTGCGCAGGCAAGGGGCCTCTAACAAGGCCTGTTTATCTTCCGGGTCAAAGTCCAGCAACATGGACAGCGAGTTCACCAGCAATTCATCCTCGGCGTCTTTCAGTGAAGCCCAATCGGTGGACAATTGCCGGGACGAAAAGAAGCGTTCCAGCAAAGCCAGGAACTTGGTGCGATTGAATCTGTCGTCGTTTTCGGCCTTGCCCAGATCCCTGTCAAAGCCGTCCCACGAAACTTCGCACCGCCGGTATGGCGTGAAAGCGTCCAACTCTGACACCACGCGGAACCGGGACACACCGGTCAGCGTGATCAGATAACGGCCATCTTCCGTTTCGGAAAACTGGGTCACACGCCCGACGCATCCGATGCGGTGCAGTTTGTTCTCATCATGGGCCGAAGGATTTGGCTGGACCATCGCAATCAGCCGTTCCTTGGTCTTGAGCGCATCGTCCAGCATTTGCAAATAGCGCGGCTCGAAGATGTGAAGCGGCAAGCGCGAGCGGGGCAACAACAGCGCCCCGGGCAAGGGGAACACGGATACGGTGTCCGGCAGATCGGCGGGATGCATCATGTCCCAATTCTAGCTCTGATCAGAAATTAGGCAAATATCATCGAGCTGAGTTTGCGGCGACCGTTCAGAACGATCGGGTCATTGGGCTTGAGCGCATCAAAGATCGTGAAAAGCTGGGTCTTGGCGGCCCCGTCATCCCACTCACGATCCCGGCGGAACAATTCCAGCAATTGCGCCACGGCTTCTTCCACTTCGCCGTTCGCATGCAATGCCTGTGCCAGGTCAAACCGGGCCTGAAGATTTTCGGGGTCTGCTTCAACGGCCGCTGTCAGATCAGCCACCGAACCCGCATCAGCCGCTTGCTTGGCCAGCTGCAATTGCGCATGCGCAGCCTCGACCTCGGCCGAGTTGGATATTTCAGCCGGTGCACCGTTCAGGATGGCCTCGGCATGCTCCAGATCGCCAGTGGCGATATGTGCCCGCACCAGCCCGCCATATGCTGCCGCGTGGTTCGGGTCTTCGCCAAGAACGGCGGCAAAAGTCTGCGCGGCATCTGCCGCTGCGCCTTCGCTCAGCATTTCTTCGGCGGCAATTACGGCGTCATCCAATTGACCACCGGGGCTTTCCCCACCTGACGTCTCGATCACGCGGTCTACGAAAGCCTTGATTTCGGACCCCGGCAGCGCGCCCTGAAAACCGTCCACGGGTTGCCCTTTAAAAAACGCGTAGACCGTTGGAATCGACTGGATGCGCATTTGCGAGGCGATCATCTGTGCCTCGTCCACGTTGATCTTGACCATCTTCACCGCGCCTTTGGCGGCGGTAACAGCGTCTTCCAGCAGCGGGCCCAGCGTCTTGCACGGGCCGCACCAGGGTGCCCAGAAGTCAACGATAACAGGCGTTTCCTGCGAAGCTTCGACCACATCGACCATAAAAGTGGCCTCGGTCCCGTCCTTGATCAGATCGGTGGCTGGGGCGGCTGCGCCGTTCAGGATGTCCATGGCAATCACTCTTTCGTTCGAACTTGCGCTCTATATGCAATCGCTTGTCGCAGAAACCAAGGGCAGAGTTTCAGTTCAGATGTCGAAAGTCGCAAAGACCGGCGCATGATCACTGGGCTTCTCCCACCCACGCGCATCCCGCAGAATGCGACTGGAATGACCCGCATTCGAAATATCGGGCGTGGCCCAGACATGATCCAGCCGCCGCCCCTTGTCTGCCGCATCCCAGTCGCGGGCCCGGTAGGACCACCAGCTGAAAAGCTGCCCTTCGGGAATATCCTGCCGGGTGATATCGACCCAACCACCCGCGTCCTGGGTCTCGGCCAGATGTTCCACTTCAATCGGAGTGTGCGAGACGATCTTGAGCAATTGTTTGTGTGACCAGACGTCATCTTCACGCGGGGCAATGTTCAGATCGCCGACGAGGATGGATTTTTTCGGCTTTTCTGCGTGGAACCAATCGCGCATGCCCGTGAGATAGTCGAGCTTTTGGCCAAATTTCTCATTCACTTCACGATCTGGCACATCACCGCCAGCGGGGACATAGAAGTTGTGGATCGTGACACCATTCTCCAACCGCCCGGCTATGTGGCGTGCGTGGCCGAGATCTGCGAAATCCATGTCGCCCACCTCCTCTATCGGCAGGCGGGACAGGATGGCGACGCCATTATATCCTTTCTGGCCACGGGCAATCATGTGGGTATAGCCCAGCGCCGCGAACCCTTCGGTCGGGATCTTTTCAACCGGAGACTTGCATTCCTGCAAACACAGAACATCCGGTGCCTCTTCTTCCAACAGTTTCAGCACGATAGGTTCGCGCAGTCGGACCGAGTTGATGTTCCAGGTGGCAAGTGTGAAGGGCATGGCGAGGATTCCTCTGTCGCGATTTGGCGAAGGTTAACGCGGTGGGGGGTGGGGTGCCATCAGAAAAGAAAAGCTAGGACGGGTGGCTTTCATTTTGGGGGGCATCGTCGCAAATCTCGTACCAGTCCGGCTTTTCCGAAACAAATTCGTGAAACTGAACTTTCTGCTTTAACCCAGTATCCAATGCGTTTGCAGCGATTGGAAAACTGTCTGCTTCTGAAGTGATTTCGCCCAAAGATGTCCCGCATTTCGTGCAGAAACACCTGCCGTATTTGTAAGGCGGATCAGGCTGGTGCAGCGTTACGTTTTCCCTTCCCCGAACCCACACCAAGTCTTCTTTGTTGACAAATACGACTGTGCTGGCCCCGGCTTTTCTGCATCTTGAACAATGGCAGGTTCCCATCACGGATGGTTGAGACTTCAGGTTAAACTTCACCGCCCCGCACAAACAGCGTCCTTCGATCATCACGCGCTCCTCCAACCTTTCGCAAGAATTAGAACATTACAGGAACAAAATGGATTCCGCAACGCCTGTGACGGTATAGGCGGCGCATGATCTCGCCCTTCAGAAAAGAAAAAAGCCGGGCCATTCGGCCCGGCAGTCCAACAGGGAGGTGCATGTCATAACCCGGACATGCGCGGGTTGGGAGTAACCTAATTATAAGTACAGGGTATCACTTTGATCCAAGTCAATCCACACCCAGTTAAGACACTAGCCTATATCCACCGGATTCTGTGACCAAAAGGCGCGCATTTGACGGATCGGGCTCAATCTTCTGACGCAGGCGGTAGATGTGGGTTTCCAGCGTATGCGTTGTAACACCAGCATTATATCCCCAAACTTCGTGAAGCAGCACATCCCGCGCCACCACGCCGTCGGTCGAGCGGTACAGGAATTTGAGGATGTTGGTTTCCTTCTCGGTCAGGCGGATTTTTCTGTCCTCTTCCGTGATCAGCATCTTCATCGCCGGTTTGAACGTATAGGGGCCAAGTACAAATACTGCGTCCTCGGATTGTTCATGCTGGCGAAGCTGCGCACGGATACGTGCCAGAAGCACCGGGAACTTGAATGGTTTCGAAACATAGTCATTCGCGCCGGCATCCAGGCCCAGGATCGTATCGGCATCGCTGTCATGACCGGTCAGCATCAGGATCGGGCTTTTGACACCCTGTTTGCGCATGAGGCGGCACAGTTCGCGCCCGTCGGTATCCGGCAGACCCACATCAAGAATGACCAGGTCATAGATCGCTTCGCGCGCGCGCTCCATGGCAGAGTGACCGTCTGACGCCTCAAACACGTCAAAGTCTTCGGTCATGACAAGTTGCTCGCTGAGCGCCTCGCGCAGGTCCTCGTCATCGTCCACCAGCAGGATTTTCTTGAGTTGAGCCATTTCCCGGTCCTCCAAACGCTTTTCCATCACTTGCGCGTGGAATATGCAATCAACAAGATTTGCTGCAACCGTTTCACGCCTTCGTGTCAGAGTTCGCGGAAATGTTTCACATTTCCTTTCGAAAGGGCTAGGAGAAAGATTGAGCGTTATAGGGTAACATTGATGAGTCTCATCCCCGATATCACGGAACTTCTCGCCCGGGCCCGGGCCGATCTGCGCATGGGCGTTCCCGTTGCGCTGACCGATGACAGTGGCTTCAGCGTGCTTGCGGTTTCTGCCGAAACGCTCAGCCCGCAGCGTCTGGCCGACCTGAAAAAACTAGGGAATCCGGTGGTGGCCATAACTGGGCGACGCGCTGAAACCCTGAAAGCGCGGGCGTACGACGGGGATCTGGCGCGGGTTTCGATCCCGGCGGATGCAGATATCGCGTGGGTACAGGCGGTTGCTGATCCTTCCGACGATCTGAACGCGCCCATGAAGGGCCCGTTGATGACCGAGCGGCACGGCAATGCCAATCTGCACCGTATCGCAATAGCATTGGCCAAATCCGCGCGCATCCTTCCCGCTGTGGTCGTGGTACCTGTCGAGGACGGCAGGGCATTTGCCGCTTTGCACGGTTTGACCTGCATTGATCACACGCGCGCCACGCCTCATCTGGCGGATCGCAGTACTTTGCACGAAGTCGTCGCGGCCCGCCTTCCGATGGAGGTGTCCGAAGCCGGTCGGTTACACGTCTTCCGACCTGAAGACGGTGGTGAAGAGCACTATGCCGTCGAGATCGGTCGCCCGGACCGCGACAAGCCTGTGCTGGCCCGATTGCATTCTGCCTGTTTCACCGGCGATCTGATGGGAAGCCTGAAATGTGACTGCGGCCCGCAACTCCGCGGTGCCCTGGCACAGATGGGGGCAGAAGGTGCAGGCGTTCTTCTGTATCTGAATCAGGAAGGGCGCGGTATCGGTCTGGCGAACAAGATGCGCGCTTATTTCCTTCAGGATCAGGGTTTTGACACCGTTGAGGCGAACCACAGGCTGGGTTTTGAGGATGATGAGCGTGATTTTCGGCTTGGGTCGGACATATTGAAATCGCTGGGTTTCAACTCTGTCCGCTTGCTGACCAACAACCCGGCCAAAATCGCCATGATGGAACGGACAGGTATCGCAGTAACCGAGCGTGTCCCTCTGAAGGTTGGCGAAACCTCTCACAACCGGGGATACCTGGCGACCAAGGCCAAGAAGTCAGGGCATCTGCTTTGACCCCAAACGATCTTGTTCTAACTCCACGAGGCATCCGGTTTCTTGGCAGGGTGTTCCCCTGTTCCGTGGGCAAAGGCGGGTTGAGCAACGCAAAACGCGAAGGCGATGGCGCGACCCCAACCGGACATCATCGAATCGTCGGTATGCTGTACCGGGCCGACCGAATGGCCGCCCCCAGCAAATGGGCCCGTGCCATTGGCCCACGGGACTTGTGGTCTGACGACGTGTCTGAAAGCAGATACAACCACATGGTCAGCGCACCCTATGCATTCAGCCACGAAAAGCTGCGCCGCGCCGACCCGTTATATGATCTGATTCTGTTGACCGACTGGAACTTGCCAAACGCGGTTCCGGGCAGAGGGTCAGCGATTTTTCTGCACCAATGGCGCAGACCCGGTTATCCAACCGAAGGCTGCATTGCCTTTCGCCGGGATCATCTGCACTGGATCGCAGGGCGCATTGCCCCCGGATCACGGCTGATCATTCCTGAGGTTTAACCCGTTCGCCAAAGATGGCGGAGCCAACGCGCACATGTGTCGCGCCAAGGGCGATGGCCTGTTCGAAATCTTGACTCATTCCCATAGACAATCCATCAAGCCCGTTGCGTGCGGCGATTTTGGCCAATAGCGCAAAGTGCAAAGCCGGCTCTTCATCGACCGGGGGAATGCACATCAATCCACACACAGGCAGATCCAATGACCTGCACTCGGCAATGAAACCATCCGCGTCCGCAGGAAGGATACCGGCCTTTTGGTCTTCCTCACCGGTGTTGACCTGAATGAACAGGTCCGGACAGGTTCCCATTTCCTGTGCCAAACGCGCCAGTGTCTTGGCCAGTTTGGGTCGATCTACCGAATGGATCGCATCGCACAGTTCCATCGCGTGACGGGCCTTGTTGGTCTGCAACGGGCCAATGAGGTGCAGATCAATACCCTCGAACTGTTCTTTGAACGCGGGCCACTTTCTTGCTGCTTCCTGCACGCGATTCTCGCCAAAACATCTGTGCCCCTGCTCAAGAACCGCCTGCACCCTTTCATTCGGCTGCACTTTAGACACGGCAATCAGTTTGACAGAACCAGCCGGTCTGTCTGACCTGGCTTCGGCTTTGGCGATACGTGCGGTGATGTCTTGCAGCGACATGGGACCCTCATCCTGTTTTGCGCAGAAAAACACCAAGTCGGCGCAAAAGAAAAGGGCGAGTCCGAAGACCCGCCCTTAAACCTTGCGGTTCAGATCAGCTTAGAAGTTGAACTGAGCACCGAAGTCAGCAACCATGGTCGAATCTGCGCAGATGTCACAGTCGTTGACACCGATACCACCGCGCAGCGATGCACCGCCGCCCAGGTCGTAGATCGCGCCAACAGCAACCTGCTGAGTATCAGCAGACGCGTTACCGTCACCGTAGGTGAACAGCAGGGTGGTTGCAGCGCCCAGGTTGTAGGCAGCCGACAGACCCCATGCAGTACCGTCAGTTGCAGTAACTTGAGTTGCGTCGTCTGCAACAAACAGAGTACCCGAGAAGTCACCCCATTCGCCACCCAGGGTCAGAACGGTCAGGCTCGGATCGCTTACACCAGCAACACCAGCGTCGGTCTGGCCGTAGGCCAAAGCAGCTGTGATGTTGTTGAAGGTGTAGGTTGCGCTGATGTCCCAACGGTCTGCACTAATAGGTGCACCGTTCAGAGCTGCAGTCGCTTGGTCGTACGATGCGCCAAACGAGAAGTCGCCAACCGAGTACTGGAAGAACACGGCGTTCGAACCCGAACCGGTCGAAGTGTAACCCAGGAAGCTGTAGTCAACACCCGAGTACTGACCTGCGAACAGCTCAAGACCAACTTCGTTGCCGTAGTAGTTTGCCAGGTTGTCGAAGGCACCTGCAACGTTACCGGCGTCAACACGCAGGCCACCGTAGATGACCGAGAAGCGTGCACCGTTCAGACCGGCGGAGTTTGCTTCACCGTTGCCGCTGTTTTCGTCAGCTTGCAGACGAACGCGGCCTTCGAAACGAACACCACCGTCGGTTTCTGCAATACCGTCGATGTTCAGACGGAAGCGCGAGACCAGGATCGCGTCGTCAGTTTGAACAACGGCAGTACCAACGCCTGTCGCGGTACCGGTTGTCTGGACGTTTACAACGGTACCGCTACGATCTTCAACGTAACCAATACCAAAGCGGCCATAACCGCTGAAGTTAACTTCAGCTGCTGCAACGCCTGCGGTCGCAATCAGCGCCGTCGATGCGAAGAGAACTTTTTTCATCTTGTTTCCCTCGGTTTCAAAAGAGTTATCTACTCGACATATGCCTCGGCACATGTCTCAGCACGGACACCGTTTCGCTCTTTTTGCCCCCTTTGCGCAAGCTTGGCATAAAGACGTCGGCGTCATTGAGGTCAAATTGGTGCAAGGATGCCACAGTCAGTTTTCGCCCCGATGCAGCTGATACACTTACATTTCAGAAGAATGGGCTTGTTGCAGCGGGGGTCCTTGGCTAGGAGTATCCCCTGAATACTGTAGAACAAGTGAAACAGGACCTGTTTGCAATGCGCCTGCCGACGATTTTGGGAATGATCCTGCTGACCGCTGCTCTTTCGGCATGTGGGCAGAATCGAAACGCTTCGACAACATACTCCCCGAACATCGCTGGCGGCAATTCGGACGAACAAGAGCTGAATGACCCCGATCGGGCAACTATCTGGGATATCTTTGACCGCAGCACCGCCGAGCAGACCACAAACGTAAACCGGTATCTGTGGGCGGCTTCACTGGATGTACTGAGCTTCCTGCCCGTGCAGGAGGTTGATCCGTTTACCGGTGTAATCGTAACGGGTTACGGCACACCTCCGGGCGGCGGCCGATCCTACCGGGCAACTGTTCATATCAGCGATCCGGCGCTTGCCGCGCGCTCTTTGTCGGTTGCGCTGCAATCGAGCGGGGGGGCTCCGGTGAGTGCGGCAACATCCCGCGCAGTCGAGGATGCGATTCTATCGCGCGCCCGGCAGCTACGCATAGCAGACAACAAGTTCTAGCAACCCGCCGAAAATCACAATATTACCACGCCGGGTTCCTACCCGGCGTTTTCATTCACGAAGGACCGCACAATGTCGCGCTACTCGGCCACTGAAATCGAAGCAAAATGGCAGGAGGCCTGGGACAAGGCCGGGATCTTCACCGCCAACCACAAGGCGGACAAGCCGAAATACTATGTGCTTGAGATGTTTCCCTACCCGTCTGGCCGAATCCATATGGGGCATGTGCGCAACTACACGATGGGTGACGTCATCGCGCGGCACAAATTGGCGACGGGCCATAACGTGCTGCACCCGATGGGCTGGGACGCATTCGGGATGCCTGCGGAAAATGCCGCGATGGCCATCGGGGGTCATCCGAAGGACTGGACCTACAGCAACATCGCCGACATGCGCGACCAGATGAAACCACTTGGCCTGTCCATCGACTGGTCTCGTGAGTTCGCGACCTGCGACCCCGAGTATTACGGCCAGCAACAGGCGCTGTTCCTCGATATGCTCGATGCCGGGCTAGTCTATCGCAAAAACGCTGTGGTGAACTGGGACCCGGTCGACATGACCGTTCTGGCCAACGAGCAGGTTGAAAATGGTCGTGGCTGGCGTTCGGGTGCATTGGTAGAGCGACGCGAGCTGACCCAGTGGTTCTTCAAGATCTCGGACTATTCCGAAGAATTGCTGGATGCGCTGGACACTCTGGACAACTGGCCCGCCAAAGTGCGCCTGATGCAGGAGAACTGGATCGGCAAATCCCGTGGTCTGCAATTCGGCTTTGAACGCACAGACGGCGGCGATCCGATCACCGTCTATACAACCCGCCCCGACACGCTGCTGGGCGCATCTTTCGTTGGCATCTCGCCCGATCACCCGATCGCAAAACAGCTTGAAGCCGAAAATCCAGAAGTGGCTGAATTCGTGGCCGAATGTCGCAAAGGCGGTACCACTGAGGAAGCCATAGAAACCGCCGAAAAGCTGGGCTTTGACACAGGCATCAAGGTCAAGCACCCGCTGGACCCGAGCTGGGAACTGCCGGTCTGGATCGCCAATTTCATCCTGATGGATTACGGCACGGGCGCAATCTTTGCCTGCCCTGCGCATGATCAGCGTGACCTCGACTTTTGCCGCAAATACGGCCTTCCTGTGGTCGACACATTCTTTGCACTGGATGACGACACGCCGGTCGACAAAATCGCATTCGTCCCGACGAAAACCGAGAAAGTCCGCTGGGTGAACCACTTTGCCGGTTTGACCGAAGCGACAGGCGAAGAAGCCATCACCGCCACCGTCGATTTTGCTGAACAAGCCGGTTGGGGCGAGGGTGTCACCAAATACCGTCTGCGGGACTGGGGCCTCAGCCGTCAGCGCTATTGGGGGTGTCCGATTCCCGTCGTGCATTGCGAAAGCTGCGGTGTGGTGCCCGAGAAAAAGGAAAACCTGCCGGTCCGCCTGCCTGACGATGTCACATTCGACAAACCCGGCAACCCGCTGGACCGCCACCCGACCTGGCGCGATTGCGCCTGCCCGTCTTGTGGCGCGCCGGCCAAGCGCGAGACCGACACGATGGATACCTTCGTCGATTCGTCGTGGTATTTCGCGCGCTTTACCGCTCCGCGTGCGGAAACACCCACCGATCTGGCCGAGGCTGAATATTGGATGAATGTCGACCAGTATATCGGCGGCATTGAACACGCGATTCTGCACCTGCTATATTCCCGGTTCTTTGCGCGGGCGATGCACCTTACCGGCCACTTGCCTAAGAAAGCCATCGAGCCGTTCGACGCGCTGTTCACGCAAGGCATGGTGACGCATGAGATTTACCAGACGCGCGACGCCAACGGCCGCCCGGTCTATCACCTGCCCGAGGATGTAACCAACGGCAAACTGGCCGATGGCACAGAGGTCGAAATCATCCCCTCAGCCAAGATGTCGAAATCCAAGAAAAACGTGGTCGACCCGGTCAGCATCATTTCGGCCTTTGGGGCCGACACGGCCCGCTGGTTCGTGTTGTCCGATTCGCCACCCGAGCGGGACGTGGAATGGACGGCGGCAGGGGCCGAAGCCGCCTATAAGCACTTGAATCGCGTTTGGAACCTGTGTGACAGGATAGGCGCCATGGACGCCGATGCAGCGGGCGAAACCGATGAGGATCTGTTGCGCGAGATGCACAAAACCATCCGCGACGTGACATTGGGTGTCGAAAGCTTTGGCTTCAACGCAGCCATCGCCAAACTATACGCCTTCACCAATACACTGGCAAAATCCAAGGCCGGTGCGGCGGCTCAGAAACAGGCAATCAAAACACTGGCCCAGTTGATGTCGCCGATGACGCCACATCTGGCGGAAGATATCTGGGCGCATCAGGGCGGTGAGGGCCTTGTGGCTGTCGCCCCGTGGCCCGTCGCGGATGAAGCGATGCTGGTTGATGACACCGTCACCCTGCCGATCCAGATCAACGGCAAGCGTCGCGCGGAAATCAGCGTTCCAAAAGATATGGACAAAGCCGAGGTTGAAAATATCGCGCTCAGCACCGAAGCTGTCCAAAAGGCGCTGGATGGCAACGCGCCGAAGAAAGTTATCGTTGTTCCGGGCCGGATCGTGAATGTCGTTGTTTGATCGCAGAACATTGCTTGTGATGCCGCTGGCGCTGGCTGCCTGCGGCTTTCAACCGGTTTATGCTCCGGGTGGGTCGGGCTCTGCCTTATTCGGTCGGGTGGCGGTGTCTGCGCCAAATACCGTCGAAAGCTATCTTCTGGTTCAGAACCTTGAGCACCAATTGGGCCGCAGCGCGGGCTCTGTCAGCGATTACGCTCTGGATGTTCAGGTCTCGACCGAAACCCGCGGCGCGGCCATAACCACGACGAACGAGACAACGCGGTACACGATTGATGGACGGGCCCAATACGCGTTGAAATCCAATGAGACCGGGCAGGTCGCTGCGTCCGGCACCGTAACCGATTTTGTGGGCTATTCTGCTTCGGGCTCTACCGTGTCGACGCTGGCTGACGAACGCGATGCGAAAGAACGCCTGATGGTGATCCTGTCCGGGCATATAGTGAACCGCCTGTATTCAACACCGGGCTTGTCCAAATGAAGTTGAGCCCGCGCGAGGCTGACGGGTATTTCACCAAGCCGGATGCGGACAAGACCGGGCTGCTGATCTATGGTGCGGATGCCATGCGGGTGGCGCTTAAGCGGCAGCAGGTTCTGGCCGCCCTGCTTGGTCCTGGTGCGGAAGAGGAAATGCGCCTGACCCGCCTGCCGGGTGGCGACTTGCGCGGCGATCCGGCGTCTCTGCTGGACGCGGTCAAGGCGGTTGGGTTTTTCCCCGGCCCGCGCGCGGTGTTTGTGGAAGACGCCACCGAAACCGCCTCGCCTGCGATTCTGGCCGCACTTGAAGATTGGACCCCCGGCGACGCTCAGATCATCGTGACGGCTGGTCAGCTGAAACCAAACTCGAAAATCCGCAAAGCGTTCGAAGGGCATCCTGCGGCCTATGCGATAGGTATTTATGACGACCCGCCATCGCGCGCAGAGGTCGAGCGGGTTCTGACCGAGGCGCACCTGAATAACATCCCCCGCGATGTCATGTCTGCCATCAACGAACTGGCCAACAGTCTTAGCCCCGGTGACTTCACCCAAACCATTGAGAAACTGTCGCTTTACAAGCGCGGTGACAACTCTGAGTTGACCATGGAAGACATCGAAGCCTGTACCCCGCGTTCGACCGAGGCGGCGCTTGACGACGTGCTGAACGTGGTTGCAGAAGGCCGCGCCGGTGAGATCGGACCGCTGATCCGGCGGTTGCAGGCACAGGGTACCAACGGGGTAACTCTGTGCATTGGGGCAACCCGGCATTTCCGCACCCTTTATGCCTGCGCCTCGGATCCCGGTGGTGCGGCGCAGGGTATCGGCAAGTTGCGTCCGCCGGTTTACGGCAAACGGCGTGACCGTATTCTGCGTCAGGCACAGGGCTGGGGCGCGCCCAAGCTGCAAACTGCTCTGACCGTTCTTACGGATACCGACCTCTCCCTGCGCTCCGCCGGACAGACCGCCCCCTCAATGGCACTGGTCGAGCGCGCAATGATTCGTCTGGCGATGCTTGCGCGGTCGCGCTGAGTTATCAGCCCTGATCCAGCCAATCGGCAGCGGCCCGACCGGCCCAGCGGCCAGTGGCAAGACAGGCTGTCAAAAGATACCCCCCGGTCGGCGCTTCCCAATCCAGCATCTCACCGGCGCAGAACACGCCCGGCATGGTCTTCAGCATCAGCCCGTCACCCAACGCGGATCGTTTCACGCCACCTGCCGTCGATATAGCCTCATCCATCGGTCGCAGTCCCGCGTGCAGGATTGGCAGTTTCTTGAGGACCGCCACTTCGCCGGGCAGCGGCAAGTGACTGCGTTTTGCCATCTCGTGAAACACGGCGATCTTCTGCGGTGACAGGTTCAACGACTTTCTCAACCATTGCGAAAGTGTGGTTTTCGACTTTCTGGAAGACCAACGCGCCTGCAAGGACTGCTGTTCCAGGTCGGGCACCAGATCGACAAAAAGTAGCTGCCCTTTGCGCAAAGCAGGGGTGAGAGTGTAAAGCCCCCCTCCCTCCAGCCCGGTTGCCGAGATCGCAGCCTCGCCGCGGCTATCCAGGTCACCGGCCATCCACCGAACCGACTTCAGCGCCGCCCCGAAATGTGGCTGCATATGAGTGCTCCAGTCCACCGACAGGGCTGAATTCGCAGGTTCAAACGGTGCCAGTTCGACGCCCCTGTCAGACAGGATTTGCGCCCAATGACCATCCGATCCAAGGCGGGCCCAGCTGCCCCCCCCCAGCGCAAGCACGGTTACAGCAGCAGTCAGGTTTTGCGGCCCGTCCGGTGTGTCGAATACCAGCGCATCAGCTTCCCAACCTTTCCATCGCCAACGGGTTTTGATCTCAACCCCGGCTGTGCCCAGTCGCGCAAGCCATGCGCGCAACAAAGGCGACGCCTTCATGGCCTCGGGAAAAACCCGCCCTGTAGAGCCTGTAAATAATGTCTGTCCCAATCCACGCGCCCAGTGCTGCACGGCTTGCGCGTCAAAGGCGGTGATCATCGGGCGCAACCAGTCCGCCGCATCGGCATAAGACCGCATCAGTGTCTCAGGCGGTTCATCCTTTGTCAGGTTCAGCCCCGATTTACCAGCCATCAGAAATTTGCGTGCAACCGAGGGCTTGGCTTCGGCAACCAGCACGGAATGCCCGGCCTCGGCCAGTTGCTCGGCCGCCATCAACCCTGCGGGGCCTGCTCCGATCACGACTGCCTGCGCCATTCGCACCCTCTTGCCTTCGCCATCTATCGGCGCAAGTTTCAAACCATCATGGCGAACAACGATCCGATCTGCCCGCTCTGCGACCGCCCGATCCCCAGCGGGGGTGGCAGCCTGCATCATCTGATCCCAAAACTCAAAGGAGGCAAGGGCGGACCCACCGTTCTTCTGCACCAGATTTGCCACAAAGAAGTCCATGCCACCCTGACCGAGGCCGAACTGGCGCGCTGTTACAACACGATCGCAGCCTTGCGCGCGCATCCCAGGCTTGAGAAATTCCTGATATGGGTGCGTAAACGCCCACCCGGATTTCGGTCGAAAGTTCCGGGCAAGCGACGCAACAGGTGATCAGCCCGGCAAGACCGTATCGCCAAAGGCGTCTTTCAAAGGTGCGGCCAACCCTTCGACTTCTATTCCCCGGTAATCCGGTACAGGCACAAACTCTGCACCCGCAAGATGCTGGAATTCCAGTGTCGTATACGGTCGTTTCCACAACCACTCGCGATTCTCGACGGCCCACAAATCGGCGTTTGGAGGGGTTTCGTCGGTAAAGGCATAGAAATGCAGATCAAAGCCATGGGGGGCCACCTCCTGCATTGACAGCAAGGACATACCTTGCGCGCGCCAAAACGCGTCCTCACCCGCAATATCACCGGTCCGAAGGGTTATCTGACCGATCCGGGCCTGCGCAAACGGAGCATCTGGATATGCCACCTGCGCCGGTTTGTTACCTTCGAAATCATGTTGCAGCAATTCGATGACAAACCCTTCGGGATCAGCCAGATGGCACATATACCCGATATCCAGAAACTGGCGCGGCGTGCTTACCGCAGTACCCAGCGCGCGCAGATGCGCTGCCGCAAGATCGACATCAGGGACGGTTATTCCGATCTTCCAATATCTTTGGCCCCGGTCATGGGTGTATCCGCCACCACCCGGCAACAGCACAAGGTCTGCATCTTCCGAGTTGTAGCCGACGCGACAACCTGATCCCTGCCGGTCAACCCGCATACCCAGAAAGTCGCGATAGAATACGGCCAGTCTTTCCGGATCAACGACCCGCAACCGAATGGCCGAAATCCTCATGAACACATCCTTGCGATGTCCGCGGCGATAACGGGGTCAGCGTTCACGCTATCTGTCACCAGCTCATGCGCGGTTTGCATCAGGTGATCGGGTTCGACAATCCGATCAACCAGACCGAAGTCATAAGCCTCTTGCGCGGTGATCTTCTGACCTGCCATCAGGATCAACTTGGTTCTGGCCGGACCCACCAATGCCGCCAACCGTTTCGGATCGGAAGGTTGCGGCAGAAACCCCAGCTTCATCACCGGATAGAAGAACTTGGCCGTTGGCACCGCAATGCGAAGGTCACAGGCCAAAGCCATGCCATTGGCCCCACCAGCCAAAGTTCCGTTCAACGCGGCAATGGTCAGACAGGGCAATGCGGCGATGGCACCGGACAGTCTTTCCCAGACGTCAGAGGTGGCCAGACCGGCGCGCGCCTCGTCCAGATCGGCCCCCGCGCTGAACACTTTGCCCGCGCCCGTCAGGATCAGCGCCCGCGCGCTGGTTGCAGACTCGGCAATCCCGACCAGTTCACCCAGCATCGCTCCGGTCAGGGCGTTTGCCTTTTCGGGATTGTTGATCGTAACAACCCACAGGCCATCCTCTTTCGTCAGGTCAATCATATCAACCCGACCCTTTTTCGGATGTCTTCCAGACGCAGCGAGATTTCCGTTCCCAAATACTCATCCGCGTCCTTGGAACACATCCACAACAGGGCACGTGCTGGCCAGTCTGCGGGAATATGCGCGTCCCAGTCCAGTTGACTGACCGGATTGATACCGCTTGCCTTGATGGACCGCTGCATATCCGTGGCAACCGTCCCCGGCGACAGCCCCATGGCGCGAATACCGTGTTGGGCTTCTTCCAGATGCAGGCATTCCGTCAACATTTTTGCCCCGGCCTTTGACGCGCAATAATGGCTCCACGCCTCAACCGGGTTGGACGCCGCGCCGGACGAGACGGTCAGAATGCTTCCGCCCCCGGCGGCCCGCATCACCGGCAATGCCGCACGCATCCCGTAGAAAACGCCTTTGAGGTTGATGTCGATGGCTTTGCTCCAGGCCTCAGGATCGGCGTTGGAAAGATGAAAGATCGGATCGATCACACCGGCATTGCCAATCAGAACATCCAGCCCGCCGAACCGATCCACACATGTGGCCACAGCCTGCTCGACCTGCGCGAAATCGCTGACATCGCAGGCCAGCGCGATGGCCTGATCACCCAGATCAGCGGCCAAGGCATCAATCTGATCGCGGCTGCGGGCCACCAATGCGACATTGGCCCCGGCTGCGGCAAAAACGCGCCCCGCTTCGGCCCCGATGCCACGGCTGGCCCCGGTTATCAGAACTGTTTTCCCCTGCATTCGCCTCTCCTCACGCATTGTTATTGATCCCGGCAACAGGCGTAACGCGGAAACGGGGAAATGGTCCAGCCCTTGCCCCCTTGACGATAGGTGCCACAACCCCGACCATGCGCCGCAAATTGATCAAGAAGGGTTACCTTATGTCCGTTTTCCTCCACCGCAGCTGCGGTGCTGTTCTGGCTTATGCCGTCGCGACCCAGGGCGCGTTCGCCGACCTTACTGCAAATGATGTCTGGTCCGACTGGCAAAGCTATTTCACATCAATGGGCTACACCGTTACAGGCGACGAAAGCATCGCCGGTGACGTCACCACAATTTCGAACATGACACTTTCTTTGACCTTTCCGGAAGAAGACGGGCAGTTCCAGATGGTCATGCCGGAAATGACGCTGACCGAAAATGGTGACGGAACCGTTACCATCGGATTGCCCGAGAGCTTTCCCATGGACGTCACGGGAACAGCCGACGATGAAGAGTTTGCAGCCAAAGTGATTTATTCGCACAGCCAGCTGAACATGGTCGTTTCGGGTACACCCGAAGACATGACTTATGACTACACCGCTGACAAACTGGGCATTGCGCTGGATTCGATTGAAGTTGATGGCGAACCGCTGCCGAACGAGGTTTTCAGCATCGCGGTCGAAGCAGGTGATCTGGCCGGTCGGTCGCGGATGCAAATCGGCGAACACCGAAACATCACTCAGATATTCAACAGCGATACACTGACCTATAACCTGAACTTTCAGGATCCGGAAAGTGGTGAAAGCGGGCTGATCAATGGCCAACTGGGCCAACTGGCCTTTGAAGGCGAAAACGTGATCCCACTGGATTTTGACATGTCTGATCCGCAGGCGTTTTACCAGGCGGGTTTCGCCTTTGATGGCACGTTTACCTATGCATCCGGCAGCACCGATCTGAGCGGGACCAGCGAAGGCCAGGCGTTCTCGATGAACAGCACCTCGGAGGGTGGGCACTTTGCCGCCAGCATCGACGCCGAGCGCATCGCCTATGACATCGCGCAGAACAGCACCAAACTGGCGGTGACAACAGCGGATCTGCCGTTCCCGATCGAGTTGTCCATGGCCAGTGCAGGGTTGAACTTCGAATTCCCGATCCAGCAATCGGACGAAATACAGCCCTTCGCCTTTGGCCTCAACATGACCGATTTCACCATGTCTGATGTCCTGTGGGGCATTTTTGACCCGGCAGGCGCGCTGCCCCGCGATCCGGCGACAATCGCGCTGGAAACGACCGGCACGGCAAAAGTTCTGATGAACATCTTCGATCCAGAAATCAACGTCGAGTCGGATGAGGCTCCGGGTGAGTTACATTCGCTGAAAATCAGCCAGCTTCTGGTTTCGTTGGTTGGTGCCAAACTGACCGGTGATGGCGAATTCGCCTTCGACAATTCGAACACAGAAGAGTTTGGCGGAATGCCTAGCCCAAGCGGCGTGGCAAACCTGAAACTTGTTGGCGCCAATCAGCTGATCGATACGCTGATCGGCATGGGCCTCATTTCGGACGACGATGCGCTGGGCGCGCGGATGATGATGGGTCTGATGGCTGTCCCCGGCGATGAGCCTGACACCCTGAACTCGACCATCGAATTCACGGAAGACGGTCAGATTTTGGCGAATGGCCAGCGTATCAAGTGATACCCATCTGAAAGGGCCGCGCAGTGCGGCCCTTTCCATTCCTTTGAACCTTGTGCCAAACCCGGTAGCGGCATGGATTTATCCCGATCCACACAGCACAATCCGGTCACAGGTCTTGCGGGGCGGGCGGTGCAAGGCTAGGTCCTTGGCAATCAACCCGGAGACCTCATGACCCGCACACCAGAAGAAATCAGCCAACAATTGCTCGATGTTGCTCGCCGGGCAGGCGCAGAAGCGGCAGATGCCATCGTTCTCGAAGGGTCCTCGGTCTCAGTCGAAGTGCGGGGCGGCGCACTGGAACATGCGGAACGCTCGGAAGGCGCTGATCTGGGCTTGCGTGTGTTTCTGGGCAAGCGGTCAGCCATTGTGTCCAGCTCTGACAGGCGCCCGGAAACCCTTGCGGCGATGGCCGAACGCGCCGTGGCCATGGCAAAAGAAGCGCCCGAAGATCCCTATTCCGGGCTGGCGGACAAAAGCCAACTGGCCTGTGACTGGGATATTCAGTCACTGGAATTGCTGGACACCGCCCCGGCCCCGTCCGCAGAAAGCTTGATGCAGGATGCGCTGGCCGCCGAGGCCGCAGCACTGGCGGTAAAAGGCGTCACGCAGGTGTCGGATGCGGCTGCAAGCTATGGAACGCACCGGGTGCATCTGGCGGCTACAAACGGGTTTTCCGGTGGGTATGAGCGCAGCAGCCGATCCATCTCATGCGTTGCGATCTCTGGTGAAGGCACCGGGATGGAGCGCGACTATGACGGTGACAGCCGGACGTTTCAATCCGACTTGCGCGACGCGGCTGAGATTGGGCGCAAAGCAGGGGAACGCGCTGTGCAACAGGTTGGCGCGCGCAAACCGGCGACCGGCAGTTTCCCGGTGTTGTTTGATGAACGTATCTCGTCTTCGCTGATCGGGCATCTTCTGGCCGCCAGCAATGGGGCCGCGATTGCGCGCGGCGCGTCTTGGCTGAAGGATTGCCTGGGGCAAGACGTGCTGCCCGCGCATCTGTCACTGATCGAAGATCCGTACCGCCCGCGTATCTCTGGCTCGCGCCCATTTGATGCCGAAGGTCTGCCCACGCAGCGCCGGGTGATCGTGGAAAACGGTGTCCTGACGGGCTGGACACTGGATCTGTCGAGTGGCCGCAAGCTGGGAATGGACTCAACAGGCAACGCTGCGCGCGGTGTGTCCGGCCCACCCTCACCCAGCAACTGGAACCTGAGCCTTACGCAGGGAACCCGCAGTCGCGACGATCTGTTGCGCGATATGGGCACCGGTTTGCTGGTCACGTCCATGATCGGATCGACGATCAACCCCAATACGGGCGACTATTCCCGTGGTGCATCAGGTTTTTGGGTCGAAAACGGTGTGATCACGCATCCTGTCAACGAATGCACAATCGCAGGCAATCTGCGTGATATGCTGCGGCGGATCATTCCCGCCAATGACGCCCGCCCATATTTGTCGCGCGTGGTCCCGTCGCTGTTGATCGAAGGAATGACACTTGCCGGCAACTGATCTGCCCCTTCTGATTGAGGCCGCGATTGAGGCCGGCAAGATCGCTACACGCTATTCCGGGACGCAGGCACAGCGTTGGGACAAACCCGGTGGCGCCGGTCCGGTGACCGAGGCCGATCTGGCCGTCAACGCGATGCTGGAAGAAAAGCTGTGCGCTGCGCGACCGGGCTATGGCTGGCTCAGCGAGGAATCCGAGGATTCGCCCGAGCGGCTGGACCGCAGCAATGCCTTTATCGTCGATCCGATTGACGGCACCCGCAGCTTTACCGAAGGCGCGCGCACCTGGGCGCATTCGCTGGCTGTTGCAGTGGATGGCATTGTGACTTCCGCCGTAATCTATCTGCCGATGCGCGACTTGCTTTATGCTGCCGCGCAAGGTCAGGGCGCAACTCTCAACGGGCAAAAGATCACGACGTCGAAAACGTCTGAGTTATTGCAGTCGCAGGTTCTGGCCGCCAAACCAAATCTGGACGCACAGCACTGGCGCAATCAGAATGTTCCAGCCTTCCACCGCGCGTACCGTCCCTCGCTTGCCTATCGCATGGCGCTGGTCGCGCAGGGGCGGTTCGATGCCATGCTGACCCTTCGCCCAAGCTGGGAATGGGATATTGCCGCTGGCGATCTGATCATCCGAGAGGCAGGCGGCGTCAGTTCAGACCGTTTGGGTCATCCTCTGATCTTCAACAATGCCCACCCCAGGCTGAATGGCGTAATCGCCGCCAGCACCGCAATCCATGCGCAACTGTCTGCTCAGCTGGACCCGATCGGGCCCGGAATCGGCGCATGAGCAAACCGCGCTCATTAAGCCTTGCCGCTTATCGGGTGCTGTCCTGGAGAATGCGGAACGGCGTTGGTGTAAAAACCGACCTGCCACGCCCCGAAGGCGAGGTCGTGTGGATGCACGTCGCCACGCCAGACCGCCTGCGGGCGGTGAGTGATTTTTGTCGCCGGTTGCTTCAGTCCCGATCCAAGCTGCATTTTCTACTGACCGCTCCGCCGGACGCGGATCTGTCTGCCTGGCCGGAATGCAGCTTTCCCCTGATCAACCTGCCTCAGGAACAGAGCGGGGCCGCGCGTGACTTTATCGAATACTGGCGCCCAGGTATCGGGATTTGGGTCGGCGGTGATTTGATGCCCAACATCATAACCCGAGCCGATGAACAGGCTGTACCCCTTGTGTTGTTTGACGCCCAGTTTACCGTTGCACTGTCCCGGAACGCGCGCTGGCTGCCAGACATAACCAGAGTGACCTTTAGCTGCTTTCGCAAGATACTGACTGCAAATTCTGAAACCGCCCGTCACATCCGGAGACTTGGCATCCCGTTTTCAACAGTCGAAGAATCGCCGCCTTTGCGCATCAGCCCAAATCCAAGACCTTGGCCAGAAGACGAGCTGATCGAAACCAACCACACGCTTGCAGGGCGACCTGTTTGGTTGGCTGCCTGGGTGCAGGACAAAGAGTTCATTTCGGTTCTGACAGCACATCGTCAGGCATTGCGCCTTTTGCACCGGCTGGTTCTTGTACTTCACGTCGCCGACGTTCACGAAGCTGCCCCCCTAAAACGGAGGCTGGAGGCGATGGATCTACGCTGTGTTAACTGGGACGATGGCGACTTGATCGAAGACAGCACGCAGGTCGTTCTGACTGCGGACCCAGAAAATCTGGGGTTGTGGCACCGTGTGTCGGCAGTGACGTTCATGGCCAGTTCACTGGAACGCGGTGCAGGCGGTCAGGACCCGTCCGACGCAATCGCGCTGGGGTCTGCCATAATTTCTGGACCATTCGTGCATCGCCATCACGAGCTTTACGCCCACCTGCAACAGGCAGGCGCAGCCAAGGAGGTCAAGTCAGCAACCGAGTTGGGCGATGCCGTCGTACAGCTTCTGGCACCGGACCGCGCCGCTGACATGGCTTTGGCAGGATGGCAGATAATCACCGAAGGTGCGCCGCAGGCAGACACTCTCATCGAATTGGTGCAGGATATTCTGGACGAGAGGAGCGCAGATCATGCGGGCACCTGAGTTCTGGAACACTCCTCCGGACCAGCCGGATCTGAGGGCACGGCTGCTGGCCCCGCTGGGCCGCTTATATGCCGCAGCGACAGCCCGCAGGATTGCCTCGAAATCGGGGGAAAATCCCGGTGTGCCCGTGATCTGCATCGGCAATCTGAATGCAGGTGGAACCGGGAAAACGCCCACCGTCATCTGGACCCTCGAACAACTGGGTAATGCCTGGCACAAGCCCCATGTCGTGACACGAGGACATGGCGGGTCACTGGAAGGCCCGGTGCAGGTCGATCCGGGCAGGCACACCGCCGCCGAGGTGGGGGACGAGCCGCTGTTGCTGGCGATGTTTGCCGAGGTCTGGGTTGCCAAGGATCGGGCGGCGGGTGCGCGTGCAGCGGCCGCGGCGGGGGCAACGGTGATCGTTCTGGATGATGGTTTTCAGAACCCTTCGGTCGCCAAGGATTTCTCGATTATCGTTGTGGACGCCCAGCGCGGATTTGGAAACGGATTATGCCTGCCAGCCGGTCCACTGCGAGAGCCGGTCGATACCGGCCTGCAACGGGCCGACCTTGTGCTGTCCTTGGGTGAAGAGGCGGCACAAAAGGTGTTTGCCAACAACTGGAAAGACCGGTTGACCGTTCCTCATGTCACCGGGGCAGTCGAACCCCTGCAAACCGGTATGGATTGGTCAGAAACGCGTGCGTTGGCGTTTGCAGGAATCGGCTATCCCGAAAAGTTCTTCCAAACCCTGCGTCGGTTGGGTGTGGATCTGGTCCGGGCCGAGGCGTTGGACGATCACCAACCGTTGACACAGGCCCTGATGACCCGGCTGGAAAACGAGGCGCGTTTGCTGGGCGCTCAGATGGTCACCACCGAAAAAGACGCCGTTCGCATGCCGCCCGCTTTCCGAAGCAAGGTGATCACTTTGCCGGTTCGGCTTCAGATTTCAGACGCCGACGTGGTCAGGGACATGCTTTTGAAAACCGTCCCTTCACCAAGGTAACTCAGGCTGGCCCCCGGTGGCGCCAGCCGGGTTCGGGTCAGCTGCCGAGCTCTGCTTCGATCAGCTTTTTGAAGTCCGCGTAGGACTGATTGTCAACTTTCTTGCCGTTCACGATGAAGGACGGGGTTGCCTGAATTCCATCGCGTTCGGCGTTTTCCTGATACCACGCGGCCAATGTCCGCGCCTTGGTGCCATCCTGCAAACAGGCCTCAAGCTGGTCGCCATCAATACCTGCCAGACGACCAATCTTGCGCAGTTCATCGACGATCTCGGCCGGGCCACCTGCGCGCGTCCATTCTGCCTGACCTTCGTAAATCAGATCAGTGATGCCAAAGAATTTCTCGGGGCCGGCACAGCGGGCCACCATCGACGCCCACAGACCGTAGCGATCAAAATAGACCTCACGATAGGTGAACTTGACCTTGCCGGTGTCAATGAAATCCTTCTTGAGCTGTTTATACGCGCTCTTGTGGAAATTCGCGCAATGCGGGCAGGTGTAGGATGCGTATTCGATGATTTCGACAGGCGCCCCTTCGGCCCCCTGAACCATGTCAATGATTGTGGATGTATCCAGGTCCGCCTCTTGCGCCTCGGCGGCACTGACCAGCGGAAAACTTGTGTTGGAATTTGTCAGCGACACCCAATAGCCGCCAGCGGCCACGGCGACGGCCGCACAGATTACGGTTGCAATACGGCTCATTCTCAGCCCTTTCTCAGCGTTTCTGTTTGGATAAAACGTTGCGCCCAAGACGTTCAAGGGCCGCGCGCAAATCTTCATCATTTACACTGCGTGACACTTTGTCTGCCTCGGCAGCAATTTCAGGTGCAATCTCGGGTTTTGCTTGCTTCGGTCTATGGTCGAAACTGGCCTGCCCCTCGGCAAATCCGGTCGGAGCGGTCTGGGTGATCCGGACACGGCTGATGGCATTATAGCCGTAGACCGCGTTCACTTTACCACGCAGCTGTTCCTTCTGCATTTCCAGCATCGGGGCCTGCGGGCCTGTGGTCAGAACGGTCAGGGTCGCGCCGAAACCGCCTTTGCCATAGCCGACACTGACTGGGCGCGCGATGGCGGCGGTATCCTGACCCACGATCTCGGCCCAATGGGTCAACAGACGTGAGACAGCAAAGCCCCGGCTTTCCCCGGCGCGCCTGATCTGGTCATTCAGCAAAGACGCGGTGCGCTTGAACCCGCGGGTTGACGAACGTCTGCGTTGCATCTGGTTTCCAACTCCTGCGCCGCTATTGTAATAGGCAGAACACCGGGTGCCAGCGAAACCTGACAGGGAGACGAATAAAACTTGCGTGATTCCTTTGAATTCACCGCCAGCGCTGCGCTTCTGGAGTGGTATGACCACAACGCTCGCGCCATGCCATGGCGCACAGGACCGGCAGAGCGCGCCGCCGGGGTACGCCCTGACCCCTATCGGATCTGGTTGTCCGAAGTGATGTTGCAACAGACGACTGTAGCAGCGGTGCGGGATTACTTTCTGCGCTTCGTGACACGTTGGCCTACGGTTCAGGCGCTGGCCGCCGCGCCGGATGATCAGGTCATGGGGGAATGGGCCGGTCTTGGCTATTACGCGCGTGCGCGCAACCTCTTGAAATGCGCCCGCGCTGTGACACGGGATCACAATAGTCAGTTCCCCGATAAATATGATGCGCTGCTGACGCTACCCGGCATCGGCCCTTATACCGCTGCGGCAATCTCGGCCATCGCCTTCGATCAGCCTGAAACGGTTCTGGATGGCAATGTCGAACGCGTCATGGCCCGATTTTACGACATCCACGCGCCGCTGCCCGGCTCGAAACCCCTGCTGAAGGAAAAAGCCTCAGCGCTGACACCTTCTACTCGGCCCGGTGATTACGCGCAGGCGGTCATGGATTTGGGGGCCACGATATGCACGCCGAAATCCCCGGCATGTGGCATTTGCCCGCTGCGCGAACCATGCAAAGCGCGGATCGCGGGAACACAGGCTGATCTTCCCCGAAAAACACCGAAAAAGCCCAAACCCACCCGTCGCGGTCACGTTTATATTGTGCGCATGTCAGATGGGGCCATGCTGCTGGAGCGCCGACCGGACAAAGGTCTGCTGGGCGGAATGCTGGGCTGGCCCGGATCGGAGTGGGCAGACGATCCGGTCGAGCACCCCCCGCTTGCGGCAGATTGGAAAATGGTGCCGGGCGAGGTGCGCCACACCTTTACGCATTTTCATCTGATTTTAAGAATCTGGGCCGCAGAAACCACCGGTCAGGATGTTCCCGAACACTTGATCGCAGTGGGAAAGCACAGCTTCCAACCCAGCGACCTGCCCACAGTGATGCGCAAAGCCTATGATCTGTGGAAAGGACAATAAGACCGCTGTGCATTCCTTGGCCTCGCGGCTAGGCTGTTCCCATCTAGCAGGAGCACCAGAGATGACCGCAACAGTCTCGTTGGCACGCTGGCAATCAGCATCACCCTTCTGGGTGTCTCTGCTGTTGATCCCGCTGATCTGGTTCACTGCTTTCGCGGGCGGATGGTGGGTTTTGCTGATCCCGATCTCGACCTGGTGGGTCTTTGCCGTGCTGGACCGGATCACCGGGCTCAACGTGGAAAATGCGGACCCCGAGACGCCGGACGGCGATCTGCAACGGTACATCCTGCTGACCAAGCTTTGGGCACCCCTTCAGTTCCTTACCTTGTTTGGCCTGATCTGGTACGCGAGCCACGGCAGCCAGCTTTCGACGCCTGAGAAAATCGGCCTGTTCTTTGGCATGGGTGTTATCTCGGGTACGGTCGGTATCAATTACAGCCACGAGCTGATGCATCAGAAAAGCCGTTGGGAACGCTGGCTGGGCGATATCCTTCTTGCCATGGTGCTTTATTCTCATTTTCGGTCCGAGCATCTGCTGGTCCATCACCGTTATGTAGGAACGCCACGCGATCCGGTGACGGCGCGATACAACGAAGGGTTTCACCGCTTTTACCCTAGGGTGTTGCGGCAAAGTCTGGTCTCGGCCTTCAACGCCGAACGCGGAAAACTGGCCCGCAAGGACCGACCCTGGACCGACCGCTCCAACCCGTTCTGGCGTTACTGGGCGTTGCAATTGGGGATGCTGGCACTGGCGTCGCTGATCGGAGGCTGGTCAGGTCTGGCCCTTTTTCTGTTGCAGGCCGGTGTCGCGATCTGGCAGCTGGAATTGGTCAACTACGTGGAACATTACGGCCTGACCCGGAAACATCTGGGGGACGGGCGGTATGAACACGTCCTGCCCAGGCATTCCTGGAACGCATCACAGAAGGCTTCAAACTGGTTGCTGATCAATCTGCAACGCCATTCGGATCACCACTACAAACCAAACCGCCGGTTTCCGCTGCTTCAACACCACACGCCCGAAAAGGCACCGCAACTGCCCTATGGCTATCCCGTCATGACTGTGGCTGCGATGATCCCACCGCTGTGGCGGCGGGTCATGAACCCGCGGGTCCGGGAATGGCGACGCCAGTACTACCCCGAGATCACCGATTGGCACGCCTATAACAAGGCCCTGAACCCGGTACCTGATGCGTAACCGATGCGCAGCCCTGCCCATCAGGCTCAGCGCTTAGGGTGCTGTTCTGGTGGGGTATACGGTCCTCAGCCTTTCATCACCCAGATATCCATCGGTGTTTCCACGCCGCGCACGGATTGATCGGTAAGCTCTGCAAAACCAGTCATGGCGACCGACGCAGACTGGTTTTCCTCTGCAATCCGCACGCGCACGGCATCACTGACCACGATACGCGCCTGTAAATCACGCGTCAGCGCCTCGAGCTTGGCTGCGACGTTGACGGCATTCCCGATGACTGCAAATTCAAGCCGGTTCGCACCAATGTCGCCCAATACGACCGAGCCATAATGCACCCCAATCCCGACGCGGATTTCAAGCTCTCCCGCCCGGCGGCGTTCCAGATTCCATCGAGCAATCACGCTGACCATCGCGCGTGCGCATCCCAGCGCGTTGCTTGCATCCAGCGGCGTGGGCACCGGGGTGCCAAAGGTCGCCATCAGACCATCCCCCAGATACTTGTCTAGGGTTCCGTGGTGGCGAAAAACCTCGGTCTCCATGCGGGCGTGAAAGCCTCGCAGCACTTCGATCACATCATAGGGGTCACGCCCGGCCGCGTATTTTGTAAACCCGACGATGTCGATGAACAGAACGGCCACATTCTCTTTTCGGACCCGTTTCAGCGGCTCGTCATTCTGACTCAGCTCCTCTACCACGTTGGGCGAGAAATAGCGTGACAAGTTGGCCCGTTCCCGTTCCAGCCCTGCGTTGCTCATCAATAGCCGGTTCAGCCGCTGCATCGAAAGGCCCAAAGTCACGGCCACCATCATGAACACGGTCACCTGCTGGATGCGCTGAGGCGCCATGAAACTGTTCGGATCCAGAAGCTCGGCAACATCTGGGTAGCCTTGCAGGGCGGCTGCAACTTTTTCGCTGATCCCCGGAATAGGCGTTGCGACCCACGACGCAACGATCCAACCGATCGTCCACATAATCGCCGTCCAGGTTCCGATGGCGATCACGGTCCGCCAGGAATAAGCCAACGTGCCTGCGGCCAGAATGACGAAGAAGTACTGAAAGTTGTCGAACCGGTATTGCATGGCCAATGGCCTGACATCATCGCTGAAGGGATTGGGCACGATCATCCCGAGCGTCATGATCAGCAGGTCGACGAAAATCAAAAACAACTCGCCCCGCGATTGCCCGACACGACCTGCACGGCGGATCAACCACCCGTTGCCGCAGATCAGCAGCAGAATGAAGTGATACCAAAGCACCTCCCATTGCGGGTTCAGAAAAATGAGCAGCACCGCAGTCAGCGCCATCGCCACCCATCGCGCACGCACAGCCAGTTCCAGACCCTCGCGCTTGTGCCGTTCCAACGCAGCCTCGGTATATTTGTTGTCCAGATCAAACGCATCGGGCTGGGTGAAAAACAGGCTTCGGCGGGGCTGTGCGGTCGTCTCGGTCATGGCCGTGGTCTTTCTTGCAGAGGCTTGGCAGCCTTATGCAATCACTGTTGAAGGCAAAACAAAAGACCCCGCCGATTGATCGGCGGGGCAAGGCATAGTGCCATGTGTCAGGCCACAGGCACCGGCGGTGTTCGTGAATTCAATTGTGCATTTCTGCGCGGATCTGTTGCCGCAGGATGTCAATCGGTACGGTCTTGCCGTCCCGTTTGAAGCACCAGTATGTCCAGCCGTTGCAGGACGGTGCGTTTTCCAGATGCGCGCCGACCTGATGGATTGACCCTTTGACATTGTCACCCACCAGCGTTCCGTCCGCACGCACCTTCGCCTTGTGACGTTGGTTCATGGAATAGAGCTCTTCACCCGGGCGCAACATTCCGCGTTCGACCAGTTGACCGAATGGCACGCGTGGCTCGGCACGTTTGCTGGCGCTGACTTCCAGAGCTTCGCGATCAAACTTGCGGACCTTGGCGATGCGTTTTTCAGCCACCTTGCGATAGCTTTCCTCTCGCTCGATACCAATGAACTCGCGCCCCAACATCTTGGCGACGGCCCCGGTGGTTCCGGTACCAAAGAACGGGTCCAGCACCACATCGCCGGGGTTGGTCGAGCCGACCAGCACGCGGTGCAACAGCGATTCCGGTTTTTGCGTCGGATGCGCCTTGTCGCCGTTTTCGTCCTTCAGGCGCTCATGCCCGGTGCAGATCGGCAGTACCCAGTCGCTGCGCATCTGCACACCTTCGTTCAGAGCTTTCAGCGCCTCATAGTTGAAGGTGTATTTCGCGCCTTCGCGCTTGGACGCCCAGATCATCGTTTCATGCGCATTGGTGAACCGCTTGCCGCGAAAATTCGGCATCGGGTTCGACTTACGCCACACAACATCATTCAGGATCCAGTATCCGGCATCCTGCAGCGCTGACCCCACGCGGAAAATGTTGTGATAAGACCCGATCACCCAGATCGCACCATTGGGTTTCAGCAGACGATGTGCCGCCTTCAGCCATTCGCGCGTAAACTGGTCATACGCCCCGAAGCTTGCGAACTGATCCCAATGATCATCCACCGCATCGACCTGCGAATTATCCGGACGATGCAACTGACCTTTCAATTGCAGGTTATACGGCGGGTCCGCAAAAATCAGATCCACGGACGCCTCGGGTAGACTGTTCATCACATCGATGCAGTCCCCGGAGAGAATCGTGTTTAAAGGGAGCGCTTTTGCGCCCTTTTTGGTGGTTGTTGTCATATCACTGCCTCAAGTGTCCACGGCGCTTTTGCGCTCATTTGGTTGAGACAAGGATGAGTCAAAGTCGATTCGCCGTCAAATTCTTTTTTGAATCAGCTACTTACGATTTACTCTTGATACAAGATATTGTGCACCGGTTTGAACGAACGCCTATGGTGTGGGGTCACGCCAAGATTTCGCAACGCTTCCTTGTGTTGTTTTGACGGATAGCCCGCGTTGGTTTCCCACCCATAACCCGGATGCTGTTGCGCTAAATCCACCATCACCTGATCGCGCCAGTTTTTCGCCAGGATCGAAGCAGCCGCGATCGACACCGATCGTGCATCGCCCTTAACAACGGCCTGTGACGGAATTCTCAGACCCTGCGGTATCAGGTTGCCATCAATCAGCAGAAAATCAGGTGCCGGGGTCAACGCCTCCACCGCGCGCATCATCGCCAAGTGCGACGCCCTCAGAATATTGACTTCATCAATTTCGGCGACAGCAGCATCGGCTACCGCGAACTCAGCAGTGTTTCGAATCTCAGCGTCCAGCGCAGCCCGGCGTTTTGCGGTCAGCTTTTTCGAGTCATTCAGGCCGTCAGGAAAGTGCTTCGGGTTCAGAATCACGGCGGCAGCCACAACCGGCCCGGCCAATGGGCCGCGCCCGACCTCATCCACACCGGCGATACGGATGTGGCCCATGTCCAGCAGCGCCTGCTCAAGTTCGAAGTTTGGCATTGTCATTCCCTTGGAAAACCGCGTTTCGCGTAGCACCGCAAGAAGAAAAGAGAGGACGGTCCACACCACCCTCTCTCTCACGGCACTTCTTTGGCACCGTTCCTGCTCAACCCAAACTACTGATAAACGACGCGGTATCCCTTCTGGCGCAGGCATGCAGGTTCATAGGCCTGCCTGACCTTTTTGCCATTCCAGAAACCGACCTTGCACTCTTGCGGCAGGCTATTGGCATGTTTGTAATGCTTCTCGAGACATTTCGGCCCAAGCAGCGGATGATCCTGCGAATACCCATCATAGGTGCGCAGGCAGCGCTGGGGCAGGTCGTACCGCGCCACATGCGGCGGTAACGGGCGCACTTGCTGCGCCACATATGGTGTATGGGTATAGGTCTGTTGACGCGTCGCCCGGTCCTTTTTCTTTTCCTTGTTATAGTAATGAACACCGGCACCTATAATTGCGATGGCCGCAAGCCCCCCTAGAATGTCCTTTGCGTCGGCCGCCTTCGCCTGAGAAGCTGAAACACCGGTAATCGCAACTGCGGTTGCAATGATCAAAGCGATGAATTTCTTATGCATGATGCCTGTCCTTTCGGATGTTCGTGCGACCGTATGACGGACCGCGTGCTGATTGCCCTGAAAGTGGGGACACCTGCCCCAGACAAGCAATAACGGCCCGGTGTTATCGGATATCAGGTGCCGCAATCCCCTTGAGTTATTGAATATCGTGGCAACTCATGCGCAGGATGCGGCCTATGAAACAGATCCTCTCTTCTCTGACCTTTGCGGCCCTGTTATCGCTTGGTTCTGCTGCGACAGCGGCAGATTGTTATGCGGACTACAAAGCCAAGAAGGACAACCCGCTGCGTTTGCATTACGGCGTTATGCAGGTCACAAACTGCGACAAGGGGCAGGCCCGGGCAGAAATCGCCCAGCGCCTGAACGCATCAGGTTGGACCTTGCTTGAAGTGCAGTCCGTTTTCGGGCCGGAAGGGTTGGATCAGAGGAAAGGCAATGCCGGACAATTCTATCTCCGTTTCTGATGCACGCCGGTCGGGTGTCCGCCTGGTTGTGCTGGGCATCGCGGCCATTGTCGTCATTCTGATCACCGCTGCCGTTTTCCTGTTCTGGACCTTGCCGGACGCAAATGCGTTCAACGCTCGTGTCGAACGGCTGTTTGTCGAGGCCGATCTGACGTCACAGACCGAGATTCGCCTGCTTGAAATTCTGGCCCAATCGGGCACCGCCTTTGCTGACACCCTGTCCAGTTACCGGATGGTGATCTATGTATTGCTGGTTTTTGCCAGCGCGATGATGATCTCGGCGTTGGTCTTTCTGGTGATGCTGGTCTTGTTGAACCGGCGCATGGCGCAGATCGAACGTACCGGCATTCAGGTGACGTCGCTGCTGATCAGTCGCGAAGAAAACACTGTCTACCTTAACAACATGGATTTCAAACTGACACCCGCCGCCATGGAAACCCTGTCGATTCTGGCGGAATCCCGGTTGGATGACGAGGTGTTGTCCGGCGCCCAGATCGAGGCCATGATTTCCGGTCGCGATGCTGCCGATTGTGACGAAGCCGCTGGCGCAACACGGATCAAACGGTTGCGCGATGCGCTTGGCAACCAGATGGTTAGCGAACTGCTGGTCAAGAATATTGCCAAGAAGGGGTACATGCTGTCGATCGAGAAGGACGTCATTCAAATGGTCTGATGTTTTGACGCGTCGCTCGCACCCGGTAAATTCCCGTTGCAGCCTCTTGGAATGTCAGATGGAAAGCCCCATTCTAAACAAACCCCAGGCAGAGGAGGTCGCTTATGAACGTCCACGCCGCGCCACAGATGAATGGATATGGAATCTCGGTTGAGCCGCTGGATGGCAGGATTGCCATTTACCGGAACGACATTCTTCTGGCTGAAAGCACAAATGCAAAGGTGATGTATGAAACGCGTTTGCCGCCAACGATTTACGTTCCCCGCGCAGATGTATGTGTGGATCTGAGCGAAGAAACAGACCTGCAAACATTCTGCCCGTTCAAAGGTACCGCCACTTACCACGACATCCAACTGGCCTCGGGGCCTCTGACCAATTCCGTCTGGGCTTATGAACAAGCCCTGCCGGAAAGCGCGGATATCCGGGGATGTATCGGGTTTGTGTCCGGCGCCTACACCCGGATTGACCTGGGCGACAATCGCCTGCGCGAGCCGGACGACGGCAATATCAGCGGACCTCTGATCGACTGGCTGATGCGCGGTGCTTCGGCCGCGACCACGCCCGAAAGCTTTACCAAGGCATTGGCCAAGAAGATGCTGGAGCACGGCATCGCCATCCAGCGGCTGAGCATTCTGGCATGGTCCTTGCACCCCCTGATCGCGGGCAAACACTATATCTGGGAAAAGGATCAGGACGAGATTCTGACCCGCGCCCCGACATACGAAATCTATGATCACCCGGCTTTCATCAACAGCCCGTTGCGCCATGTCTCGAACGGGTTAGGCGGCGTACGGCAAAGGCTGAACGACGATAACCCGCATAACAGCTTCCCGATCATGGAGGAGTTGCGGGCCAAGGGTGCCACCGACTATGTCGCGATGCCGTTGCCCTTTTCTGACGGGCGAACCAACGTTCTGACCCTGACCTGTGACCACCCCAACGGCTTCACCACCGAGAATCTTGGCCTTGTGTTCGAATGCTCCTCGGTGATCGCCCGCTTTTACGAAGTGTTCATGCAACGCGAGAATGCGCAGGTTTTGCTGGAAACATATGTTGGAAAACGCTCTGGCGCACGCGTTCTGGGGGGCGAGATCCGGCGCGGTGACGGGGATGAGATCGACGCGGCAATCATGTTCTGTGACCTCCGCAACTCGACAAGCCTCGAAGAGAAACTGGGTCGGGGCACGTATATCAGTGTTTTGAACGAGTTCTTTGAAACCGTCTCGGGTATCGTTCACGAGAACGAAGGCGAAGTTTTGAAATTCATTGGTGACGCTGTTCTGGCGGTATTCCCGGCAACCGATGAAAACGCCAGCGCGGCCCGTGCCAACGCACAGCGCTCGGCAATCAATATCGTCGAAACATTGGGTGAGTTGCGCAAAGCAGGTACCGGCTTGCATTGCGACTGTTCGATTGGCGTGGCTTATGGGCGCGTCACTTATGGCAATGTGGGCTCTCGTGAACGTCTTGATTTTACAGTTATTGGACAAGCGGCCAACATAGCCGCGCGGTTGGGCGAATATGGGAAAACCGAAGGGCATCGCATAGTCGTTTCCGAAGATATCGAGCCTGCCTGCTCCAACGCCTTGCCATTGGGCGCGGTCAACCTGCACAACGTGTCTCGACCCGTAGTATGCTACGCTTTGCACACCACGGCCGACGAGATTTTGAACGGTTAACATGTGGTTTGTGCAGGTTAAACGAGAGACGTCGGATACTTGATTGCGGCCCGGACTTTTGCCCCGCGTCTTCTGATCACACAGCCCCAAGCAAGATCAAAGCGGTCTGCGCTGGCGATATCGTACTCTGAAGACCCGCGATTTGACTTCTGGCCAGATAGGTGTCGGTCAGTTTCTCAACTGCTTTCTGGTCCGAAAACTGTGCCAGATCATCCGATCCAGTCAGATGGAATAGCCGGCTTTTGAACTCGACCAATTGTTTGTCGATATCCAGTTGGGCGAATGACTGTGGCAGCCCAAGCGCCGTTTCCATCATTTTGCGCAGTGGTGGAAATCCCATAAGATCGAACCATTTCGTATCTGTACTGCTTCCGCTTTTCGCCAGATCAGACAGCTCACGCTGGGCATAGAGCGAAATGCGCATCGTCTCATCCGACTGTCCGACCGCTATCTCAAACCGCGCAGACAGATTGGCCTGGGCTATCTGTTCCATATTGGTAACCAGCACCGTTTTTCGAACAGCTCCCGGGCCAAACCCGAAAGCATCCGAAAATTCCCGGTACCGTTTATCTGCCAGACGATTGGACAAAGCGTCCTCCGCCTGGGTTCCATCCTCCAGGATTTTCCGGATAAAGAACCGGTTGTCCACATCCGCCTCCAACCCAAAGGCCCCCAAAGCGACCTGCAACAATCTGCGGTCCGAAACCAACTGTTCGGCGGTCTTCACTTTCCCAATGTTGTCCAGGAAATACTTCGTCTCCCTCTCATTCACTGCCGAAGACGAGAAACTTTGAAACTGACCTTGATAAGTACGTTGCAGAAACCGCCAGCCGACGATCCCGCCAGTGGGGATGACCGGTTGAAAGCTCATTGCTGATAGGCCATCAACCGTTCTTCGCGCGGAAGAAGCGAGCGAAGTGACTTGAGGCATTTATAGTATTGCTCGGCCACCAGCGCGTCTGTTGCTTCGGACAACACACGGCGGCTGTCTGTATCTGTAAAAACCTGGCTCAGCTCTTCCACGTTGCGCAACAGGTGTTGACGTGCCCGGACCGGATCCATGTCTCCGGACAGAACAAGCTGTGCAGCATAGCAGACACGGCGCACTGGAGTATTTACTTCATCCGGGTGTATCGCATCGCGCAGCCGCAGGACATTGGCCTGCGGCGTCATGATCGAAAACCGGCCACGACGGTCGCCGTTTTCAATCACAACACCATTGATCAGCACCCTTTCCTTCGGGGCGAGTTTCAGAACCAGCCCGCTCATCACGTTGCCCTCATCTGGCGCAATCCGCGCAAAATCGCCGTGTTTATTTCAAGCAATGGTTCGATGGATGCGCCGTCCGCTAAAATGCGGCTGCTGTGCAGTTCCGTAAACTCGGCAAGGTAGAAGATCCTGGCGCGAATATCGTTTGGCAACGCGTTTGCCGAATCCGCGACACCTGTTGCCAACACACCCCATAACCGGCGGTTCTCGTGAACGGCTTGAACAAACGCTGAGAAATCCGTTGCCTTGCGTGCGGTAGCCGCCTTGAGACGCCACGTAATCCTGGAAATTGCCTCATATTCAGTGTCACGGGGCGTTCGCGTCGGCGCGGCGGCTTGCGCATAAGTGTATTGAGCGAGGGTTTGCGGGGTCACTTGAATTCCTTCCAAAAAGCCGTCGTCAGGTAGTCACGACCGGGGCGCGAAAACCGCGCCCCGGACCGCGTTGCGTATTAGCGGAACAGCGACAGGATCGACTGCGGTGCCTGGTTGGCGATCGAGAGCGACTGTGTCGCCAGCTGCTGCTGTACCTGAAGGGCCTGCAAACGCGCCGAGGTTTCTTCCATGTCAGCGTCGACCAGCGCGCCGATACCGGATTTGAACGAGTCAGAGAGATTCGAAATGAACTCTTTCTGGGTCTCGATACGACCCTGCGCCGAGCCAAAGGCGGCCGAAGCATCAATCGACGTGTCGATCAGCGATTCGACAGCCGCCAACGCTGCGGTTGCCCCCGCACCTGTCGACACATCAATACCTGCCAACGCGCCCAAACCGCCGGCACCCGCATTCACGAACTGAGCCGAGAACGAAATGTCAGATCCTGTGCCGTTTGTAACCGACAACGTACCCGCATTGCCGGAGTCGTAATCGACGGTCAGACCGGTAATTCCAAGCTCTTCGAGCTTCGATTTCAATCCGACAGCAACAAGGTCACCGGTCGTCGTCGCGGCAGCATCTTCCGCAGAAACGGTATAGGACACAACCTGATCGTTAATGGCGACGACAACCTTATCTCCGGCAGCGAAAGCACCGCTGGATTCATCGGTAACCAACGCCGTCGCAGCCGTCGCACCATTGTCAATGGTTGCCCCCACGCGGTCATTGCCGGTCGATGCGCCGGTAGAGCCGTCGAAAACCTGTTTGGTGACATACCCACCGGTCGACAGGTTCTGCCCCGAGACCGAGATTGACGACGCAGTCACCGCCCCGGTGTTGTCACGATCCAGCGATGCAAGGATCGAGGCAGAGCCGGTCGAGCCGTCAACAAGGTTCAGACCGTTGAACTGGGCCGCGCTGACAACCGATGCGATCTGATCCTTCAGTGCGGTCACATCGTCATTGATCTTACCGCGATCAACGTTGTCTTCCTGCGCCGCGACGATCTTGCTTTTCATCTGAGTCAACAGGTCGGTGACGGTTTCAGATGCATTTCGCGCAACCGCAACAGTCGATTCGCCCAGCGCGAGGCTGTCTTTGATCGCGTTGAAGCCCTTGACGTCGGATTCCATCACTTTCGAGATCGCCCAAACCGCCGAGTTGTCCTTGGCTGTCGCGACGTCCTTACCGGTCGAAATCGCGTTCTGGGTCATTGCCAGGTTCTTGTTGACCGACTTGAGAGTTTGCAGCGCAACCATCGCGCCATTGTTTGTCAGAATGCTGGACATAGCTTTTATCCTTTTGCCTTCGGGCCATTTTCGCCCATGTTCACCCCACAGTATCTGCGGGCATTGGTGTCTTTCTGACTTGTGCGACGCGCCGCGTGGCTGTTCGCGCCACCTGATGCTTCCAGGTGCAGCATCACTTTTGAGCCCGATCCCCTAACGGAGTGCTAAAACGCCCGAACCAGAAGTTTCAGATTTGAATCAAACCCAGGCCTATGCGCGCTTTTCCAGCTTTGCCGTGTTACGAACGGGAAATTCACTTCGTTGCCCATCCGCGCCGTAAGTGCTGAATTCCTGCCGAACCCGCCGCAGTTCGGCCATGCGGCTGGCCACGGCCCGAATCCCGTCGGCGGCACTGTTCAGCAATGCCTGATTGCGTTCGACTTTCTGCTGCACCCGCATGAGTGCATCGCTGTTCAGCACCTGAAGGTCGTTGATCGCGCCAATCAGTTTTTCTTTTTCCGGCACCATATGCGTCAGACGATCCAGATCACCCTGGACAAGCGCCGCACGCTCCAGATCCAAAACTTCTTCCAGAGATTTGATCAGTGCCATGTCGGCCTCAGACGTCATCGGTTTTCTCCATCAAAGATTTCAGCAGAATTTCTGATAAGCCCACTCCGCCAGCCCGGGCCAGTTGCCGGGCCTGATGCTGAACTAGAAACGAAGAGAACTGGTCTTCACCGGCCCCGCCACCGAAGGACTGGCGCGTTTTGCCCAATCCGGCGGACTTCATCATTTCGCTGAGGAATGCGGCCTCCAACTCGATGGCCGCGCTTTTTAGTCGGGTCTGGGTCAAGGGCGTTTGAACCGCCTGGGGAAATGTCGAAACCTGCATGGTATTCTCCGAAAATGCTTCGAACTTTCTCGATCAAAGGTGAAAGCGGTTAAAATAAACGTAACTTCCTGCGGGCAGAGTTCTGATCAGTCACACGGAGCCAGAGCAAAATGCCCAAACCACTAACGCTGGCGGCCGCAGCGCCAACAGCAACTGCGAAACCCAATTCGCCCGCAAAAGAACCGGGTCGTGCTACCGGGGTGGGCAGTTTCGAGGACATCCTTGAACAGGGAAACGAAACAAGTCCCGCCACCGACAATACGGTTTTGGACGCTTCTATCGAAACCACCGACGAAACTGCCGAGATTGAGGTGGAGGCCATTCTGCCAAACACGGCTGAGGCATCTGTCGTGGCGATTTCACCTCGGGCACCAGAGTTGGCAGATAACATTTCACCGCAGACCGAAATTGTCGGAACGTTTGAAACGCCTACGGCGAATACGGTGCATCCCGCGCCGTTTATACCTGCTAGGGCGGATATCCCCGCAACGGGCACGACAGAACCGGAACAAACCGTTGCGTCAACGGGTCTACCCCGTCAGACCGACATTCAACCCTTTGTGCCTGGGCAACCAACCGAAAGGCAGGTTCACGCCGCTTCGACCCAGGTCGTGCCTGCCCAAAAACCCACAGAGGCTTTGCCTGTTTTGGGCCAGCCACCCCAATCTAAGGACCAGACAACCGGGGTGAAAACCGAACGGCTCCTTGAAAGCACAAAGGCGGCGCCCGAGACAGCAGAAGTCGCTGCCACGCCCAAGCCGACAAATCCAACCCGCGCGACACCGGTTGCGCAGCTTCAACTGATCCTCAACTCAATCGAAGCGGAACAGGCGACACCGGCGCAGGAGGTTGACGCGGGGTCCATCGCCTTAAACGAACCCGTTCAGCAAGCCCCCCGCGAGGTGGCACAACACACGGCGATGCCCTCTCCGTCCGCCCGTGCTGAAATTGCTCGTGCTATAGCCGGGCAATTGGCGGCAACGATTCAGACCCGACCGGGAACCGGCATCATGGAAATCTCGCTAAGCCCCGAAGAACTGGGGCGTGTATCCATTGTGCTGAACGGTAGGGATGACGGGCTCCAGATGACAATCGCCACCGAACGCCCGGACACGATGGAACTTATACGCCGCCACCTGTCCGTTCTTACGGAGGAGTTTCAGAAACTGGGCTATGGAAACCTGAACATCGATCTGGGGACTCCGTCGGATTCAGGTGCACGGGATAAACCGGCAAATGAATTCGACGCTCAGGCCACACCGGAATCCGAACTGGTTCGGAACGTACACCTCGCGCAAGCCACGCCACATCCACAAACTCCTGCTCCGGTCAGGGGCATCGATATGAGATATTGAAAGATGATCACACCCGTCACTGCCACACAGGCTGCCACATCTCAGGAAACTGCCGGTCCGTCCCGAAGTTCTGCGATCACTTCGGATTTCGAAACGTTTCTGTTGATGCTGACCGCGCAAGCCCAGAATCAGGACCCGCTGGAGCCGATGGACTCAACCGAATACGCATCGCAACTTGCGCAGTTTTCGATGGTTGAACAACAGGTTCAAACCAATGACCTGCTTTCCGCCCTGACCAGCACGCTTGGCAGTGTCAATCTGAACGACCTTGCAAGCTGGGTCGGAATGGACGTCAGATCTGCCTCGGGTTTTCATTTCAACGGCCAGCCAGTGACCCTGTTTTCGCGCGCGGATTCTGACGCGGACGCAACCAAACTGGTGATCCGTGATCATGAAGGCACAGTCGTCGACACGGTTTCTGTTCCTACAACGGCGACGGAGTTTGCTTGGGCAGGTGTAAGTTCCTCAGGTGATCCGATGGCTGCTGGCAACTACACCGCGACGCTTGAAAGCTACAAGAATGACCGGCTGATTTCCGAGAAACCCGTCGCTGCCTATAACCGGGTCGTCGAGGCGCAGGTGGGAGAAGATGCTGTTCTGCTGACCCTGCAAGGCGGTCAGGTGATTCCCGCAGATCTGGTCACGGCTGTTCGAACGGGCGCTTGATCTGTTGGGCTGGACGGGCCAAAGGTTGGCAACTTGACTCGCCAGAAGAAGTGAAAAGACCTCTGCCCAACCTGCCTGCCCCCCCTCATGATCTGGTTGAACACCTCAGCTCTCTTGGGCTGGTCAACATGTATGCGCAGTTCGAAATCCTGTATGGCGGTCGGACCAACAGGGTTTGGAAAGTGCTGGGGGACGACGGCGACAAAGTGCTGAAGCTTTACAGCCCGACCCTGCGCAACCCCTTGTTTCGAAATGATGCAAAGCTGGAAACCCTCTGCCTTAAGGCGCTTGGTCCGACCGGTTTTGTGCCAAGGCTGCGCGCCGCAGGACAGCACAAGGACGCGCATTGGGTGTTTTACGACCACGCACCCGGAACACCCTGGCGGAATGGCTCGGACAAGGTTGGTGAACTGCTGCGCAGGCTGCATTCGCTGCCCAACACCATTCCAGCGCCTGCCGGGTGCAACGGCAGCGCGGATCTGATGGCCCATGGGTACAGAATTCTGCAAGGGTGCAGGTCAGAAACCCGAAACGAACTGGCAGTATTGCAACCCTCGATATCTGTCCCCTCCACGACCAAGACTTGCCTGATCCATGGCGACCCGGTCGCTGGGAATATTCTGGTTGCATCCCGCGGCCTGACCTTGATCGACTGGCAATGTCCGGCCTTTGGCGACCCGTGCGAAGACCTTGCGATGTTTCTGTCCCCGGCGATGCAAAGGTTGTACCGGGGCTCACCTTTGTCGGACGCGGAAGAAGTTCAGTTTCTGTCCGCCTATCGCGGACCTGAGATTGTTTCCCGTTATCAACGGCTCAAGCCATGGTATGCTTGGCGCATGGCCGCTTATTGCCTGTGGCGCGCGGAAAACGGTGCACCCGACTATTCCGAAGGCTTGAAACTGGAAATCGAAACCCTGAAACCGAACGAATTCACCTGAGGTCCGAAAGCGCAAACAAGGCGTATGCCGGTGGCATCAATGCGCGACGCCAGCGGCCCAACGGAAACCGTTCAGGAGTTTGCCTCATCGGGGCTGGCAAACGGGCATCCTTGCCCAAAGCCAGCCGTGCCAATGCGCGTCCGCTGTATGTGCCCATAGCGACGCCGTTGCCATGATACGCAAATCCGGCAAACATGCCTGGCTGCATGGGCACGGCACCAACAAAAGGCATCAGGCTTCGCGAGAGGCACACCATACCTGACCAGATATGAGTCGCCTCAACCGCCGCCCAGGCCGGGAACATGCGTTTGAAATCCTGTTGAACCTTTGCCCGGATCGCGGCCTCGGACCGGGGCGACGATAACAAACCGCCTCTCATTCCGAACAAAAAGCGCCCATCCGGCATCAGGCGAAAATAGTGCAGAAGATTACGCGTGTCGTAACATATCTGGTCCGAGTTCCAGCCCTGCGCCGATAGTTCAGCCTGGCTAAGCGGGCGCGTTACCATCACGGTCGATTGCGCGGGCAAGTAGCGTCCGGACATCCAATCGGGGATGTCTTCGCTAGAATACCCGTTGGTACAAATCAGCACGACCTGAGCGTTAACCTGCCCTGCGCTTGTTTGCAGTCTGAAGCCGGACGTTGTTTTTTCAATGTTCAGAACGGGGCTGTTCTGAAAGAAATTCACACCCGAAGCCGCCGCAGCGCTTGCCAACCCGAACAGGTATTTCCGGGGATTGAGCCCAAAGCCGACCGGCAGAGTATACCCTCCGAAAAATGCACCACCCATACCAAGCGCTGGCAAATCAGCAGCTTGGTGCAGAATGCCGGTCTCGTCCGCGTGTCGGCGCAGGACATCCATCGCATGTCGCGAATGGGCCAGTTGGGTCTCACCATTGGAATGCGTATCCGCATCTATCTGATGCCGCGCCAGCAGATCGGCAACCAGCTGGACCGCGTCCTGTTCAGCCGTCTCATAGGCCTGCGCCGCTTCGCGGCCATAGCGGCGCACCATGGACTTTTGCCCTAGCTTCGATCCGCCAAGACAGCAGAAACCGCCATTGCGACCTGATGCGCCCCACCCCGGTGGGCCTGCCTCGAGCACAGCAACCGAGGTCGCGTTTTCAGCCAGATGCAAAGCCGCTGAGACCCCTGTAAAGCCGCCACCGACGATGGCGACATCAACGTTCAGATCGCCCTGAAACTCTGGCCAGTTCGGGTTTGCAATGGTCTCGTCCCACCAGCAACCATCACGAGGACCCGCACCATAGGTGTATTCGGGAAATATCCGTTTCATTCGGTGCGCGCAGCGGCCTGCTCGTCCTGCCGTTGACGCATCATGGCGCGCTTGGTCACAAGTGAGGCCGTTATCACCCCAACCGTCACGACCGCAATCATGATCGTCGACAGCGCGTTTATCTCGGGGCTGACGCCCAGCCGCACGGCCGAAAAGATCTTGATCGGCAGGGTCGTCGCCGACGGGCCCGATGTGAACGACGCTATAACCAGATCATCCAGCGACAATGTGAAAGCCAGCAGCCAGCCCGAGATTACCGCGGGCGCGATAATCGGTAGGGTGACCAGACCAAAGGCCTGCGCGGGTGAACAACCCAGATCCAAAGCGGCTTCTTCCAGCGATTTGTCGAATGTCACAAGCCGTGACGAGACGACAACCGACACAAAACACATCGAAAATGTTGTGTGCGCCAGAACGATGGTCAGGATACCCCGGTCCAGCCCGATCCCGATAAAGAGCAACAGCAGCGACAGGCCGGTGATCACCTCGGGCATCACAAGCGGTGCGTAGATCATGCCGGAAAACAGTGTCCGACCAAAGAACCGCTTGCCCCTGACAAGCACATAAGCGGCCGCAGTCCCCAGAATGGTTGCCAATGTCGAAGAAAACACCGCAACCCGGACCGTGACCCATGCGGCATCCAGAAATGCCTCGTTCTGAACCAGTTCGCCATACCATTTGGTCGAAAACCCGGCCCAAACCGTGACCAGCTTGCTTTCGTTAAAGCTGAAGATGATCAGGATGATCATCGGAATATACAGGAACGCGAAACCCAGCGTCAGCGAAACCGTATTGAACCAGCTTAATCTGTTCATCCGTCAGCCTCCGCCTGTTTCTGCTGGTTGCGCTGGAACAGCACGATGGGAACGACCAGAATAAGCAACAGCACGATCGCGACAGCACTTGCCACGGGCCAGTCTCGGTTCGAGAAAAACTCTTCCCACAACACCTTGCCGATCATCAACGTGCCGGACCCACCCAGCAGTGACGGGATCACAAACTCGCCGATCACGGGGATCATCACCAGAAAACAACCTGCGATGATGCCCGGTCTGGACAGTGGAACGGTGACCAGCCAGAAGGCTTGTGCCCTCGAACAACCCAAATCCTCGGCCGCCTCGATCAGCGAACCATCCATACGTTCCAATGACGAATAAATCGGTAGGATCATGAACGGGAGATAGGTGTAAACAATACCGATATAGACGGCAGTCGAGGTGTTCAGGATCGTCAAAGGCGTCGAAATGATACCCGTCCACAGAAGCAGTTGGTTAAGGTACCCTTCATTCGACAGAATGCCCATCCAAGCATAAACCCGGATCAGGAATGACGTCCAGAAAGGCAGGATCACCAGCATCATCAGCGTTGGGCGCCATTCCTCGGGCGCACGGGCCATGCCATAGGCGATGGGGTAACCAACCAGCAAAGTCAGGAAGGTTGAGATCAAAGCGATCTTGACGCTGGACAGATACGCTTTCCAATACAGGTCGTCCTCGGTCAGCCAGACGAAGTTTTCAAGATCAAGTTGGCTGAAGAACTCTTTGATCCCCGCCCAACCAGCGGAAAAATCCAGTGTCGGTGTATAGGGCGGGATCGCAAGCGCGGTATCCGACAGCGAAATCTTCAGAACGATGAAGAATGGCACCATGAACAGCGCCAACAGCCAGACATATGGTATGGCAATCAGAACAGCACGGCGCATCAGTCGACCAGCAGAACCGCAGCGGTGGCCGTCCAGGACAGCCAGACCGGGTCTTCCCAGGTGAATGAACGGCGCGAGATGCGGCGGGTGTTGGCCGTCTGCGCCTTGATGATTGTGCCGTTTGCAAGTTCAACGTGATAAGTGGACAGATTGCCCAGATACGCGATGTCATGAACCTTGCCTTGCACCGCATTCACTGCATCCGCCGGACGCTCGGCCGAGATTGTCACTTTTTCCGGGCGGATCGCCAGATGGCACAACTGACTGTTTTCAAAGTTCTTCGCTGACGCTGCGGTCAGCGGCGCTTGCCCTTCAGCCCAGTCTACCTGATAGGTATCCTCTCCGACAGATGTCGCGCGCCCTTCTATGATGTTCACGTCCCCGATGAAATCAGCGACATAGACCGAGGCAGGATTTTCGTAAATCCGGTCCGGAGTGGCAACCTGCATAAGCTGACCCTGATCCATCACCGCCACACGGCTGGCGACTGTCATGGCCTCTTCCTGATCGTGCGTAACGATCACGAATGTGGTGCCGGTTTTTTCCTGAATATCCATCAGTTCGAATTGGGTGTCCTGGCGCAGTTTCTTGTCCAGTGCGCCCAGCGGTTCATCCAGCAGCAAAAGCTTGGGTGCCTTGGCAAGCGAGCGCGCCAGCGCCACACGCTGCCTCTGCCCACCCGAAATCTGATGCGGTTTACGGCGGGCGAACTGTTCAAGCCGGGTCAGGCGCAGCATTTCTTCGACCCGGTCTTCCAGATCATGTTTGGGCATTCTGTCCCGGCGCAGGCCAAAGGCGATGTTTTCCCAGACGCTAAGATGCGGAAAAAGGGCATAGGACTGGAACATCATGTTTACGGCACGCTTATTGGGCGGGATCGGGTCGATATCCTTCCCCCCAAGCAAGATTTGGCCTTCGGTCGGTGTTTCGAACCCGGCCAGCATCCGCATCATCGTCGTTTTGCCACATCCAGACGGACCAAGCAGGGCAAAGAACTCTCGCTCGAAGATATCCAGAGACAGGTTGTCGATGGCAGTAAATTCACCAAAACGCTTGGTCACGTTTCGGAACTGGATCAAGGGTTTCGCCTGCGGGTCATCCCATGGCGCAAAGACGTCAGAATTCACTACGGCCCTCGTTCGAATAGCTGAAAAGAGAGGCAAGGCGGCGGCGCCGCCCTGCCGGTGCAATTCGGATCAGGTGCCCGATTTGACCTTGGTCCACAGACGCGTCACGACCCGCTGCGTTTTCGCCGGATAAGGTGTCGTGATGTACAGGTTCTGCATCGTGGCATCATCCGGGTAGATGGCCGGATCGCCGATCACGTCCTCTTCCAGAAATTCCTGAGACGCTTTGTTGCCGTTGGCGTAATACACATAGTTCGATGCCGCCGCCATGTTGTTGGCGTCCAGAATGAAGTTAAGGAACGTGTGTGCGCCTTCGGGATTTGGAGCATCGACAGGAATTGCCATCTGGTCGAACCACATCAGTGACCCTTCGGCGAAGGGGTGATACTCGATCTCCACCCCGTTATCTGCCTCTGCGGCACGGTCGCGTGCCTGAAGGATGTCACCCGACCAGCCAACAGCAACGCAGATGTCGCCATTTGCCAGCGCATTGATATATTCCGAGCTGTGGAATTTCTGGATATGCGGGCGGACTGCTGTCAGAACCGCTTCGGTCTTGCCGATCACGTCCGCGTCGTGGCTGTCAGGGTTTTCTCCAAGGTATTGCAGCACCATGGGAATGATCTCGGCCGGGGCATCCAGGAAATGCACACCGCAAGTGGCCAGCTTTTCCATGTTCTCGGGTTTCAGGACCAAGTCCATGCTGTTCAGGGCAATGTCGTCGCCCAGAACCTCTTTGACCTTACCGACATTCACGCCGATCCCGGTTGTTCCCCACATATAGTTGATCGAATACGCGTTGTCCGGGTCATAACCGGCAGTTCGCTCTTCGATTACATCCCAAAGGTTTCCGGCGTTCGAAAGCTTGCTTTGGTCCAGCTGCTGAAACGCGCCGGCCTGGATCTGGCGCTGAAGGAATGTACCTGACGGTACAACTACATCATAGCCCGAGCCACCGGCCAGCATCTTGGTTTCCAGAACCTCGTTGCTGTCGAACACGTCATAGATCAGGGTCAGACCTGTTTCTGCTTCGAACTTGCTCAGCAGTTCTTCGTCGATGTAGTCGGACCAGTTGTAAACACGCACCTCTTCAGCAAATGCCGCCGAAGTCCCCAATGCGATGACCGCTGTCATGGTCAGCGTTTTGATTGTCATATTCTTCTCCCTGCAAGTGTACGGGTATTTTCCCGTTTTTTTGGATTTGATCAAGTTTTGCGTTTTCCCTCGATCCAGCGTATGGTTTCACGTGGCCAGTCACCTGACAAGTCAGGCTTAGTCGAAATAGGAAGAACCAATTGGATTTGATCAAAAATAAGGCATATGCGCCGTCGACCGAAGGGGGCAAACAACCCGCGCATGAGCAGGTTTACCAAACACTCAGATCACAGATTCTGTTCGGTGAACTGGTCCCAGGTCAGCCCGTCACGATCCAAGGTCTGACTGATTCGCTGGGTGTTGGGATGACTCCGGTCCGCGAAGCGATTCGCCGGTTGATCTCGGATGGAGGGTTGGTTTTCCAGGGCAATCGGCGCGTCAGTGTACCGTTGCTGAACTCCAACGATATTGAAGAGATGATCTTCGCCAGAATTTCAATAGAATCAGAGCTTTCCAGACGTGCAACCGCCAACCTGAAAACGCAGGACATTGATCACTTGGAACGCCTGGACAGGCATTTGGATCGCATGATCGCCGATGGAGATGTCGGTGGCTATCTGCGTTTGAACCAGGCTTTTCACGAAACGCTGTATTCTTACGCAAACGCGCCGATCCTCAGTGACCTAGCTGAAAGACTTTGGTTGCGGTTTGGCCCCTCATTGCGTGTTGTCTGCGGGCGCTTCGGCACACAGAGCCTTCCGGATCGGCACAAGGACATTATTGCCGCTTTGCGCGTCGGTGACGCTGAAATGACCGCAAAGGCAACCGCCCAGGACATCGAACAAGGCATGGACCTGATGGCGGAAGCATTGACGTCCGTCTGATTCAGCCTGATTCGATTGACACGAAAAAATTTGATCATATTGTGTTCGCCAACTGCGTTCTTGAAGGAGATTCTCCGATGTCTACCATCACCAACCATATGCCGACCGCCGAATTGCAGGCGCTGGATGCGGCGCATCACATTCACCCCTTCTCGGCCAATGGTGCGCTGGGGAAGGAAGGGGCGCGCGTGATCACACGTGCCACTGGCGTTTATCTGACTGACAGCGAAGGTGAAGAAATTCTGGACGCCATGGCGGGCCTGTGGTGCGTCAATATCGGGTACGGGCGTGATGAGCTGGCTGATGTTGCCGCGCGCCAGATGCGCGAGCTGCCCTATTACAACACCTTCTTCAAAACGACCCACGTCCCGGCGATTGCTTTGGCTGCCAAGATTGCCGAACTGGCTCCGGGCGACCTGAACCATGTCTTTTTTGCAGCAGGCGGGTCCGAGGCAAACGATACCAATATCCGCCTCGTGCGCACCTACTGGGCCCAGAAGGGCCAGCCTGACAAGAACATCATCATCAGCCGAAAGAACGCCTATCACGGCTCATCCGTGGGCTCGGCCTCGCTGGGTGGTATGGCCGGGATGCACGCACAGGGTGGCATTCCGATCCCGAACATCCACCACATAAACCAACCCAACTGGTGGGCCGAAGGCGGCGACATGTCGCCCGAAGAATTCGGTCTGGCCCGCGCGCGCGAGCTGGAAGAGGCGATTGAGGAGTTGGGCGAAGACCGGGTAGCCGCCTTTATCGCCGAGCCGGTTCAGGGTGCAGGCGGTGTGATTGTCGCGCCCGATACATACTGGCCGGAAATTCAGCGTATCTGCGACAAGTACGATATCTTGCTGATAGCTGACGAGGTCATCTGCGGATTTGGCCGGACAGGCAACTGGTTCGGCTCTGAAACCGTTGGCATCAAACCGCATATCATGACCATCGCCAAGGGCCTTAGCTCGGGCTATGCGCCCATCGGCGGGTCCATCGTGAACGACGAAATCGCCGAAGTAATCGGCGGTACCGAATTCAACCATGGCTATACCTATTCCGGCCACCCGGTCGCGGCTGCCGTGGCATTGGAGAACCTGCGCATCCTCGAAGAAGAGAAGATCGTTGAGCATGTGCGCGACGTTGCCGCCCCCTATCTGAAAGAGAAATGGGAAGCACTGGCAGATCATCCACTGGTGGGTGAGGCTAAGATCGTTGGCATGATGGCATCTATCGCGCTGACCCCGGACAAAGCAAACCGCGCCAAATTCGCATCCGAACCCGGCACGGTCGGCTATATCTGCCGTGATCGGTGCTTTGCCAATAACCTGATCATGCGCCATGTCGGCGACCGGATGATCATCTCACCCCCGCTGATCCTGACGCCTGCGGATATCGACGAGATGTTCGTGCGGATCTACAAGTCGCTGGACGAAGCACAGGCCGAGATCATTGCGCAGGGGCTGATGAAAGCCGCATCCTAACTCAGCGATTTATGCATCTTAAAAGGCGGTCCATATGGGCCGCCTTTTTTTGTCATCGCAACCGCTCCAGCAGGTTTGGCGTGGGGTATCCGTCCGGGACCAACCCTTGCGCCAGTTGATACGCTCGAACCGCGTTGATCGTATTTGGCCCAGTGCGCCCGTCGACACCCTTTGTGTCAAAGCCCGCATCCGTCAGACGTGTCTGAAGTTCCTTTTTCTCGGCAAAGCTCAGCACCCGATCGCCGCGCGGCCAGTCAGATTGAAACGGTGCGCCCCCCGCAAGCCGGTCGGACAGATACCCGATGCCGATCACATAGGCATCGGCCCCGTTATACGCCTCGATCACGTTGAAATTGTCAAAAATCATCAGCGCGACGCCCTGACTTCCAGCCGGAAGCAGGATCGCGGCCTTCCCATGATCCGGCACGACGGTGCCATCCCGCGCCACGACACCCTGTGCAGCCCATTCGGACGGCATCAGCGTAAAATCACGACGGGCTGAGGCGTAATCGAAATCCGTGGGCAGACGCACCTCCACGCCCCACGGCTGACCCTTCGTCCAACCATGCCGCGCCAGATAAGACGCCGCCGAAGCCAGCGCATCCGTCGGGTCATCCGACCAGATGTCGCGCCTGCCATCACCGTCGAAGTCTACCGCGTGATCCAGATATGACGTGGGCATGAATTGCGTATGCCCCATTGCGCCCGCCCAACTGCCAAGCATGTTGCCGGCACTGATATCACCAGCCTGCACAATCCGCAGGGCAGCGACCAACTGCGTTTCAAAGAATTGTGCCCGCCGCGCATCAAAGGCTAGCGTCGCCAATGAACGAAGCGTTGGACTGCTGCCGCGATAAGACCCGAAAGAGGTTTCAAGTCCCCAGATGGCTGTGACCACCTCTTTTTCGACGCCGTATTCAGCCTCGATCCGGTTCAACACCTGCCGATGCCGCTGCAGGGCGGCGCGCCCATTCGACAGGCGCGTTTCCGAAACTGCGGTCTCAAGATACTCCCAGATGGGTTTCGAAAACTCCGCCTGATTGCGATCCCGTTCCAGGACATCTGCGTCATAGCTCATGCCCGAAAACACCTGAGTCAGTGTTCCCTGCGAAATGCCCTGCCGCCGCGCGCGGCCCTGAAACGCGCCAAGCCAGGTCTGAAACCGTGCCGTTGTCGCAGAAGCCACGGGCAAGGCCTCAGTCAACGGGCGCGGGACCGGACGGATCGAAACGGTCACATCCGCCGAAGCCAGTTGCAACGCATCGCGCGATATCCCGCTGTCTGCCCATCTGGTATTTTCTGTTGTTTCCGCCTGCACTATGGATGCCCACAATGCGACGGTCATGACGCCGCCTACGCATTTTCGCATTCCGTTTTTCCTGATTACTGCTCGACCACAGGGTAGCGCAAAATCGGAAATTCACAAAGAGCTCAGACGTTCGCCTCACGCTCCTGCGCGGCACGCTCTGCCCGAATGCGTTCCAATGCTTCGCGCAGCAGGGGCACGCGGTTCGGCCTGAAACTTTGTTCCGTCACTGACATATCCTGCAAGCGATCCAACCGGAAAACGCGAAAATCCTGTCGCAGGTGGCACCAGCCCAACAACACGTTCGAGTGATCCAGATAGACGATGCTCAACGGGTTGACGCGCCTGTGCGTAGCATCGCCTTTCGCGTCCGTATAGAAAAACTCAACCGCGCGCTCATCCCACGTCGCCTGCCGCAGAGTGGCCACGTCAATCGTGGGTTCAGGCGGGCGGTTGAACCGCGTAGCAGCCAGAACCGCATGGCTGAGCCGGTGGGACTGGCGTTGCGGCAAGCGTCCCTGAAGTTTCCGCAGGGCCGTGCCCGCTGCGCCCGACAAAGCCGGATCGCCAATCACCTGAACTTCGCGCAGGCCCAGAACCAACGCTTCAAGCTCATCATCAGTGAACCCCAATGGGGGCAGGGTTGCGTCCTCGATCAGCGTAAAGCCAAACCCCGCTTCGCCATCGATCACGGCACCCAGTCCACGCAATGCATCAATATCCCGATGAATTGTTCGGGCCGAAACACCCAAATCCTGCGCCAACTGTTCGGATGTTCTGGGCGAAGGGCCAGAACGCAGGGCTTGCATCAGTTGGAACAAACGGGCGGTGCGGGACATGATGTATTATAGCTTATCCCTAATGACAGAAACTGTCATTAGACCCCGATACTCAGTCAGCACCCCATAACACGGAGCCTTATAATGCTGACCCTTCTCACCTTCCCCTCTGCCTTCGGCCTGTTCAGTGCCAGCCCCTTCTGCGTCAAGACAGCATTGATGCTTCAGCAGTCCGGCCAGACCTGGCAGCGCTCGGACATGCTTGACCCCCGTAAGATGCCCCACCAGAAGCTGCCCGTTTTGCGGACGCCGGAACGCCTAGTCCCGGACAGCGACCTGATCCGCGATTGGTTGGAACAGCAGGGCGCGGATTTCGACAAAGAGTTGACGGATGTCGAAAAGGCGCAGTCTCGCGCCCTGGTGCGCATGGCCGAAGAGCATCTGTATTTTCACATCGTTCTGGATCGCTGGGGCAATGACCAAGTCTGGCCAATCTTACGCGATACGTTCTTTACCGGAATTCCGGCTTTGATCCGAAAACCCGCATCCAATGCGATCCGGAAATCCGTTCTGAAGGGAATTACGTCACAGGGAATCGGGCGATTTTCGCTGTCCGAACGGCTGGACCGGATCGAACGTGACCTCGAGGCGATCTCGGCCTATCTGTGGCAATCCTCTTTCCTGCTTGGGGACCGGCCGACATCGGCTGACATGAGCGTTGGTCCAATGCTTGCCGCTATGCGTGCCACACCTGCGGACACCCCCCTGACCCGCCGGATCAAACAGGATAACCTGCTAAACAGTTACGTGGATCGGTTGGAACAGGCGATACCAATTGCGTGAAACCTTTCGAAAACCCTTTGGTCGCTTCGGCCTTTGAAGCCCTGCCCCCGCAAACCCGTGCGGGGGCACTGGCCTTGCGGGCACTTGTGTTTGACACGGCAGCCTCTCTGCCTGCCGCCCCCACGGTGCGAGAGGAACTGCGCTGGGGTCAGCCCGCCTATCTTGCACCCAAAGGGTCAACGATCCGGCTGGGCGCGCACAAGTCGGCAAGTTTCGCCTTGTTTGTGCACTGCCAAACCCGGTTGATAAGCGATTTCACATACGCCTTTCCGGGCGAGGACCAGATAGATGGGAACCGTGCCGTTCTGTTTGATGACACTACACAAATCGATCCAACACGCCACGGATGGCTGATTGCCCGGGCGTTGACCTATCACCTCTGACGGCGTTTGCGTTCGACCTTGCGCTTGATCTTGTCCTTCTTGCGCTTGGTGCTGATCGCTTTGCGCCGGGATGATCGCCCTTTTGGCCCCTGTCCGCGCGGCAGGGTCTGGTCGTCAATGGACAGCAGCTCCAGCTCCAACCCGCCGGTCACTGGTGTCGCTTCGGTCAGTCGAACGGTGACACGTTGACCAATGGCGATAGTCAGCCCCGTGTCCGCCCCCATAAGTGTCCCGGCCTCGCGGTCGAAATGGAAAAACTCGCGCCCAAGTGATCGCACCGGAACCAAGCCATCCGCACCGGTTTCGTCCATTTTGACAAAAGCACCAAACCGGGCAATTCCGCTGATCCGGCCCGTGAATTCATTGCCAACCCGTTCGCTCAGATACGCGGCCAGATAGCGGTCAGTCGTGTCCCGTTCAGCCATCATCGAGCGGCGCTCGGTGTCCGAGATATGAGTGGCCGTTTCTTCGAGCCGGGTAATCTCGTCTTCTGTCAAACCGTCCGTGCCCCAACTGTGGGCCGAGATCAGCGCCCGATGCACGACCAGATCGGCATAGCGCCGGATAGGAGAGGTGAAATGCGCGTAGTTCCGCAGCGCCAGCCCGAAATGGCCGAAGTTCTCAGGGTTGTAATATGCCTGTGCCATTGACCGCAGGGTGGTCAGGTTGATCAGTTCCGCATCCTCGGTCCCGGCGGCGGCGTTCAGCAGCGCATTCAGGTGGCGGGTTTGCAGCACCTGCCCCTTGGCGAGGTTCAATCCGGCAGCCTGCGCCGTTTCCCGCAGGCTTTCCAGTTTCTCGGGCGCGGGTTCCTCGTGCACGCGGAACAGCAGCGGACGGCGCTTGGCGATCAGTGTCTCCGCAGCCGAGACATTGGCGAGGATCATGAACTCTTCGATCAACCGATGCGCATCCAACCGGTCACGGAACGCCACGCTTTCAACATGACCCGTTTCGCTGAGCACGATCTTACGCTCGGGCAGGTCCAGTTCCAGCGGCTGTCGCACAGCCCGCGCTTTCTTCAGCGCGGCATAGGCGGCATAAAGCGGTTTCAAGACCGTCTCCACCAATGGCCCGGTGCGGTCGTTCGGGTTGCCGTCGATGGCCTCCTGCACTTCGGCATAGTTTAGCGACGCGACCGAACGCATCAACCCCCGCACGAAACGATGACCAATCTTGTTACCGTCCGCGTCAATCTGCATCCGCGCAGCGATACAGGCACGCGGGACGCCTTCATGCAGGGAACACAGATCACCCGACAGCCGATCAGGCAGCATCGGGACCACTCGGTCAGGGAAATAACTTGAATTGCCTCGTTTGCGCGCCTCACGATCCAGGGCCGAGCCAGACAGCACATAAGCAGCAACATCGGCGATAGCGACCCAGATCACATGTCCGCCGGGATTCTTCGGGTCGTCATCCGCGTGCGCGTAGCAGGCATCATCACGATCACGCGCATCCGAGGGGTCGATGGTCAGCAGCGGCATGTCCCGCAGGTCCTCGCGGCCCTTCAGGCCAACGGGTTTGGCATTGTCTGCTTCGGCTATGACCTTGTCGGGAAAGTCATCCGGGATACCGTGCTGATGGATCGCGATCAGCGAAACAGCCTTGGGCGCGGTCGGATCACCCAACCGTTCAACAATGCGGGCGCGTGGCAGGCCCATGCGATTTTTTGGCCCGGCCTGTTCGGCCTCGACCAATTCGCCGTCTTTGGCACCATGCACCGCGCCATCGGCAACCAGCCATTCGGTCTGGCCGGCCTTGTCGATAGGGACGATCCGGCCCCCTTCGGCCCCTTTGCGGAATATGCCCACGATCTTGCGCGGGTTGGTTCCGATCCGGCGGATCAGACGGGCTTCGTAATTGTGATCTTCCTCGTGCACGACGGTCAGGCGGGCCAGAATACGGTCACCCTCGCCCAAGGCCGGGTCGCTGGCCCGCGCGATGATCAGAACGATGGGCTCGACCCCTTCGCCATGCCATTCCAGTGGTCGGGCGAACAGATCACCATCGGCATTCGGCTCTTTCACCTGCAAGACACTGACAGGTGGAAGACGGTCCGGATCGCGATAGCTGCGCTTGCGTTTTTCAAGGTGTCCTTCGGCCTCAAGCTCTTTGAGGATGCGCTTGAGGTCAATGCGATCCGCGCCCTTGATACCAAAGGCTTTGGCGATGTCGCGTTTCGAGGTCAGGGTGGGGTTCGCCGAGATCCAGTCAAGGACCTCCTGCTTGGTGGGGATGCGAGTCATGCTTCCGGCGTAGCACGCGTTTGCGACCGCGTCATGACCAAAAAACCTCAGGGTTTCAGATCAGCAACCGTATCCACATCGCGCAGTTGGTCCAGCAGGGTCACACGGCAGTTTGGGATTGAGGCAAGTGTGTCGGCCAATGCATGTTCTGTCGACCAGCGCACATCGTGGAACAGACCTGCGGGCAGCGCGCCATAACGCTGCGCACCGACCAGCCAATAGCCGCCATCCGGCGCGGGGCCGAACACCATCTGGGATCGCCCAAGCGCACCAAAAGCACGGGCAATATGTGCACGCGAAATACCCGGAATATCCGCACCAATCAGGCAAACCGGCCCCTTGGGCATTCCGCGCAACATCCGCTTCATCCGGCCACCTAGGTCACCGGACCCCTGCGGCGCGCGTGGCAGGTCAACGGGCCAGACACGGCTTACAAGGCCTTCTGCATCGGGCGACACGGCCAGCACAATCTGCCAACGGGGATCACGTAGCCTGCGGATCAAGGCGCGGGTCTGATGCCGAAACCACCACGCGGCACCAACCATGCCGATATCACGCCCCAGCCGCGTCTTGACACGACCCGGTCTGGGTTCCTTGACCATGATCACCAATGTGCGTTGCATGGATCAGGCGAAATAATCCGTCAGGATACGGGTATAGATCGATTTGAGCTGCTCGATCTGCGCAACCTCAACACACTCGTCCACCTGATGCATCGTGCGCCCGACCAAGCCGAACTCCACCACCGGACAATGGTCTTTGACAAAGCGCGCATCCGAAGTGCCCCCGGTTGTCGACAGTTCGGGTGTTACGCCGGTCTCGGCTTCGACCGCTTTGGCCACCAGATCCGACAAAGGCCCTGGTGGGGTTAGGAAACTTTCACCCGAAATGCTGATCGTGACACCGATTTCGACACCGTACTGAGCTGCCACCTGATCCGCTTCTGATTGCAACCAGTCACTCAGGCTGGCTCCGGAATGCAGATCGTTAAAGCGGATATTGACCGCTCCGCTGCATTGCGCCGGGATCACGTTGGTCGCGGCGTTTCCGGTGTCGATGGTAACAACAGCCAGTGTGGAGGCGTCGAAATGGTCCGTGCCCTGATCTAGTTCATGACTGGCAAGCCGATCCATCAGCCGCGCCATGGCGGGCAGAGGGTTTTTGGCCCGATGTGGATAAGCCGAATGTCCCTGCACACCTGTAATCTTAAACCACGCAGTCATTGAGCCCCGGCGACCGATCTTGATCATCTCACCCATTTTGTTCGGGCATGTTGGCTCACCCACCAGACAGACCGACATACGCTCTCCGGCACCTTCCATGTAATCGAGAAGCGCAGTGGTGCCGTCCAACGCATCGCCTTCCTCATCACCGGTAATCGCCAGAACAATTGCCCCATCCGGCGGGGTGTCACGCACGAAATCCATTGCGGCAGCCGCAAAAGCCGCAACACCGGATTTCATATCGGTAGTACCGCGCCCATACATCACACCATCCCGCACTTCGGCCCCGAAGGGCGGCGCAGTCCAGGCAGCTTCGTCGCCGACAGGGACGACGTCTGTGTGACCGTTAAATCCGAAACTACGCGCATGACCTTTCTGCCCCCAACGTGCGAACAGGTTACTGATGCCGCCGCGATCGACGCGCGTGCATTCGAAACCTGCCTCCGACAGCACTGTCTCAAGCAAAACAAGTGCTCCGCCCTCTGAAGGTGTGACCGAAGGGCAACGGATCAGTTCGGCTGTCAATTGGACGGGATCAGTCATGCGGGGACCTCTGAAACTGTGTCTGACGCGGGTTCGCGCACAGATTCAACGATTTGGCCGGTTTTCCAACCCCAATCCGTAAAAAAACGGTCATCCGAATATGTAGATGTCAAAGCGGCACCCCAATAAAACATGGAACTTTACCCTGCGACCACCTTGCCGCCCGCCACAAATTCGCGTTACAGGGCCGCGAAACAGGTGAATTGAATATGAAGCGCGCCCTCTTCGCACTGATCTGCCTGACTTTCGCCGTCATCGCACAGCAGAGCCTGGCACAGTCCCTTTCGGTCACAACAGTGACCCGCCCGCCGTTTTCCTATGTCGAGGGCGGCCATGAAACCGGTTTTTCCATGGATTTGCTGGCGGCCCTGGCCGAGGCTCTGAACTGGGACTACACGGTCAACCGCGTCGACGCGTTTTCTGACATGTTGGGTGCCGTGCAGAGCGGATCTGCAGACCTTGCCATCGCCAATATCTCGATCACCGCCCTGCGCGAAACGCAAATGGACTTTTCTCAGCCGATCTTTGAAGCGGGTCTTCAGATCATGGTGCCCTCGGACGCGGTACGAAAACCTTCGATTTTGCAGGCTCTGCTATCGAAAGAACTTTTCATCGCTATCGGGCTGGCCTTTGCCATTCTCCTCGGTGGCGGCATGCTGATGTGGAGCTTTGAACGCCGTGCCCAACCCTATTTCGACCGCAACCTTAACGAGGCGTGGTTCCCATCGTTCTGGTGGGCACTGAATTTGGTTGTGAATGGCGGGTTCGAAGAACGAATGCCGCGAACACCGTTCGGTCGTATGCTGGGGGTTACCCTGGTGGTGTCATCCTTGTTCATCGTGTCGGTGTTTACCGCCCGCATCACCTCGGTCATGACGGTGGACGCGATTACCGGCAGCGTGAATTCGGTGAACGACCTTTACGGCAAGAATGTCGGGACAATCTCGGGGTCTACAGCGGCGAGCTTTCTGAACCGGCGCGAGATCGAGTTCACCGGCTACCCCGGACTGAACGAGATGCTGGACGCCTTCAAAGCCGAAGAACTGAATGCCGTCGTGTTCGACGCGCCGATCCTGTCCTACTTCGCAGCTCATGAAGGGCGGCGGATTGCATCGATGACAGGTGGCGTCTTCCTGCGCGAGAATTACGGCATCGCATTTCCGACCGGATCACCGCTGGTCGAGGATGTTAACCAGGCATTGCTCGGCCTGCGCGAAGACGGAACCTATGACGAAATCTATCGCAAGTGGTTCGGGTCGCGAAACTAGGCTTGTGCTTCGTCTTCGAAAAACGGTGTCATCTGCGCGACGATCACTGCGTTTTCATCCAATGCTCTTTGCATCAGCGCACGTTCGTCCGGCTCGATATCGTGGCCTTGCGCTTCACGCTCGGCCAATGTGCCATATCCGGTGACGTCCAGCGGTGCGGTGTCTGCCTGCTTAAGGATCGCAACCGTCTCACGCACGGCCTCGGCCTCATCCACGCCGCTGGCATAGCACATCAGTGCCGCGCCGGTCGCCCCATCTGGCAGGCCGTCGCCCTCCTTGCGGCCAATCTGGACCAGAAGGGTATAGACTTGCTGACGTGAGGGTTTCTTTTGCTTCTCCATGCACCGGGCCATAGCCCCGCGCCGGTTCGCGGTCAAGCAGCCAACAATTGTAGGAGCCCCGCCTTGCGCCCATAGTACCCAGAATAAACCTATCCCGGATACCAAAGGACGCCTTCATGCCCTACCCAGATTTCATAACGAGTTTTCCCAGCCTCGACGTACCGTTCCCCGACGACGTGGTGCAAACGGCCGTGATCCGGTCGGATGCAGGGTTGGTGGCGTTCTTTACTTTTCTTCAGGATTTCGAGTTGCCCTTACATTCTCACAAAGCCCAATGGGGCACAGTGGTCGAGGGTGAGATTGAATTGACCATCGACGGGCAGACCCGGACCTACCGCTCTGGCGACAGTTATTCGATCCCGTCAGGCGTGGAACATGGCGGCAAAATCAAGGCCGGCACACGGGTTATCGATGTTTTCGAGGAACCGGACCGGTATCCGATCAAGGGATAAGATGGGCGAGAGACTCAGTGAACGCGAGTCTCGGCCTCCCTCATTGATTGAATGCCTCCGGCCCGAAAAGCTGTTGAGTTGAATCCGGCGGCGATGGTGAAACCGAAGGCAACGGTGAATCCGAAGGCGGCAGCGAAACCGAAAGTGCTGAAGTAAACACAGGAAGCACTGAAGTCGAAGCCATGCAGGGTGAGAACCGCTAAGCAGCACTTCAAAGCTGATCGCGGCCAAGAACTTCGTATCTGGTTCAGTCGGCTTGACCCAAAAAACAAATAGGCCGGAGCAGTTATGCCCCGGCCTTGCGCGTTAATCAGAACGATCAGTCCCGCAGCAATTCGTTGATGCCCGTTTTCGAGCGGGTCTTTTCGTCAACCCGCTTCACGATCACAGCGCAATAGAGGCTGACGTTGTTCTTCGACGGCATGGAACCCGCGACCACAACCGAATAGGGCGGAACCTCGCCATACATGACTTCTCCGGTTTCGCGGTCCACGATCTTGGTGGACTTACCAATGAACACGCCCATCCCCAGAACCGAGCCTTCGCGGACGATACATCCCTCGACCACTTCCGAGCGCGCGCCGATAAAGCAATTGTCTTCAATGATGGTGGGACCAGCCTGCATCGGCTCAAGCACTCCGCCAATACCAACGCCACCCGACAGGTGCACATTCTTGCCGATCTGTGCGCAGGATCCGACGGTGGCCCAGGTATCAACCATCGTGCCTTCGTCAACATAGGCCCCAAGGTTCACGAAAGACGGCATAAGCACCACGCCCGGTGCGATGTAAGCGGATTTGCGGACAACGCAGTTTGGAACCGCGCGGAACCCGGCAGACCGCCACTGGTTTTCACCCCAACCGGCGAACTTGCTGTCCACCTTGTCCCACCAGCCGCCGTCCTGCGGACCGCCCGGCTGGATTTCCATGTCCTTGATACGGAAGCCCAGCAGAACCGCCTTTTTGGCCCATTGGTTTACGTGCCAGTCACCGGATTCCAGCTTTTCCGCCACGCGCAACGAGCCACTGTCCAGCGCATTCAGCGTATCCTCGATCGCCTCGCGCTGCTCGCCTGTGGTGGCGGGCGTGATGGTCTCGCGTGCCTCCCAGGCGGTTTCGATGGCGGCTTCCAGTTGCGCGTTGGACATGGAGTGTCTCCCTACAGAATATGTTCACGTTGATTTGGCCTATACGCAAGCCCGACCCATGGCGCAATGCGACGCAGACGGGCCCAATTGCGTCTGAGGCTCAGGGTCATCAGCTTGCGCGCCGGATATGGCGGGTCAGGATCGCCGTTGCTGTGGCCATTTCCTTGCGCTTCAACGCCCGCACAATGGCCGCATGATCCGTGTCAGCCCTCTGCACCCATTTCAACCGCCATTGCGCGAACAGATGGCGTGCGCTTGCGATATGCAGATCGTCGATTGCGTGCAAAAGCCGAGGCAGCCCGCAAGGTGTCAGGATGGCGCGATGGAACGTTCTGTTGAGGGCCTCCCATTGCGGCATCGACTGCGCCTCGTCACAGGCGATACGTGCGTTCTCGATCTTTTCCAACGCGACCGGAGACATGTTTTGCATCGATTGCTGCAACGCCAGCGTTTCCAACGCCACGCGCATTTCGATCACCTCCCGAACCTCTGCCGGGTCTAATGCTGTTACACGCATTCCCTTGCGCGGTTCATGCCGGGCCAACCCATGCGCCTCAAGCCGCAACAAGGCTTCGCGCACCGGAACATGGCTGGTATCGAAGGTTCGGGCAATATGGTCCTGCCGCAGCTTTTCACCGGCCGCTAGCTCTCCGGTGATGATCCGCTGGCTGAGGCTTTGGTAAATCGTGTCGGAGATCATTGCAGTCATGGATTATAGATAAAATCCACCATCCACATCCACAACCCGATAATTTACCCAGCGAACGGGTCCGGTGCGATATTTGCACCACAAACCAGAACGGCCACGCGCTCACCCGGTTCAGGTCGATACGCACCCGAGGTCAAGGCGGCCAATGCGGTCGCGCCGGCAGGTTCTACCAGAATGCGATGCGCGCGCCAAAGCGCTTGCTGTGCCGCCGCGATGGCATCGTCTGACACCAGAACCGAACTCATACCCTGTGCCAGTTCAAAACAGATTTCGCCGATCCGCCGCGCGCCCAGCGCGTTTGCGGCGATCCCCGACACGGAAACATCGACCGGTTCACCAGCGCGCAACGCTGCATTCAACGCACAGGACGTTTCCGGCTCGACCGCCACAACCTTGCGCGCGCCACCGAACCAGGCCAGCGCCCCTGCGATCAGCCCGCCGCCGCCAACAGCGACCAGTACCGTATCCGCCTGCAAGCCCTGGGCGTCCCATTCGGCAAAACAGGTCCCTTGCCCCGCCACCGTGGCCGGGGCGTCATAAGCATGGATCTGCATTGCACCCGTCGTTGCCTCATGCTCTTGCGCTGCGGTCAGCGCGTTCGCGTATTCACCGGAAACAACACTCAGGTCGGCACCGGTTTGCCGGATCAGTGCGATCTTGGACGGGCCCGCCAGTTCCGGCACAAATATTTTTGCAGGATACCCCAGCGTCTGCGCTGCATAGGCCGCCGCCGCACCATGATTGCCACCGGATGCGGCGACCACACCCGCAGCCGGCACGTCCGAGCTGAGCAGCGTATTGAACGCACCCCGCGCCTTGAAACTGCCAGTATGCTGCATGTGCTCGAGTTTCAGTTCAACCGGATAGCCGGGAATGTTGCTTTCCATAACAGGGGTCACCTGCGCATATCCCGCGATGCGGTCCCGTGCTGCCGATATTTCACTTTTCCAATTCATTCTCGTCTTTCCGTGACTGGCACTCTGCCCGCGAACCCTATAGCTGTTTGTCAAACACGCAAGCAGGGATCGATCACCGATGAGAGAAGACCGTCACAGTCCGTTTCGCGATGCGCAGACCGACCGCTCGACCGCGAAAGAGGTTCCGGACACACCGCAAACACGCTCTCCGGCCTACCGTCTGGCTTTCGCGGATGACGAGTTTCTGTGCCGGGACGAGCTGCGCCCTGTACGTTTGCAGCTTGAGTTGCTGAAACCCGAAATGATCATGACCGAGCGTGAGATCACGTCGACCATCGTCATGTTCGGCGGCGCCCGCATCCCCGAACCCTCGCAAAAGCACACCGCGCGGACAGAGACTCTGGCCAGCTTGTCGAAATATTACGATGAAGCGCGTGAGTTTGCCCGGCTGATGACCGTAAAATCAAAAGAAACCGGCTGCCGCGAGAATGTGATCGTCACTGGCGGCGGCCCCGGTGTGATGGAAGCTGGCAATCGCGGTGCACACGAAGCGGGCGGGTGCTCGATCGGGCTGAACATCGTGCTTCCGCACGAGCAGGCGCCAAACAGTTTCGTGACGCCAGAGCTCAGCTTTAATTTCCACTATTTTGCGATCCGCAAAATGCACTTCCTGATGCGCGCCCGCGCCATCACCATCTTTCCCGGTGGGTTTGGGACGCTGGATGAGCTGTTCGAATCCCTGACCCTGATCCAGACCGGCCGGATGGACCGCGTGCCATTCCTGCTGTTTGGCCGCGCGTTCTGGGAGAAGGTTATCAACTGGGACGCACTGGCGGATGCCGGTACGATCTCGGAAGAGGATTTGGACCTGTTCCGCTTTGTCGATACCGCGCAGGAGGCGGCCGAGATCATCGAGAACTGGGAACCCGCCCCGCCCCGCGACGAAATTCCGGGGCGCTGAGCGATGAACCCCCCAAAGACAGGCGAAATGCTCCACCTGCGTGGCAACGCGTTGTCAAAAGGCGAACCCGTCGCCCTTCCACTGACGCAAAGCAGCATGTTCCATCTGCCGGGCGCGCCGGACGGTCACCCGACCTATGGCCGTGTCGATAACTCCACCTGGGCACATCTTGAGCATGTTTTGTCCCATCTGGAAGACGCGCCTTGCCTAAGTTTTCCTTCGGGGATGGCCGCAATTTCTGCGGCTCTTTTTGCAACGGTGCAAGCCGGGTCGCGCCTTCTGATTCCTTCGGACGGGTACTATGTCACCCGTCTGCTGGCCGACCGGTTCCTTTCGCGTCTTGGCGTGACAATTGAAGAGCGCCCGACCACTGCGTTTGCCGCAAGTGGTTTTGACGGGTTTGACGTTGTGTTCGTCGAAAGCCCTTCGAACCCCGGTCTGGACATGATTGACCTGAAAGCCATAGCCGAACAGGTGCGGTCTGCTGGCGGGGTGACGATTGCCGACAATACGACGATGACGCCGTTGGGTCAGCGTCCGTTGGATTTGGACATCGACGTGGTCGTGTCGTCCGACACCAAAGCGATGGGCGGGCATTCCGACATGCTGATGGGCCATGTGGCCAGCCGCAACAGTGACATCATGGAACGGGTCGAGGAATGGCGGAAGGTCTCCGGCTCGATCCCCGGACCGCATGAGGCATGGTTGCTGCATCGCGGGTTGGAAACGCTGGATGTCCGGTTCGACCGGATGTGCAATTCGGCTCAGGTAATAGCAGAACGGTTGGCAGTTCACCCAGCGGTCAAACAGGTCCGCTATCCCGGGCTGGCCAATGATCCATCGCACGCACTGGCGCAGGCACAAACGGCCCGGTTCGGATTTCTGCTATCCTTGACTTTGGAGAGCGAAGACAAGGCCGAAGCCTTCATCAACACCTGCCCGCTTTTGCGCCCCGCCACATCCTTCGGAGGTGTTCACAGCTCGGCCGAACGCCGCGCGCGCTGGGGCGATAGCGTCGACCCGGCCTTCATCCGCCTGTCCGTTGGATGCGAACCGGTGGACGAACTGTGGCAGGCGATCGAGGTCAGCCTGAACGCGCTGTGATTACTTCTTCGCGGCACGCAGATCCTTGAAAACGTAGATCGGCAGCACCACGCTGGCGATCAGCGCCCCCAGCCAGACAAGCAGCGTCGCCGCCAGCAGGTTCGAGATACCACCAACGGTCAGCCCCGACGCGATGAGGTCGGTCACCAGCAGGCCCACAAATGTCACGACCAGGGCTATCCCGCCTTTCAATGCGGGCGCTTTCTTTTCGCCAAGCTTCAGTATCAAGGGCTCGGCGATCACCTGAACGACAGTGAAAACGATCACAACCACGATAAAAGAGATCGGTTTGATCGCGAAACCGGACAGTATCAGCGAAGCCAACAACAGCCCGATGGCATTGCCGGCCAGCAGGGCCAAAGCGGATTTGATTCTGCGCGACATGGGATGGCCTCCGTCTATCTACAATCAGAAATATGAAGATATTAGCAGGCTTCTGAGTTTTTTCGAGACAATTCAATTGCCTCTTCCTTTTGACCCGTTGAAAACACGTGATAGAACACATTCATCAAGATCAGACCTGCCCTGACCCGCGAGTGTGAGATGAGCGACGATCCCTATTCCGTCCTTGGCGTACCGAAAGACGCCAGCGCCGACGAAATCAAGAAAGCCTACAGGCGTATTGCTAAGGAGTGCCACCCGGACCTGAAACCCGGCGATGCCAAGGCCGAGGCCAAATTCAAGGCCGCCGCTGCCGCGTATGACTTGCTGAAAGATCCTGAAACCCGCGCCCGCTTCGACAATGGCGAAATCGACGCATCGGGTCAGGAACGCCCGCAACAACACTATTACCGGGACTATGCCGAGGCCGCTGGAAACCCCTATCGCGGGCGTCAGGCGGACCCGGACGACATGTCGGACATCTTTGCCGAATTCATGCGCGGCCGCGGTGGATTTGGCGGCCAGCAAAGACATGAATTTCATGCGCCAGGGCATAACCTGAACTATTCCCTTCAGATCAGCTTTCTGGATGCCGTGTTTGGCGCCAGCCAGAAACTGACCCTACCAGACGGTAACCGGATCGAGGTCAAGATCCCCGCCGGTATAACCGAGGGTCAAACCATCCGTCTGCGCGGCAAGGGTGCTCCGGGTTATGGCGAAGGCCCTCCGGGGGATGCGTTGGTGACCGTCACGGTCGCCAAACATCCGGTGTTTGACCGTCAGGGCGACGACATCCATATTACGCTGCCGATCAGCATAGATGAGGCCATTCTGGGCGGCAAAGTCGCCGCCCCCACAATCGATGGCGGTGTAAACGTCAATGTTCCGGCGGGCACCAGCAGCGGTAAAACCCTTCGCCTGCGCGGCAAGGGGGTGAAGAAACGCGGCTCATCCCAGCGCGGCGACCAACTGATCGAATTGACTGTCTCGATGCCCGACAAGATCGATGATGACCTCAGGCAGTTCATGGAGACCTGGCGCGAAACGCACCGCTACGATCCGCGGAAAGGAATGCCGTCATGACCCTGACCGAAAAGGAACTGATCGAAACCGTCTCGCGCCTGACCTCTGACCGCCTGACCGAATATCTTGCGGCCGAGATCGTGATCCCTGAACAATCGGAGCAGGGGCTGGTCTATCACAGTATCGACGTTGCCCGGCTGGAACTGGCTTGCGAGTTGCACGAGCAATACGACATGGAGGCCGATGCGCTGTCGATGATGATCTCGCTGATTGATCAGATGCATGGGCTGCGCGCCGAACTGCGTGAGGTTCTGAACGCAGTCGAGGCGCAACCCGAGCCGGTGCGCCAACAACTGATCGAAGTTTTCGGCACAGCGCGGTTCCGTCGCAGATAACAGGGTTTTGGGCGCAATGATTATGGCGTAGAAGGCCGCCTTGATCCTTTGTCAGGTAGCTTCCATGACCCAGCCCAGATCCGAGTTGCTGATGCCTGCGGGCAATCTGCGCAAACTAAAACTCGCCATCCTCTATGGGGCAGACGCCGTGTATCTGGGCACGCCGGATATGTCGCTGCGCACCAAGTCCGAGTTTTCGCTGGACGAGGTAATTGAAGGGGTCGAGTTCTGCCACAACCATGGCCGGCGCGCCTACCTGACACTGAACCTGTTCTCGCATAACAAAGACATCCCGAAACTGGACGAATACATCGACACGGTGCGCAAGGTGCAGCCCGACGGGTTGATCATCGCCGATCCGGGCGTATTCCAATACGTCCGCGAGCGCGCGCCCGAACTGCCGCTGCATATCTCGACCCAGGCCAATATCTGTTCGTGGCTGTCGGTGAAGTTCTGGCAGGATCAGGGGGCCGAGCTGGTGGTTCTGGCGCGTGAGGTTTCCTATCCCGAACTGGTCGAGATCCGTGAGAAATGCCCTGATATCAAGTTAGAAGCCTTCGTGCACGGCGCTATGTGCATGACCTATTCGGGCCGCTGCCTGCTGTCGAATTTCATGGCCGAACGCGGGGCCAACCAGGGCAACTGCGCCAATTCCTGTCGCTGGAACTATGGTCTGAAACTGCGCCTCAAGGATGGTACGCATCAGGAATTGCGTATCACCGAAGAAAACGCCGACCTGTTCGAATTCCTGCTGGAAGAAGGCTGTCGCCCCGGTGACCTGATGCCCATCGAAGAGGATGATCGCGGCTCGTACATCCTAAACTCACGCGACCTCTGCATCATGCCGAAGCTGGACGAGTACCTGAAAATCGGTGTCGACAGCCTCAAGGTCGAAGGGCGCGGCAAATCGGAATACTACGCCGCGATCGTCGCGCGGGCCTATCGTATGGCCATCGATGACTATTTCGCGGATCCCGAAAACTGGGACCCCAAGCCTTACATGCGCGAGCTCGAAACCGTCGGAAATCGCGGCTATACACTGGCCTTTCACGAGGGTCGGCTGACAAACTATGCACATGATTACGAACACACGGCCTCGATCGCGCAATGGGAATATGCCGGGATCGTCACCGAAGTGACCGAGGATGCCTTTCTGGTTGAGGTGAAGAACAAGCTGGAACCGGGTGATGTGCTGGATTTCGTCTCGCCAGTCGCACGCGACACAGTTCTGCTGCGGGTCTACGATTTCGAACGCGCCCATGATGGCGCACGGTTGGACGTGGTTCATGGCAGCACAAAAACCATCATCCGGTTGCCTTTCACCCTGTTTGATCACGAGGATATCGACGATCTGCGCTCCCGTTTTCCGGTCTATTCAGTGCTGCGCAAGGAACGCGCCCTGACCGACGAACACTGGAGCCGCATTCGCTTTGACAAGCTCGTGCAGGGATTGGAAACCTCCGGTCGCGACAATTCAACAGCTTATGCACGCCGTCGCGATGATCTGGTTGAAAAGATTGGCGAAGACGGTAACGAACGCCGGTTCAAGACAAACCGCATCGGCACGGAAGGATGCTGCGGCAAGGGCTGCAACGGATGCCTGATCTTCTGGCAGGATGACAAATACGCGTTGGCCCGCGAGGTACTGTCCAAACGAAAACAAGGCGAACAGCTCAGCCGCCGTGAGGCGACAGAACTCAAGCTGCCGGGTGAACCGGCTTAGTTTCCCACCCGATATTCTTCGGGGATAAAGAACGTATAGTCGCGATCCGCCACTTGCTCGTGACAGACATGGCAGTACGCGACCTCACTGGCGCGGTCCCCCATAGTATCCCCGAACACCGACCCGTCCGGCAGCACCATTATATAACGCCAGTCAGCGGTGATCGGGCTGGTACCGTCTGGCAATTTTTCCATTATGAACATGGCGCCTGGATGTATGTGACCTTCATCGGTCACCGTCATGCTGTCCTTGGCAAGCACCGATCCCATGGGAAGTTTTTCGCCTTGCTGCAATGTCCCGTAGTTATGTGCCATTCGGTTGGCATACGAGTTTACGTAACGCTGCCCGTGCGTGGCCGAGATATAAGGCGCGTCGTTAAAAAGCGGCCAGCTTTGGTAGTTGAGGATCAGATCCAGTTGCGCCGCGGCATACCCCCGTGCCATGCGACGGCTTAGTGAATGGTAGTGGGCCGCGGCCTCATCCTTGCTCAGCTCTGCTGGATTTTCGATCGCGATATGAGCGTTGTGACCATCCGCCGTTGCCAGTCCTGAAGAAATCAGAAGTATCGCGCACGCAATGGCTTTGTGCTGGAGAATTATTCGTAGATAGGAGTCCATTATTACGACCCACCTGAAAATCAGTTCGCCTGAGCGCCACGTGACGACAGAGTTCTTATTCTAGCGGCTCTGGGATCTCTTACCAGCTCAGGTCCCAGAATCTCACCGCCTTGTGCTTCGATTTGAACCTGCATCCTGCGGCATTGAATCTTTAAAATATAGCAAATTATGCATATTGAATCAGTATCTGAAACATTAAGTTTACAGGCACACTTCATGCGTGCAGGCGGTCATTTTGGACAATCAAAGCACGACCACCCGATCCATGATGAACCGGACAGAAAAACTACCGGGTTAAACCGGCTTCGGACTCAATCTGTTTGCGCGATTTTCGGGCACGTTCGGTTGCCGATTTCAACTGACCGCACGCCGCCATGATATCCTCGCCCCGTGTCTTGCGAATGGGAGAGGCGTAGCCTGCCTGATAGATGATGTTGGCAAAAGCGCGGATGCGGTTGTTCGAGCTGCGCTTGTACGGTGCACCGGGCCATTCGTTGAACGGGATCAGGTTGATCTTGGCCGGAATCTTGTGGCGCTTGATGTGGTCGATCAAACGATGGGCATCCTCGTCACTGTCATTCACACCGTCCAGCATCACGTATTCGAACGTGATCCGCTCGGAGTTCGAGGCATTGGGATAGCTGGCCAGCGCCTGCAACAACTCATTGATATTCCAGCGCTTATTGATCGGGACCAGAACGTCGCGGGTTTCATCCGTGGTTGCATGGAACGAGATCGCCAGAAGACAGCCGATTTCCTCGGCGGTGCGTGCAATTTCGGGTACCACTCCGCTGGTCGACAGCGTGATGCGGCGGCGCGACAGGGATATCCCCTCGGGGTCCATCGCGATCTTCATCGCGTCGCGGACGTTTTCGAAGTTGTAAAGCGGCTCACCCATTCCCATCAGAACGATGTTCGACAGAAGGCGCGTTTCATCCTTTGGCGCACCGGGGGTCGGCCATTCGTCAAGATCGTCGCGCGCCATCATGATCTGCCCGACAATTTCGGCAGATGTTAAATTACGTACAAGCTTCTGGGTGCCGGTATGACAAAACGAACATGTCAGTGTACATCCGACCTGAGATGAAATGCACAGCGTACCGCGATCTTCTTCGGGGATGTAGACCACCTCGACCTCGTGCCCACCCGCGATTCGGCACAGATATTTGCGGGTGCCGTCCTCGGACACCTGTCGGGTCACGACCTCAGGGATCTCGACCACAAAGTTTTCGGTCAGTTGCGCACGGTACGCTTTGGCGAGATTCGTCATCGCGGAAAAATCGCGCACGCCCCATTGATAGATCCACTGCCAGATCTGACCGGTGCGCATCTTGGCCTGCTTTTCCGGCGTGCCATGTTCGATCAGAACCTCGCGCAAACGGTCGCGGGTGAGACCGACAAGGTTCACCTTCCCCTCGGGCAATTTACGAGGGAGAGTCATGACGTCTTGCGTGATCGGCGCTTTGGGCGACATTGTGGTACCTGCTGGGGCGTATCTTCAAGGATTCTGGCTTGGGATGCGCCTCTATATAGGAACCTGTGCAAAGATCAAAAGGAATCGTTTCAGTCAGTCTGCAAAACTCAACAGTTCTTCAACGCGTGCCCGCCCCAAATTCACCCGGCATGATGTGATTGCGATACCTGTACCCGATCCGCCACCAAACGACGCGCCGACGGCGGTGCAATGCGTATCGCGATAGGTTTCCCAGGCTTGTTGCGCCGCTATGAGGGCAGGTTCAGCCACTATCCGCCCGGTGACCTCATCCAGCTCCTTGGCAGATTGTACCGCCAAATCAAAACTCACCTGCAGCGCACGCGACACCCGTGTTTCCATCTCTCCGACGCAGGATCCGATTTCGACTTGTGATCCGGCGTCGGAACATTCCAACGCCGGGTCGGCGGTTGCAGTGGCTGGCAAAAGCAGTGCAATCAAGATCAGACGCATGGCCGCCTCATTCATCTATTCAGCAGGGGTCAGGCCAGAGTAACATGTTTTGCCAGAAAGGTTTAGATGCAGGTTGGCCCTCTGAATCAACGGAAATGCGGTTCCGCGTCAGACACCCGCGGGTGGGACATAGCAATCTTCGGCATCCAGGGTCTTGACCGGATCATTCGGTCCGCATTGTTCGCCGGTTACGGGATAAGTCTCGCCCTTGTTTTCACAGGCGCTCAGCAGCATGGCCGATATCATCATCAGCGCGGCAAGAGATTTGTTCAGCATGGTGGCAACTCCTTGGTTTCTCTTGAACTGATTAGTTCAGAAACCGTCAAAGCACACTTTGACACGGATCAAGTAAACGCGTTGATCCTGCGTAAAGTTACAACCCACGCTCTGGAGGGAATTACAGTACTGGTCCACGTTGTGATTGAGTTCTGCGGTGTCGAAGAGTTCCCACCTCAGAAGGTTTCAACATAGCCGCGACGGAAGCGCTTGTGTGGCATACCGGTCGAAGGCGGCACATACCGGACTTGCTCGGGATATCAGAAAACAAGAAAGGGCGGTCCCCTTGTCAATCGGCGCGTACCGAAAGCGGTACTTGGTGATCCTAAACCCCGACAGGCACGAATAAGAAAAGACTTACGCAAAGTCGGTAGCGCATCTAACATGGCTTCACTCGGCGACGCGCTAGCCTGCCCGGTTGAAGGCGCAATTTGCTCAATGCCAATGCAAAACGCCCCATCTTTCCACAATCCCTCCAATAGCACTAAGGTCATTAGAAATGATTTCTGCCGAATATTGCCAACTCATGGCACGCTACAACAGCTGGCAAAACTCCTCACTCGTTGCAGCGGCCAACGAATTGACGAATGCCGAGCGTTGGTTAGATCGAGGCGCATTCTTTCAGTCCATCGCCGGGACATTGAACCACCTCTATTGGGCCGACGCGCTTATACTTGAGCGCATCAAAGGCAATGAACGCCCACAAGATACGATCACACACTCACTGACCAGTCCAACAGACTGGTCTGACTTCAAAAGCTTACGCATACAACGAGACGCGGAAATCGAACGGTGGGCAGCCGGTACAACCGACACAGATCTCAAGGGCGCGATCAAATGGTACCCTCCGGACGGCTCTGCCAAAATTGAAATGCCAAGAGCTGTCTGTGCCGTTCAGCTCTTCAACCACCAAACCCATCACCGGGGACAGATACATGCCATGCTCACTGCGTCAGGGGTAATTCCTGAACCAACGGACATTTCAGGAATGCCGTAGCAATTGCTGAACGCCGTTGACCGTAGCCCAATCAAAAAAAGCCCCGCCAAAGACGGGACCAATTGCTCAGGCCGGGGTGCTTACTTGGTGCAGCGCTTTTCGGCGTCTTCGATTGCTGCGGTAAAGCCCAGCAGCGAGAAGGTGTCCTTGGTTTGCGTGCCGCGTTCGGACCGGGCAGTCAGAACAGCCTCGGTTCCGCGTTTCAGCGCGGTGACGATCTTGGCGTCATCTGCATCTGACGCAGGCCAGGCCCACTCACCTTCGGTGAACAGTTCAAACTCGGACCCGTCGACATTCAGGTTCACCGTCGATCCCGGAGCAAACGGGTAGCCGCCGGTAAAGGTCACTTGTCCTTTGACCTCGGCATTGGGCCGATAGAACACAAACAACAGAATGTCGCTGCGCCGCACGGATACGACGCGCCCGCCCCGGGTGTTCACGGTTTCCTTGGGGGCCGAAACGCTCCAGCATTCGGTGGGATCATCTTCGACAAAAACGCTCCAGTCCGTTTTTGCGGCAACCCGGTTTGTGCTTGTCGCCTGCTGGGCGATTGCAGAAGTCGCGGCGATGCCTGCCACACACAGGCCCGCAATCGTACGAACGAGCATTGATCCCATTTGTCCAGCCTCCTAGCTCGACCGATACCTCAAATCCATCGGACATGGCTGCGAACCCTTCCGGCCCGTCTATTCCGTTGCGCATTCCGATGATTGCCGACATACACACACTAACGCAGGTTTCGCCACAGGCGAAAGGGCGATTGGCAGAATTTTGCGCATTAATTTCGGAGGTCCAGATGACGCAGCCCGTAGCAATGACAGAACTGTGGCGTGGCAACTTGCTGGAAAGCCTGCATCTGGGCCACGCGGTCATCTGCGACGACTCCGGCCAGATCGTGCGCAGCTGGGGCGACCCGCAGGCGGTTATCTATCCGCGCTCTTCCGCCAAGATGATTCAGGCGCTTCCGCTGGTCACGTCGGGAGCCGCTGCAAAATACGGATTGAACAGCGAACATCTTGCATTGGCCTGCGCGTCACACAACGGGGCTGCGATCCATACCGACCGCGTAACAGCGTGGCTTGATCATCTGGGGCTGAGCGAGCACGACTTGCGCTGCGGGCCACAGGAGCCAGCGGACACTGCCGCGCGGGATCGGCTGATCCTGGCGGATGACACCCCGTGCCAGATCCACAACAACTGTTCCGGCAAGCATTGTGGTTTCCTGACACTGGGTCAGCATATGGGCGCAGGGCCGGAATATCTGGAAATCGATCACCCGGTGCAGCAGGCCTGCCTGTCTGCCATCGAAGAGACGTCAGGCGAAACCAGCCCCGGTTACGGTATTGACGGCTGTTCCGCCCCGAATTTCGCCGTGTCGCTGGCCGGGCTGGCCCGGTCGATGGCATGGTTCGCCAGCGCCTCGGATCGGTCCGACCGTTCCAGCGAGGCGGCGGTGCAATTGGTGGCGGCAATGGTAAAACACCCGGAACTGGTAGCCGGTGAGACCCGTGCCTGCACCGAACTGATGCGCGCCATGAACGGGCGTGTTGCCATCAAGACCGGGGCCGAGGCGGTGTTTGTGGCCATCATCCCGGAAAAACGCATGGGCGTTGCGCTAAAGATCACCGATGGCACCACGCGGGCCAGCGAATGCGCCATCGCCGCTATTCTGGTGAGCCTCGGTGTGCTGGAGGCCGATCACCCGGCCACCCGCAAGTTCATGAACGCCCCGCAATACAGCCGCCGGGGGCTGGAATGCGGCGTGATCAAACCTGCGCCGGGTTTCCCCGGCTAAGGCCCCTACATCTCGATCTCGTGCACCTCGGCCACCTCGACCGAGCCCGAGCCATTGACGACCATCGGACAGCCCTTGGCCATCTCGGTCGCGGCTTCGATACTGTCGGCCTTGATCACGGTAAAGCCCGAGGCCGGGTTTGCGCCGCCATTGTCGACAACCCCGCTGCTGCTGACCGTATAGGACTGTCCGACCGGGTTGCCGGGGATCTCTAACGCTTCGGCCATACCCTGAAACCATGCGCCCCAAGCGGCCATGGTCGCCTCAATCTCGGCGGGGTCGGTCGGGGTGTGTCCCCCGTGATAAACAAACAAATACTGGGGCATATCGCTCCTCCCTGATGAAACCTTATTTGCACTTCGCTTCGAGTTTGCGCAGCGAAGACGTCCAGCCCTGATTGTGGTTCGCGGCTGCTTCGGCATCGGCCAGTTCGCGGTGGTCCAAAACCAAGCGTGACCCTGTGCCCGTCGCTGTGACTGTGAAGGTGACGTGGCTTTCGGCCCCGCGCTGATCCTGATCGTCATGCCAGCCCCAGGTAAACCCCACCGAGTTTGGCGGGTCGACATGCGTGACGTGGCCCGAGACCTTGTATTGCTGACCCTCGCCGTTTTCCATGACCGAATACCACGGGCCGGTGCGCGAGAAATCCAGATTGTGCTCAGGCACGTGCATCCCTTCGGGCCCCCACCATTGCAACAACCGGCTGCCGTCGCTGATCCATACAAACAGATCCTCTGGGCTGACGGGGAAGTCCCGTTCCAGTTTCAGGTCGGCCATGACTTCTCCCTTTCGATAATATCACTGAGGCGATCGAGGCTGCTTTCCCAGAATTGCCGTTTGGAGATCGTCCAGTCGGCAATCATCCGCAGCCCGTCGGACCGGATGGAGTACATCCGTTGGGTGCCCCGCACGCGCTGCTGCACCAACCCTGCCTCGCGCAACACTTTCAGATGGCGCGAAATCGCAGCACCGGACATTCCGCGCCCTTCGATCAGGTCACCGGCGGGCAGTTCGCCCTGCTCCATCAGCTGCTCGACAATCGAGAACCGGGTGGCATCGGACAAAGCGGAAAAGGTGGTCAGAAGCGTGCTCATAACCTCTATTTAACACAAATGTTAAATAATGAAAAGCCCTGTCAGGATTCGGTAAAATCCAAGCGACTGTACCCTTGCAGGTAAAGCAGTGCCGTCAGATCGCCGTGATTCACCCGCACGTCACATTTCGCGGCCACCGACGGCTTGGCGTGAAGGGCAACCCCGGTTCCGGCCCGCTCCAGCATGCCCAGATCATTGGCCCCGTCGCCCACGGCGATCACGTCATTTTCGGACAACCCAAGACGCGTGGAAATCTGCTCAAGCGCCTCGATCTTGGCTTGCCGCCCCAATATGGGACGCGCCACATCGCCCGTCAGTTTGCCATCTGCGGCCAGCAGAGTGTTGGCGCGGTTTTCATCGAACCCCAGCAGCTCTGCCACCCGCGCGGTGAAGGCAGTAAAGCCACCGGACACCAGTGCAGCATAGGCACCGTTGGCTCGCATTGTTGCCAGCAACGCCTGTCCGCCGGGCATCAGGGTGATCCGTTCGCGCAGGACTTTGCCAATGACGCTTTCATCCAGATCCTTCAGCAGACCAACCCGTTCGATCAGAGCACCTTCGAAATCCAGCTCTCCGTTCATGGCGCGGGCGGTGATGTCCTTGACCCTTTCGCCGACGCCAGCCTCATCCGCCAGTTCGTCAATGCATTCCTGCTGGATCATGGTGCTGTCCATATCGGCCAACAGCATCTTTTTGCGCCTCCCCTGTGCGGGCTGCACAATCAGGTCCACGCCCATGCCTTGCAGATCAGCCCAAACGTCCCAGCGATTGGCGGGCATGTCACTCAGCTCAAACTCGACCGCCTCGTCCGGGCTGAGCCACAGGACATCTCCACCGCCCCACGCGTTGCGCAGCGATTCAGGCAGGGCACGGTCCAGCGAGGGTGCAACCGGGTTGGTCAGCAAAGTGGCGACGTACATATTCCAATCTCCAGTGTCATACCCATGCGGGACGGTCAGGGCGTCAACAGTGTTCGACCCTGTTCGGTCAGTTCCCAGCAATTCTGTCCCTCGAATACGGCGACGCCCGTCGGGCGTCCGTATCCGGCCCCCGTGTCCAGATTGATCCGGTTGCCATAATGCGTCGCCTGATCCACAGGCGTGTGACCATGAACGATCAGTTTGGGATGCGGGCCGTGGTAGTCGTGGAAGTCCTGTCTGATCCAGATCAGATCACTTGCCTGCTGTTCATTCAGCGGCACACCCGGACGGATACCCGCATGAACAAAGACAATCTCGGGCGTCTGATGCATCACCACCAGATCGCGCAGGAAGGTCAGGTGCGACTTCGGCACGGCTGTCTGAGCCATACGGTGCAGGTTTTCAAGGCGGATCTGACCTTCGAATTCCACCCCATAGCTGCGCAGGGTGTCGACCCCGCCCAACCTGTCATGCAGCCAGTGGTATCCCGCCAACAAATGCGGATCGTGGCGCGGAGTGTCCTCCATGAACCAGGCAAACATGCGGTCGTGATTGCCCAGAAGAGTGATCCAGTTCCGGCCGGCATCACGTCCGGCAATCAGGCGGTCAATCAGCCCGCGACTGTCAGGGCCGCGATCCACGTAATCACCAAGAAACACGATCTGAACATCGGGGCCACCATCGCTTTGGATCAGAGACAGCGCGCGGTCCAGTTCGGCCACCTGCCCGTGCAGATCACCAATGGCATAGACTGGCAATGTCATAGAATCCTCCGGCGGTATGAGTCAGCTCGCTTGTGACTCAGATTGCGAAATCAGAGAAGAAAGGACCCGGGTATTCGCATAACCGGGTCGTGAACTGTTCCTCAAACTCAACAGCCGCGATCAGGCGACGTCGAATTCCAGCGGTTTGATCTGCGTGAACAGGCCTGTTTCGGCAAGCTTTGCCCGTGCTTCGGCCGGGACCGGTTCGTCGACATAGAGCAACGCAATCGCTTCGCCGCCAGCCTCTGTGCGGCCGAGGGTAAAATTGGCGATGTTAACGTTGTTCTCACCCATGGTCTGACCCAGCGTGCCGATGATGCCGGGCACGTCTTCGTTGGTGGTGTACAGCATATGAGCGCCGACCTCGGCATCGATATTGATGCCTTTGATCTGGATGAAGCGCGGCTTGCCATCGCTGAACACCGTACCCGCGATCGACCGTTCACGTTTGTCCGTTACGACCGTGACCTTGATATAGCCATCAAAAACACCCGACTTATCCTGATTGGTGGTCGAGATTTTGATCCCGCGTTCTTTCGCGACCACAGGGGCCGAGACCATGTTCACCTCGGGGTTGAACTTTTTCATGATCCCCGCGACCACCGAACAGTTCAGCGCAGCCAGGTTCATTTCAGCGGCCACACCGTCATAGAGGATGTTGATCGCCTTGACCGGCTCATCCGTCATCTGGCCGATGAAGCTGCCCAGATGACCTGCCAGCTTGATCCACGGCCCCATCAGCTTGGCTTCTTCCGCTGTCACGCTGGGCATGTTCAGCGCGTTCTCGACCGCGCCCGTCAGCAGGTAGTTCGAAATCTGTTCAGCCACCTGCAAGGCCACGTTCTCCTGCGCCTCGGTGGTCGCCGCGCCCAGATGGGGCGTGCAGACCACGTTGGGCAGGTTGAACAGCGCGTTATCCTTGGCGGGTTCCTCGCTGAACACGTCAAAGGCCGCTCCGGCAACATGGCCGGATTGCAGCATTTCGGCCAGAGCCACTTCATCGACCAGACCGCCACGGGCACAGTTGATGATCCGTACACCCTTTTTGGTTTTGGCCAGATTCTCGCGGCTCAGGATGTTGCGGGTCTGATCCGTCAGCGGCACATGCAGGGTGATGAAATCGGCGCGCGCCAGCAGTTCGTCCAGTTCGACCTTTTCGACGCCCATCTTGGACGCTTTCTCTTCGCCCAGATAAGGATCATAAGCGATGACTTTCATTTTCAGGCCCAACGCACGTTCGCACACGATGCCACCAATGTTACCGGCACCGATCACGCCCAGTGTCTTGTTGGTCAGCTCGATCCCCATGAACTTGGACTTTTCCCACTTGCCCGCATGGGTCGAGGTGCTGGCCTCGGGGATTTGCCGCGCCACGGCGAACATCATCGCGATGGCGTGTTCGGCGGTGGTGATCATGTTGCCGAAGGGTGTGTTCATCACGATCACACCCTTTTTCGAGGCCGCCTCTTTGTCGACATTGTCGGTGCCGATCCCGGCGCGGCCGATGACCTTCAGCCTGTCGGCTTTTTCCAGAAGGGTCGGTGTAACCTTGGTTGCTGAACGGATGGCGAGACCATCATATTGACCGATCACCTCGGCAAGCTTGTCTTTGTCTTTGCCCAGCTCGGGCATGAAATCCACGTCGATGCCGCGGTCGCGGAAAATCTGCACTGCGGTTTCGCTGAGATTGTCGGATACGAGTACTTTGGGAGCCATTTTGGTTGGTCCTTTGAATTCTTCAGAGGGTAGCGCGCTGACGCCCGCCTTACATCAGTGATGGGGTAGGCCGGGCTTCAGCCCGGCACATGAAACTCAGGCAGCCTGCGCCTGCGCTTTGATCTCGGTCGCAAAGGCCCATGCCAGCCAGGGCAGCATCGCCTGAATATCCGAGGTTTCAACCGTACCGCCGCACCAGATGCGCAGGCCCGCAGGCGCGTCGCGATAAGCGCCGATATCAAGTGCGATATTCTCGGCTTCAAGTCGCTTGGCGACTGCCTTGGCAAAGGCTGCACCGTCCTGAATACGCGCGTCGGTGAACTTCAGGCAGACCGAAGTGTTCGACCGTGTCGCCTCATCCTCTGCCAGGTTTGCGATCCAGCCGTTCTGGTCGCAGAACGCGTGTACCGCACCCGCATTGGCATCCGCACGCGCGATCAGCCCCTGCAATCCGCCCACCGATCGCGCCCAGTCCAGCGCAAAGAGATAATCTTCGACCGCCAGCATTGACGGCGTGTTGATCGTTGCCCCGGTAAAGATGCCTTCGATCAGTTTGCCGCCCTTGGTCAGGCGGAAAATCTTGGGCAGCGGCCATGCGGGGGTATAGCTTTCCAGCCGTTCAACGGCGCGCGGGCTGAGGATCAGCATCCCGTGGGCCGCTTCGCCGCCCAGCACTTTCTGCCAGCTGAAGGTTGTTACATCCAGCTTGTCCCAGGGCAGATCCATCGCAAAGGCCGCCGAGGTTGCATCGCAGATCGTCAGGCCCTGGCGGTCATCGGCAATCCAGTCGCCATTGGGTACCCGTACACCCGAGGTTGTGCCGTTCCACGTGAACACCACGTCATTTGCGAAATCGACCGAGGCCAGATCAACGATCTGCCCGTAATCCGCGGTCTTCACCTCGGCGTCGATCTTCAGCTGCTTGACCACATCGGTCACCCAGCCGGACCCAAAGCTTTCCCAGGCTAGCATCTCGACCTTGCGCGCACCCAGCAAAGACCACAGCGCCATTTCAACCGCGCCGGTGTCCGAGGCGGGAACGATGCCAATGCGGTAATCCGCCGGAATGCCCAGAATCTCGCGCGTGCCTTCGATGGCCGCCTTCAGCTTATCCTTGCCGACAGCGGCGCGGTGCGACCGGCCCAATGCGGCATCAGCCAGTTTTGTCAGGTCAAATGTGGGGGGTTTGGCACAGGGGCCCGAAGAAAAACGCGGATTTGCCGGCCGCGTCGCCGGTTGTTCGATCGTCATGTGTATTACCCTTCCAGATACACGCCCCTCGTTGGGGAGGGGTGTCCCACGGACAGACCTAGGGGGCCTTCGCACCTGCAGCAAGCAGAAAAGACGCTTTACCGGGTGAAAACGACATCTGAAACGGGTACAAATCAGAACACGCGTTTCCGATTGGCGAAAAACCCCGCCGATGTTTCGGCGGGGTTGGGTTGTGTTACTCTGCGGCGTCTTCGTATGCGTCCATGGGTGGGCATGTGCAGACGAGGTTTCGGTCGCCGTATGCGTTGTCGACGCGGTTGACGGGGGACCAGTATTTGTCGACGCCCATGGAGCCCGGAGGGAAGCAGGCCTGTTCGCGGGTGTAGGGGCGGTCCCAGTCGCCGACCAGATCACGCACCGTGTGAGGGGCGTTTTTCAGCGGGTTGTTTTCCGCGTCGATCTTGCCGTCGATGATGTCCTGCGCTTCCGAGCGGATCGAGAGCATGGCGTCGCAGAAACGGTCGAGCTCGTCCTTGGGTTCGGATTCGGTGGGCTCGACCATCAGGGTTCCGGCCACCGGCCAGCTCATCGTGGGGGCGTGGAAGCCTGAATCGACCAGACGCTTGGCCACATCGTCGACGGTGACATGCGCCGCCTCGTCCAGCGGTCTTGTGTCGAGGATGCATTCATGCGCCACCCGGCCCGTTTCCGATGTGTAGAGGATCGGATAGGCGTCCTTGAGCCGCGCCGCGATGTAGTTGGCGTTCAGGATCGCCACCTTGGTGGCCTGCGTCAGCCCCGCACCGCCCATCAGCAGCACATAGGCCCATGAGACGGGAAGGATCGAGGGCGAGCCGAAGGGGGCCGCCGAGACCGGGCCCACGGCGGTGCCATATTCCGGGTGGCCCGGCAGATGCTCGGCCAGATGCGCCTTGACGCCGATCGGACCCATGCCGGGGCCGCCACCGCCATGCGGGATGCAGAAGGTCTTGTGCAGGTTCAAGTGGCTGACATCGCCGCCAATGTCACCGGGGCGCGACAGGCCGACCATGGCGTTCATGTTGGCGCCGTCGATATAGACCTGACCGCCGTGATCATGGGTGATCTGGCAGACCTCCTGCACGGTGGTCTCGAACACGCCATGGGTCGAGGGGTAGGTGATCATGCAGGCGGCCAGATGGTCCGAATGCTTTTCCGCCTTTTCGCGGAAGTCATTCAGATCGATGTTGCCCTTGTCATCCGATTTCACCGGCACAACCTGCCAGCCCACCATCTGCGCCGAAGCCGGGTTGGTGCCATGGGCCGAGGTCGGGATCAGGCAGACATTGCGCTGCCCTTCGCCACGGGCGAAGTGATAGTTGCGGATGGTCAGAAGGCCCGCATATTCGCCCTGCGCGCCCGAGTTGGGCTGCTGGGAGATCGCGTCATACCCGGTGATCTGGCACAGCTTGTCGTTCAGGTCCGCAATCATCTCGTGATAGCCCCGCGCCTGATCTTCGGGCACGAAGGGATGCAGGTTGCCGAACTCGGGCCAGGTGACCGGGATCATCTCGATCGTGGCGTTCAGCTTCATGGTGCACGAGCCCAGCGGGATCATCGCCCGGTCCAGCGCCAGATCGCGGTCGGCCAGACGGCGCATATAGCGGGTGATCTCGGCCTCGGCCCGGTTCTTGTGGAAGATCGGGTGGGTCAGGTACTCGCTTTCGCGCAGCGCGTAATCCGGCAGGCGGTATTGCTTGTTCGAGCTGTCATCCTTGCGGTCGATGCCGAAGGCACCCCAGACCGCCTCGATGGTTTCGGGGCGGGTCTGTTCGTCCAGGCTGATGCCCACGCGGGTCTCGCCGACCTTGCGCAGGTTGACGCCACGGGCCACGGCGGCCTCCATCACCACGTTCTGCAGGTGGCCGACCTCGACCGTGATGGTGTCGAAGAACACTTCAGGTTCCACCGCAAAGCCCGCCTCTTCCAGACCGGCGGCCAGGCGCGAGGTCTTGCGGTGCACCGATTGCGCGATCGCCTTGATGCCGTCGGGTCCGTGATAGACCGCATACATCGAGGCAATGACCGCCAGCAGCGCCTGCGCGGTGCAGACGTTCGAGTTCGCCTTTTCGCGGCGGATGTGCTGCTCGCGGGTCTGCAGCGCCAGGCGGTAGGCCTTGTTGCCGCGGCTGTCGATGCTGACCCCGATGATCCGGCCCGGCATCGAGCGCTTCAGCTTGTCGGTGGTCGCCATATACGCGGCGTGCGGGCCGCCATAACCCATCGGCACGCCAAAGCGCTGGGTCGAGCCGATGGCGATATCCGCGCCCATCTCGCCGGGGGATTTCAGCAACGCCAGCGACAGGATGTCGGCGGCGACAACGGCGATGGCGTTATGGTCATGCAGCGCCGCGATCTCGTTCGTGAAGTCGCGCACATGGCCATGGGTGCCCGGATACTGGAAGATTGCACCAAAGACGGCACCTGCATCCAGCTGATCGGGATCGCCCACCTGCACGTCGATGCCCAGCGGCTCGGCGCGGGTTTTGATGACCGCGATGGTCTGCGGATGGCAGTTGCGGTCGACGAAGAAGGCCGCGTTATTGGCTTTGGACCGGCCGCCGCGCTTGGCCATCGCCATGGCTTCTGCCGCGGCAGTGGCTTCGTCCAGCAGCGAGGCGTTGGCCACATCGAGCCCGGTCAGGTCGCTGACCATGGTCTGGAAGTTCAGCAGCGCTTCGAGCCGGCCCTGGCTGATCTCGGGCTGATAGGGCGTGTAGGCGGTGTACCAGGCCGGGTTTTCCAGAATGTTGCGCAGGATCGGCGCCGGGGTGGTGGTGCCGTAATAGCCCTGACCGATCAGCGAGGTCAGAACCTTGTTCTTGCCCGCCACCTGTTTCATGTGAAAGAGCGCATCGCGTTCCGTCATCGCCGGGCCCCAGTCCAGCGGCTCCTTCTGCCGGATCGCGGGCGGGACGGTGGCGTCGATCAGCTGGTCCAGCGTCTTGAAGCCGATCACCTGCAGCATGTCGCGCATCTCGGTCGGGCTGGGCCCGATGTGGCGGCGATTGGCGAAGTCATAGGCTTCGTAGTCGGTCAGTTTGAAGGCCATTGCAGCGCTCCTCAAAGAATGTCTCGCCCGGCCGCTCTGGCAGATGCCTCCGGCGGGAGTATTTGGAAAAAGATGAAGCGGGGAGCCCCGGTCTCTGGGGCTCCGGGCCGGATTTAGCCGATGAAGGCCTTGTAGCCGGCTTCGTCCATCAGATCTTCCAGCTGCGCGGCATCGGCGATCTTGATCTTGTAGATCCAGGCCTCGCCTTCGGGGTCGTCGTTCAGCGCGCCGGGATTGTCGGCCAGCGCCTCGTTCACCTCAATGATCTCACCATCAACCGGCGCGTAAAGCTCGGAGGCGGCCTTGACGGATTCGATCACGCCGATCTCGCTGTCCTTGTCGAACTCGTCGCCCACTTCCTGCTGCTCGACAAAGACCACCTCACCCAGCTGCTCGGCCGCGTGTTTGGTGATGCCCAGCGTGGCCGTGTCGCCTTCGACCGCCAGCCATTCATGCTCTTCGGAATAATAGGTTGCCATGGTGTCTCTCTCCTGACTTCAACGCTTGTAATTCTGTTTGACGAAGGGCAGCGCCACGATCTGCGCCGGTTGCGCCTTGCCCCGGATGATCAGGTTGACCTTCTCGCCCGGCTCGCCATGGCCCGCGGACACATAGCCCATTGCAACCGGGCCGCCGACCGTGGGGCCAAAGCTGCCCGAGGTGATCTGACCGATGGTGTTGCCCTCAAGGCATTGCACCTCGACCCCCTGACGCGCGGGCGCGCGGCCGTCGGGCTTGATGCCCACCAGCTTGCGCGCAGGCCCCTCGGCCAGTTCGCGCTGCACACGTTCCGCACCCGGAAAGCCGCCTTCTTCCTTGCGGCGTTTCTGCATCGCCCAGCCAAGGCCGGCCTCGACCGGCGAGGTGCTCTGGTCAATGTCATTGCCGTACAGGCACAGACCCGCCTCCAGCCGCAGGCTGTCGCGCGCGCCCAGACCCGCCGGTTCGCAATCCTCATGCGCCAGGAACGCCCGGGTAATCTCGATCGCCTTGTCTTCGGGGATCGAGATCTCGTACCCGTCCTCACCCGTATATCCCAGCCGCGAGATGCGGCATTCGACACCCAGGATGTCAGCAATCGTGGTTTCCATGAACTTGAGGTCGCGCGCCGCAGGGCAGAGCGCACTCACCACGTCCTCGGCCTTGGGACCTTGCACGGCCACCAGCGCGCGGTCGAAGATCTCGGTCACTTCGACACCTTCGAGATTGTCGCGCATATGCGGAATGTCCTGATGGCGCAGCGCCGCGTTCACGACCACAAAGTAATGATCCCCCGCATTCGACACGATCAGGTCATCCATGATCCCGCCTTCGGCATTGGTGAAGAACCCGTACCGCGCCTTGCCGTCCTTCAGCGTCGCATAAGCCTGCGGGCACAGAGCTTCCAGCTTCTCGCCCACATTCTCGCCCCGCAAAATCACCTGACCCATATGCGACACATCAAACAACGCCGCCTTCTCGCGGCACTGCTTATGCTCGCCCATGATCCCCAGCGGATACTGAACTGGCATCTCCCACCCGGCAAAATCAACCATCTTGCCGCCCAACTCAACGTGAAGCCCATACAACGGCGTGCGTCTAATCTCGGTCATCTTGGATACCTTTTCGTATCTTTCGGTTTCGAACGCATTCCCGTCAGTCTGCCCCACGCTATCAATTTTGCAACGATTCCGGTCAACTTGCGAACCAGAGTACCGCCTGTGGGACAAGTCTGTATACGGGCGTATGCATCCTTTGCGTTCCTATAGGAAACTTTTTTCCGTTAGGCAACATTGGTCTTTTGACTTTTGCATGGGTTTGCCGATCACAGTTTCGAGCGCGACGATAACACCAGACAAACCAACCGCAATGGCCTGTAAAAACGGTATTTTACCCGCACCTTATCGCACCCGCCCTTCAAGTGACTGCACTGCGAGATCCAGCACCCTCAGCCCGGCCACAAGATCGCTTTCGGCGGTATCTTCGGCAAAATCGTGGCTGATACCGTTGATTGAGGGCACAAACAGCATCGCAACAGGCATCAGGCGCGACACGTTTGTGGCATCGTGCAGCGCGCCCGACGGCATCCTGCGCCACCTGCCGGGGGCCACCTGTTCGGCACCGTGTTCCAGCGCCACGCGCAGGGTCTGATCCATCGTGACAGGTTCCAACCCAAGCAAAGGGCCGTAGGTCAGTACCATGTCCCGTTCCCTGGCTACTTCCTGGGCTGAGGTACGGATGATTTCCTCCATCCGCGACAGCCGATCCGGATCGCCATCGCGCCACTGCATCGAGAACCGCGCCCGACCCGGCACGATGGACGACGCATTGGGGTGAAGGTCGACCCGCCCGATGGTCCAGACGGTTTGCGGTGTCACCACGTTGCGAAACCGTTCGGTGAGGCGCGTGCTGAACAGTGACAACGCCTGAAACGCATCGCGGCGCAAATGCATCGGCGTGGTGCCCGCGTGATTCTGCTGCCCTTCGAAAGTGACCGACATGTCCCGGATGCCGACGATATCGGTAACGACGCCGATCTGCTCGTTCGCAGCGTCCAGAGAGGGGCCCTGTTCGATATGCATCTCGACAAAGCCACTGAACCGCGCGGGATCGACAAAACCCTGCGACAGGTTCGCCATGGAAGATCGGGCCTCACCAAAGCTGACGCCGGCACCGTCGGTCAACACATCGGCCTTGTCCAGCGGCAGACCGCCGGACCAGACCGCCGAGCCCGTGGTCACACCGAACCGGCCTTCTTCATCCTGAAAACTGACGACCGAGATCGGCTGGTCGCTGGACCGCGCGATCTCCAGCGCGGCAATCACCCCGAGCGCGCCGTCCAGCCAACCGCCTTCGGGCTGGCTGTCGGAATGCGACCCCATGAGCAGAGAACGGCCAGGGGCCAGCCCAAACAGATTGCCGACCGGGTCGAAATGCGGTGTCAGACCTGCGTCGGCCATACGGTCCGCCAGCCATTGGCGCGCCGCAATATCCGCTTTTGAATAGGCCGGGCGGATGACTCCTTTGCCCACACCCGAGGCACCGAATTCACGCAGCTTGTGCAGATCATCCAGAAAACGCGTGTGATCGACGGCCATGAATCCCTCCGGGCGCAGTTGGTCAGGGCGACCATAGCCAGAAACCGGACAGCTGCGAATGTTTTTCCGGCGAGATCAAGAAACCCCTCTGGTCCCGGCAAGGAACCTGCCCTAAGACTTCGGCGCAAGAGGGAGCGACATGTCACATATCACATTGGTGCGCCACGGGCAGGCAAACACGACAGCGCGCGACGAAGCAAGCTATGACAAGCTGAGCGATCTGGGCCATCAACAGGCCCGCTGGCTGGGCGCGCATCTGCGTGACACCCGCAGCCACTATACACGCGTCTATTGTGGCACCCTGACCCGCCACACCGAGACGGTCACCAGCATGGGATTGACCGATCCTGTCTGCGACGCACGGCTGAACGAGATCGAGTATTTCACCCTTGCACAGTTGTTCGAAGAACAGCACGGCGTCGAAATCCCGACCGACCGCGAGGGATTTGTCGAACACTTGCCCAAAACCTTCGCGGCCTGGGCCAGCGGAAAGATCGAGAACGCTCCGGAAACCTTCGACGCGTTTGAAGCCCGCGTCCGCGATGCGCTGCACGAGATCGGGACCGAGGGCGGACCGGCCATCGTCGTGACCTCGGGCGGGTTGATCTCGATGGTGGTGCGGCAGGCGATGGGGTTGGACATCCCGTCGATGGCGCGGGTGGCCCTTGCCATCATGAACACGTCGATGCATCGTCTGCACCCGATTGGCGCACAGCTGAGCCCGGTTTTGTTCAATGCGGTGCCGCATCTGGAAGCACCCGACCGGCAGTTTGCGCAGACCCACCTGTAGGAAGCAGATTGGAGATCCCCGATGCAGCTTTATTACGCACCCCGAACCATCTCGGTCGCTGTTGCGATTGCTCTGGAAGAGGCCGGACTGGACTATGAAGCAATCAAGCTGGACTTTGCCGATGGGGAACAGACAAAACCGGCCTACAAGCAGATCAATCCCAAGGGGCGCGTTCCGGCGCTGGTGGTCGATGGCGGCATCCTGACCGAGACCGGCGCGTTGCTGGAATATATTGCGGCCAAGGCACCCGAGGCCGGGTTGGTGCCAGCTGATCCGGTCATGGCCGCCCGCATGCGCGAGGTGATGTTCTATCTGGCCTCGACCATGCATGTGAACCACGCCCACAAGCTGCGCGGGCATCGCTGGGCCGACAAGAAATCCAGCTGGAAAGACATGACGGACAAGGTCGCGCAGACGATGACTGCATCTTGCGACTATATCTCGTCAAACGGGCTGCGCGGGCCGTTTGTTCTGGGGGACGCGTTCTCTCTGGCCGATGCTTATCTTTATGTGGTTTGCAGCTGGCTGGAAGGCGACGGCGTCGATGTCTCGGCCTTCCCCAGGATCATCGCCTTCCGCGAGGCGATGGAGGCACGGCCTTCGGTTCAGGCGGTGCGCGCTGCCGGGATGCTCTGACAAAAGGAAGTAAGATGACACATCTCTGGGTCAGGGCGGAACAGCGCCCGAACGAGGAACGGGTGGGGCTGACACCCGAAGGGGCCGCGGCACTGATCGCCGCAGGTCTCCGCGTGACGGTTGAGGAAAGCCATGTCCGCGCCATTCCGATTGATGGCTACAAGGACGCTGGCTGTGCAATCGCGGCTGAGAATTCGTGGCCCGAGGCCCCGCTGGACGCGATCATCTTTGGCCTCAAGGAACTGCCCGAAGATGGCACCCCCCTGCCCCATCGCCACATCATGTTCGGCCATGCCTATAAGGGCCAGCATTCGGGTCGTGCGCTGCTGGAGCGGTTCAAGGCCGGGAGCGGCACGCTTTATGACCTGGAATATCTGGTGAGCGAAGATGGCCGCCGCGTTGCCGCCTTTGGTTACTGGGCCGGGTATGCCGGTGCTGCGGTAACGCTCAAGACGTGGGCGGCACAGCAACGGGGCGAGGCATGCCCGCCGGTTGGGGTGTATGCAGGCAAAGACGTTCTGAACGCTGAATTGCTGGCCGAGTTGGACGCCACCGGAGCCCCACGCCCCCGCGCCATCGTGATCGGTGCACTGGGTCGCGTGGGTACGGGGGCCGCAGACCTGTGCGACGCGATGGGCGTCGACGTCACCAAATGGGACATGGCGGAAACCGCCAGCGGCGGACCGTTTCCGGAAATTCTGGACCACGACCTGTTCCTGAACTGCATCTTCGCGCGCCCCGGAACCCCGGTCTTTGTTCCGCGTGAGGCGTTGACTGCCCCGCGCAACCTGACTGCTATCGGCGATGTCGCCTGCGACCCGGACAGTGATTACAACCCGGTGCCGGTCTATGACCGTGCAACCACATGGGACGCGCCCGCTTTGCGCGTGGCAACCGATCCGGTGATGGACGTGATGGCCATCGATAACTTGCCGTCGATGCTGCCGGTCGAAAGTTCGGAAGATTATGCGGCACAGCTTTTGCCGTCGCTTCTGACCCTGACCGATCTGGACAGCGGCGTCTGGGGTCGGGCAGAAGCAACTTACAAAACACATATCGAAGGGATCTGAGCGATGACGATTCACTGGTGTGGCACCGGCCTGTCGGCCATCCCCGGCCTGCGCCGTCTGATCGAGGGCGGTCACAAGGTCACTGTCTGGAACCGGACGGTCGAAAAAGCCAGGGCCGAGGTTGGGGACCTGACCAACGATATTCGCGCCTTCGACATCGACGCTCTGGGTGGTGTGCTTGAGAAGGGCGACGTGATCGTGTCCATGCTGCCGGGCGACTGGCACGTACCACTGGCAGAACTGGCGATTGCGAAACAGGCCAATTTCGTGTCGTCATCGTATATCGCGCCCGAAATGCGCGCACTGGACGACAAGGCGCGCGAGGCCGGTGTGGCGCTGGTCAACGAAGTTGGTCTGGATCCGGGCATCGACCACCTGATGGCCCATGCACTGGTCGATGACTATCGCGCCTCGGATGCGTTCGATCCGCAAAACCACCTGAGCTTTATTTCGTATTGCGGTGGCATTCCCAAAATCCCGAACCCGTTCCGCTACAAGTTCAGCTGGTCGCCCTTGGGTGTGCTCAAGGCGCTGCGGTCGCCGTCGAAGTCGATCCGCGACTATGCCCCGTTGGACGTTGCCCGTCCGTGGGATGCGATCAGCAGCTATATCGCGCCGCTGCCAACGCCGGAAAGTTTCGAGGTCTATCCCAACCGCGACTCGATCCCGTTCAAGGCGCAGTACCAGTTCGAGGATCACTGGCCAGTCAGAGAATTCGTCCGCGGCACCCTGCGCCTGAACGGTTGGGCGGATGCGTGGTCGGATGTGTTCCGTGAAATCGAAACCCTGTCGGGCCCGGAAGGGGATGCGCGTCTGAAAGAGATGTCTGACCAGTTCTGGAGCGAAAACGCCTATGACGAAGGTGAGCCCGACCGCGTTGTGCTGTGTGTTGGACTGAAAGCCGAGAAAGACGGCGTTCCTGTCTGGCACAAGACCTATGTCATGGACGCCTGGGGCGATGAGCGCGGCACAGCAATGGCGCGTCTGGTATCGATCCCGGTTTCACTTGCCGTCGAGGCCGTTTTGAACCGCGCCATCCCGGCAGGCGTTCACGCAGCCCCGAGCGACCCAAAACTGGTACAGGGCTGGATGACCGAGATCGACAGGTTGGCCCAGCACTTGCAGATCGTGGATCATACGGCCTGATCGCACGAAAAAAGCCATTCCAGAGTTTCTGGAATGGCTTTCATTGTTCTTCTTCAGGCATGGTAAACTCGTCTGGATTTCTCTGAAGGTATCTTCAGATATAGCGCTCGATGGTGTCTTCGACATCGCTGCGGTTGATGCCAAGCTCTGCCAGCTGATGGTCGGTCAGGCCGTTCAGATGCTGAGCGGCCCGAACGATATCCGGGCTGATGGCTCGAATGCGCATGGCGCGATCAAACAGCAACAAGGCGCTGGCGGCCGGGGTCGGTTGATTGGTCGAGGGGATAAAGTCAAACATACTGATTACCTCACGCAAGGGTTGCGAAACTTTCGGGTCACTGCTGGTAGGGTGCGTTGTGATACACGCTGTGATAAGCGCGCCGACGGATCTGGTCGCGGGGAATGCCGATATCGTTCAGCTGCTTGTCGCTGAGCTTTTCCAGCTTCCGAACGGTTTTTGAGAAAATCTGGCGTCGGAAATGTTCAACTTTTGCGTCGGCATATTTGGCAAAGAGGCCGTCCAAGAGGCCCTTATGAGTGTCAATCGTCTGTGCATGGGTCATTGCTGGTTCCTCCAATATTTGAGTTGCTTGGTTGTGATAGCTTCAAATAAGGGAGGCCACCGTTAAGGCCGCCAGTCGGAATCATTAAAGTTTGTTGAGATGACGCGTGCAGCTATTCGCGACCGGTCTGCCCTACCTGTTCCTCACTTACAGGAGTGCCCGCGCAGCGGAAGGCGCGTTGGCCTTGGTATCCGACGCTGGCGACCAACGCACAAGTCTGTTTTTGGGTGATGCCGCCGAAGGGCCTACATCAGATCGTTTTCTACGTCTTCCGCAGATATTCCCAGTGCGTCCAGACCATTCTCAAGGTGGTCAGACATGTGCGGTGTTCCGATCAGGTAGTCTGCACAGGGGGTCGAAGCCTCGGACTTGGCGGTGGCGATGGCCTCGGCCAGATCTTCCGCGAAAAAGCTCTCGCGCCCGATCCACATGATGGCAACCAGTTCGGCCTGCTCGTCTTCGCTCATGCGGTCGATGAACGCTCGCAATTCGCCCTCGGCCCGGTTCAGTTCGCGGCCCATCATGGCGACCTGGGCGACTTTTCTTGCCGAGATTTCCAACATCTCTTCCACTCCTCGTGTTCGCGGTTGTTACGCCATCACAACCACCGACAGCGGCCTGCGTCTTTGATCTTGAACAAACAGGCGGATCAGCGCCGCGATCAAAATGTCCCGATAAAGTGATCCGGCTTGGGGCGTGCGCCGTAATGTGGTTATGTTTACCCAGACCAATACAGCGACCTTGGACGGACCAGCGGTTGAAACACCCGCCCCTCAACCTTGGCGCATCAACAAACACATCAAGGGTAGGCGGGTGAACGACATCAACGGCAAGCGCGAGACCAGGGCCGAATGGGTGGACCACGTCAGACGCATCCGGGATGCGCAGGATCAGGCGGCATTTGCCGATCTGTTCCAGCACTTCGCGCCGCGTATCAAGGCCTTTCTGATGAAGTCAGGGGCTGATGCCGCCATGGCAGAAGAGTGCGCGCAAGAGGTGATGGCGACCTTGTGGCACAAGGCCCACCTGTTCGATCCGACGCGGGCCACTGTGGCCACGTGGGTGTTCACCATCGCACGGAACAAGCGCATTGACGTGCTGCGCAAGCAACGCCGTCCTGAACCCGAGGATCTGGGTTGGGGTCCCGAGGCAGAGCCCGATCAGGATGACGTCATCGCGCTGCAACAGGAAACCGCGCAACTGCGCACCGCCTTGCAGGCGTTACCGGATGCGCAGCGGGACCTGATCGAGAAGGCGTATTTCGGCGACCTGAGTCACCGGGAAATAGCGTCACAAACCGGATTGCCACTGGGAACAATCAAGTCACGGATACGGCTGGCGCTGGATCGCTTGCGCCACGCGATGAATTGAGATGAGTAAGATGAACAAGTTGATCAAACATCACCTGACAGATGACCTGCTGATGGCCTATGCCGCAGGCAACCTGCCCGAAGCCTTCGATCTGATGGTCGCCACGCATCTGTCCCTATGCGACCACTGCCGTGCGCGCGCAGAAAGCTATGACGCCGTTGGCGGGCAAGTTCTTGACAAGCAGAGTGAGGCAGTCAGCATGAGCGAAACCTCTCTGGCGGCCACGATGGCTTTGATCGCCAAGGGTGCTCCGGCGCCCAAGCCCGTTCGCCCGGGATGTGCAGTTCTGCCGGCCCCGTTGCAGGATTACGTGGGTGGAACAGTCAAGGACATCCGCTGGAGGCCGATTGGCATGGGCGTCAAACAGGCGATCCTGCCGACCACTAAAGACGCCACCGCCCGATTGCTGTTCATCCCAGCCGGTGCCGCCGTACCGGATCATGGCCATAACGGCATGGAGCTGACAATGGTTCTGCAAGGGGCTTTCTCGGACGAGGTTGACCGCTTTGCCCGCGGCGATGTCGAGATCGCTGACGAGGATCTTGAACATACGCCTGTGGCGGATATCTCGGAAGACTGCATTTGTCTGGCGGTTACGGATGCGCCGCTGAAATTCAACAAGCTGATGCCGCGCCTGTTCCAGCCCTTTCTGCGTATCTGAGCGCTTGCAGGCGCTGGCCCATCAGAACCGGTCCGGTGCCGGTTCAGTTTTTCAACAGGATCCTCAGCCTTCGTGACGCGCCAGAGGTACAACCTCTGTTTCAGTATCGGGCGCGATTTCTTCGAAGTCGAAATTATCCAACCGCTGCGCCCGGCGGCCGGCCTTTTCGGCACTGATCTTGATTTCCGAGATATCCTTGGCCGCCTGACCGAAGTGACGGTCGAGGTTTGAAACGCGGTCGCCCAGACGGTCCACATCCTTGTGCAGCAATCCCAGTTCTTTGCGGATCGCACCGGCCTGTTCACGCATGCGCGCATCTTTAAGGATCGCTCGCATCGTGTTCAGCGTGGCCATGCAGGTGGTGGGAGAGACGATCCAGACCCGTGCGGAGAACCCTTCGCGCACGACATCAGGCAGGCGGGCGTGCAGCTCGGCATAGATCGCTTCGGACGGGACGAACATCAGGGCACCGTCAGCGGTTTCCCCTTCGAGGATGTATTTCTCGGAAATGGCCTTGATATGCACTTTCACGGCAGCGCCAAAAGCCCGCAGGCATCTTTCAACATCTGCCTTGGTCTGCGCGGCGGCAAGTGCTTCGAAATCCTCAAGCGGGAATTTCGCGTCAATCACGATCGGGCCAGGCGGGTTAGGCAGATGCACGAGGCAATCTGCACGCCTGCCGTTCGACAAGGTGGCCTGCAGCGAATAGCTGTCTGCGGGCAGTGCCTTGGACACGATATCGTTCAGCTGAATCTCACCAAACATCCCGCGCCGCTGCTTGTTTGACAGGATATCCTGAAGGCTAAGAACATCGCCCGACAGTTTCGTGATATTGTCCTGCGCCTTGTCGATGGCGGCCAGACGCTCCTGCAACTGCGTCAGTGATGTCGCCGTCTGCTTTGACGAACCGTGCAGGGTTTCCTTCATCCGTTCCTGCATTTCGGCCAGCGCGCGCGCCGATTTCATCGCGTTGTCCGCCAGCCGGTCATTCATCTGCTGCTGGACCGAGGACAAGCGCGCCTCGACCGTCTGGATCACCTGCACCTGCGCGTTGGCCTGCGTGTCCGAGACATGCTGCAAGCCGCCGCGCAACTGTTCCTGCCCCTGCCCCAGCTGCTGCACATGCTGACCCAGAAGCGCCATCTGCCGCGCCAGCGGTTCCGCCATCCGGGCCGAGCGATTGGCTGCGCGCAACGACAGGAACAGCAGCAGCAGGATCAGCGCGACTGTTCCGCCCGCAACCAGAATCACGGGATCATTCAGCGCTATTTCAATACCTGCAATCTGGATCATGGGGTTCAGTATGTTCTCGTTTTGTTTCTGTCTTCTTAAGGCCTGTTTGACACCAAATCAACTGCGCCCGAACAGGCGTTCGATATCGCTTAGCTTCAGTTCCACATATGTGGGTCGCCCGTGATTGCACTGGCCGGAATGCGGCGTCGCCTCCATCTCGCGCAGCAGGGCGTTCATTTCCTCGGCCCGCATCCGGCGGCCGGACCGGACCGAGCCGTGGCAGGCAACCCGGCTGAGGATCGCCTCGATCCTTGCCTGCACCATCTGGGTTTCGCCCTGATCGGCCAGTTCGTCGAGGATATCCAGGATCATCGCGCGCGCATCGACCTCGCCCAGAACGGCCGGGGTTTCGCGCACGGCAATGGCGCCTCCGCCAAAGGGTTCGATGGTCAGCCCCAAACGGGACAGATCATCACAGACCGCCATCAGACGGGCGCAGTCGCCTTCGGACAACTCAACAATCTCAGGGATCAAAAGTGCCTGCGCCGCGACGCCCGTCTCGGCCATCTGTGTTTTCAGCTTTTCATAGACCAGCCGTTCATGCGCGGCGTGCTGATCAACGATCACCATTCCATCGGCAGTCTGGGCGATGATGTAGTTTTCATGCACCTGCCCGCGCGCAGCTCCCAGCGGAAGGTTTTGCGCATCAGGCTCCTGACCCTGTGATACGGGTGCAACCGGGGTCGGATCGACAATGCTGCCGCTGTAATCATGCGCCAGTTCCGCAAACCCCGGAGCCTGCGCCCGGTACGCGGCCTGGCGCGCTGCGGGCGACGGGCGATCCATCTGATAGACCCGCGCTGGTGCAGACTGCGCAGGCTCCGGTCTCATTGCACCCAGGGTCGCATTGGCCACGGTCGAGGACGCACGATGCCCGGCCTCGGCCAAAGCGTGGCGCAGGCTGGACACGATAAGCCCGCGCGCAACGCCGGGATCGCGGAACCGGACCTCGGACTTGGCAGGGTGAACGTTCACGTCAACCAATGTCGGGTCGCAGTCGATGAACAATGCCGCCGCCGGGTGACGGTCCCGGCTGAGGAAATCGAAATAGGCCGCCCGCAAAGCACCGGTCAGCATCTTGTCCCGCACGGGACGCCCGTTGACAAAAAGGTACTGCGCCACCGCAGCGCCACGGGAATAGGTCGGCAGGGCCGCATAGCCAAAAAGCCTGAGACCTTCGCGCGTGGCATCAATCCGCAGCGCATTCTCGGCGAATTCGCGCCCGATCACACGGGCAAGACGGGCGTGCAGGGCGTCAAACAGGTCGCCATTCTCGCGATCCGCGCGGAAGATCACGCGACCTTCACCTCCGCCCGAGACATCGCGCAGGGTAAATGTGACGGATGGTTCGGCCATCGCCAGCCGTTTCACCATGTCCGTGATCGCCTGTGCCTCGGCCCGGTCGGTGCGCATGAATTTCAGCCGGGCGGGGGTGGCGAAGAACAGATCGCGCAGCTCGACCACCGTACCCGCGCGCAGGGCGGCAGGCTTGACCGACCCCGTCTTGCCACCTGCAACATGGATCTGCGCCGCATCCAGACCCGGCGCTCGGCTGGTTATGGTCAGGCGTCCGACAGCCCCCAACGAGGGCAGGGCTTCGCCTCGAAATCCGAAGGTGTGGATATTCAGCAGATCCGATCCATCAATCTTTGACGTGGCGTGGCGCGACAGGGCAAGCGGCAAATCTTCGGCCGGAATGCCGCAGCCATCGTCGGTCACGCGGATCAGTGTCTTTCCCCCGTCGGCGATTTCGACGGATATACGCGTGGCCCCGGCATCCAGTGCATTCTCGACCAGTTCCTTGACCGCCGAGGCCGGGCGTTCCACAACTTCACCCGCCGCAATACGGTTGATCGCAGCATCGTCAAGCTGTCTGATCACGGGGCGATTTTCGCTGATATTGGGGTTTGTCTGCGCCATACCCCTAGACCTAGCACAACCGCGCACGATTCTGCCACCGGTTTGAGCATGTCTTCTGATCGGAAAGTGGCGCCCGGATGGCCGTGAATGAATCCCCATTCCGTACCATCCGGGCGTACCAAAGTGAGTGGTGTGTTCAGCTAATCAATGGGCAGCCCTCTAGCACGAGACTTCCCAAAAATCTGCTTAAGATTAACCTTAACGGCATCTGGGCAGAGTTTGGCCGATGACGCATAGGCATCTGCGGCAGGAAAATGCCGTCTCAGGCTGACGTCTGAACACCAATGCGTGTGCGGCATGGGCCAAACATGGCCGCCAGCGCCAGGATCAGCCCGGACATCGTTGCGATCATCCCTGCCGCACTGACCGCATCCGCTGCGCCCAGCCACAGGGGCCCGTAGCCTGCCAGCACATACCCCGTCACGGCAGAGGTTACGGCGATCACGACACTCCAGCCAATCTGTGCCTCAAGCCGGTTGGTCAGCATCCGCGCAGCTGCCGGAGGGCAGATAAACATCGCGATCACGATGATCGAGCCTACCGCGTCGAAGGCGGCGACCGCCGCGATGGCCGCAGTGATGACGAGCGCCATACCCAGAAGTCCCGTACGAATACCAATCGTGCGGGCGAAACCTTCGTCAAAGGTGGATATTTTCAGCGGCCGCCAGAACAGCCATGTAAACAGCATCACACCCACCAGTGTCAGCGCAATACGGGGCAGTTCCGGGGGCAATCCGGCAAGGGCCTGAGCGTCCAGCAACGAAGACCACCCGGTCGCGTCCAGCCAGATCAGGCTTTCGAGATTGCCGTAAAGCGCATGTTCCACATCCAGATGCACGGTTGACGTATCCGTCTGCTCAAGCAGCAGGACGCCTGCCGCGAACATGGTGGTAAAGACCACGCCCATGGCGGCCCCGGGTTCGATCTGCCCCAGTCGGCGAATGGCCTCGATCAGGACAACAGCCAGAACCGCGGCCCCAGCCGCACCCAACATCATCGGCCAGGTGGATATGGCACCTGTCAGCAGAAACGCAACAACGATACCCGGCAGCACTACATGGCTGATCGCATCGCCGATCAGCGCCTGTTTTCGCAACACAAGAAAGTTGCCGGGCAAGGCACAGGCGATGGCCGCAAATGTTCCGATCAGCAGCGGCGTCAGAGACAGCGGAACGAATTCTTCACCACTCATGCCGGTATCCCCTGCGGTCCGCCAATCTGGCGGTCGATCTCATCAATCTGGTCGCGTGTCAGAACGGTCTCGATATCACGCAACCCGTCATAAAGCGCAGCTGTCGCCTCGTGCGCCTGATCGGCGCGCACGATTTCCCATCGCTTTTCATCCCGCAGGGCCTTGGCCGCGCGGGCCTTGCCGGTGTCCGTCGCCACGCCATCCGCCCGGACCAGCCCGGCACGCCGCAGCAAACGCAGGGTCAGGGGTTCATAGATCTTCTGCCCTTGTGCCAGCGCCAGAAGTCCCTGACGAATATGCACCCGGCGCTGAAACCGCAGATGCCGCAGCACCGCCGCCAGAACGCCGCGCACTGGGGCGAAGAAGAGGGAGGCGAGGAAAAAGGCAAAGCTGACCAGTACGATGATCGGGCCGGTTGGAAGATTGGGCGCAGATGCGGATATGGCAGCGCCGATATATCCGGCCAGCCCACCGGCCAGCCCGGCCAACAGAACAACGCGTTCCGAGCGGTCAGACCAGAACCGGGCGGTCACCGCCGGAATGATCAGCAAAGCCACGATCAGGATCAGGCCGACGATTTTCAGACCGACCACGGTCACGGCCATGACCAGCCCCATCATGGCCAGATCGATACGATGCACCGGCAACCCGCGCGCCGCTGCATATTCGGGGTCGAATGCGACAAGGGTCATCGGACGGCGGATGATCAGCACCAGAGCCAAGGTCAAGGCGCCACCAAATGCGATGATCACCGCATCGGCCCACAGCATTCCGGCGGTCGAACCCAACAGGAAACCTTCCAGCCCGGCCTGACGGCCAACCCCCATGGTTTGGATGACCGTCAGCAGCACGATCCCAAAGCCGAAGAACACAGACAGGATCGCACCGATCGCGGCGTCCTCAGCCAGGCGGGTACGCCGTGTCAGCCAGTTCATGCACAACAGACCAACCCAGGCTGAAATTGCGGACCCAACCAGCAGGCCCGGCAGGTAGCGCCCGTCCCCGCCCAGAGCGACCAGCACCATGAAAGCGATACAGACGCCCGGCAGGGTCGCATGGCTGATTGCGTCGCTGACAAGGGCGCGCTTGCGCAGAAACAGGAATGTCCCCGTTACGCCCGCCGACACGCCCAGCAATGTCGCACCGATGGCAACCAGCGTGGCGTTATAGCCAAGCTGAAGGGTCAGAGCATCCCAAAGCATGAACTATCCCAGCGCGCGTGAAATCTGATCGATCTGTGCCGTTGCCAACCTGCCACCATAGGCCGATTGCAGCGTTTCCGCAGTGAAAGCCTCGGCCACTGAACCCTCGGCCACCTTGCGGGTGTTGATCAGGAAAACGTGGTCGAAATAGTCGGTCACGGTGGCCAGATCGTGATGCACGACAACGACTGTCTTACTGGCCTCTTTCAGTGATTTCAGCACCGCGATGATGGCTTTTTCAGTAGCAGCGTCGACACCGGCAAACGGCTCGTCCAGCAGATACAGATCAGCATCCTGAGCCAGAGCACGCGCCAGAAACACACGCTGTTGCTGGCCACCGGACAGCTGGCCAATCTGGCGATCCGCGAAATCGCGCATTCCGACACGGTTCAGGCAATCCATCGCACGGGCCTTGTGGCGCGCGCGCAAGCGGCCCAACAGGCCCAGTTCACGCGACAGACCCATCAGAACCACGTCGATCACCCGTGTCGGGAAATCCCAGTCCACACTGGCACGTTGGGGAACATAGGCGACACGTGCGCGTTGCGAATTCAGCGGCTGACCAAATACTGTCACCTGCCCCGACAATGGCGTAACGATGCCCAGCGCCGCCTTGAGCAGCGTTGATTTTCCAGCGCCGTTTGGCCCGATAATGGCAGTCATCGCGCCGGGCGTAACCGTCATATCAACCGAAAAGACCGCAGGTTTCTGTCCGTAGGAAACCGTCAGCCCCCGCACAGCCAGAGGGCTGTTATCCAGGTTTTGTTCCTGGACCGTCACACCTTCGTTGCTGATCAGCCCCAGCATCTCTCAGAACCCCGCTGACAGTTTGCCGTTCATGCCGCGATCGGGAACTTCTCCGCCCAATGCGCCTGCGATAACGGTGATATTGTGGTCCAGCATCCCGATATAAGTGCCTTCATAGGTGCCATCCTCGCCCATGGCATCCGAGAACAACTCGCCCCCGACCTTCACCTCGTGCCCTTTGGCTGCGGCCCCTTCGATCAGCGCGCGGATCGACCGGTCAGAAACCGAGCTTTCGACGAATACCGCCGTGATCCTGCGATCAACCAACAGGTCAACCAGCTCTCCGATCCGGTTCAGGCCCGCCTCGGATTGGGTCGAGATGCCCTGAATGCCCAGAACCTCGAACCCGAAACTTTCACCGAAATAACCAAAGGCGTCGTGGGCGGTGACCAGAACCTTGTTGTGATCCGGTACGGTGGACAGGGTTTTCTCGGCATAGGCCGTCAGACGGTCTATGTCGGCCAGATGGGCTTGTGCATTCGCAGCAAAAACCTCGGCTGCTTCGGGGCGTGCCTCGGTCAGGGCGCGCTGCACCTCTACAACAACCTCGCGCCACAGCACGGGCGTCATCCATAGATGCGGATCATACTTGTCGGCATAATTGTCGTGCGCGCGCAGCCTGGACTTGTCTACGCCTTCTGCAACCGCAATAACGGTCCTTTTCCGCTCAAGATCATGAAAGAAGTCTTCCATTTGCGCTTCGAGATACAGGCCGTGCCACAGAACCAGGTCTGCTCGTGTCATCGCCACAATATCGCTGCGCGTCTGGCGATAGGCATGGGGATCAACGCCGGGGCCCATAAGCCCTCTGACCTCAACCAGATCACCACCGACCTGACGCGCCGCATCTGCAATCATGCCCGTTGTGGCCACCACTTTCAGCGGTGCCCCGGCAAACGCCATGGCTGGCACCGAAAGGGCCAGAGCCAATAGTGCAAGGTAATGCCGACGAATCATTTCCAACCTCGATTTGGATGCGCGTTGGATCAAATATGAGAACCATTCGCAACTAAGTCAACGCTAATGAGAATTATTCGCAAGAAAACCTCTATTATTTGTCCAAATGGTCAAAAATATTCGATCATTGCGCCGGAACACCTTCCATTCCCGAGCCACCCGTGCGATTTTGTCGCAAACCTCCCAAAGGACGTAACCATGGATACGCAGAGCTCAGAAAGCCCCGTGCGCACCGCGCATCTGCCGCAAGTAACCGAACCCCGGAACCCCGGAATGGAACTGGATCTGGACTGGGTGCGCGCCGTTCAGGCCAATACTTCTGCGATTGAACGCCGTGCGGCCACATTGCCGGGCCGCCGTTCGGTCAAGAAGGAATATCAGGCTGCGTGGCTGCTGAAAGCCATCACGATGATCGACCTGACCACGCTGTCGGGCGATGATACGGTGGGCCGTGTGCGCCGCCTGTGTGCGAAGGCCCGTCAGCCGGTTGCGCCTTCGGTTCTTCAGGCTCTGGACATGCCGCCGATCACGACAGGGGCGGTTTGCGTCTATCACGATATGATCGAAACCGCTGTGGACGCTTTGAAAGGCACTGGCATTCCGGTCGCTGCCGTGTCCACCGGCTTTCCCGCCGGCCTGTCCCCGTTCCATCTGCGCGTGGCCGAGATCGAGGAAAGCGTGAAAGCCGGGGCCGAGGAAATCGACATCGTGATTTCGCGCCGTCATGTGCTGTCAGGTGACTGGCAGGCCCTGTATGATGAGATGAAGGCGTTCCGCGTGGCTTGTGGCGATGCCCATGTCAAAGCCATTCTTGCGACCGGAGAATTGGGCAGCTTGCGCAATGTCGCGCGCGCCTCGCTGGTCTGCATGATGGCCGGGGCGGATTTCATCAAGACCTCGACAGGCAAGGAAAGCGTCAACGCCACCCTGCCCGTGTCGCTGGTAATGATCCGCGCGATCCGCGATTACTATGACCGCACTGGATATCGGGTCGGGTATAAACCTGCGGGTGGTATTTCGAAAGCCAAGGACGCGCTGGTTTATCTGTCGCTGATCAAGGACGAGCTGGGCGACCGCTGGCTGGAACCGGATCTGTTCCGCTTTGGCGCCTCGTCGTTGCTGGGCGATATCGAGCGGCAGTTGGAACACTATGTGACCGGGGCTTACTCGGCTGGTTACAGGCATTCGATGGGCTGAGCCCGTGGATATGTCTGGACAGTGAGTATTTGGGAAAAGATGAAGTCATGACAGTCAAAGAGATTTTTGAGACCATGGAATACGGCCCCGCCCCCGAAAGCGCCGCTGAGGCGCTGGCCTGGCTGGTCGATCAAGGCGACAAGTTCGGACACTATATCGATGGTGCGTTCACCAAGCCTGGCAAAGGGTTTGACAGCCGCAACCCTGCGACCGGGGAGGTTCTGGCGAAACTGACGCAGGCCAAGCAGGCCGACGTGGACGCCGCTGTAGCCGCCGCGCGCAAGGCTCAGCCGAATTGGGAGAAACTGGGCGGCGCGGGCCGTGCGCGGTATCTCTATGCAATTGCGCGCCTGCTGCAAAAGCATTCGCGTTTGTTTGCGGTGCTGGAAAGCCTCGACAACGGCAAACCGATCCGGGAATCGCGTGACATCGATATTCCGCTCGCGCAGCGGCATTTCTATTATCACGCCGGCATGGCGCAGCTGATGGAAAGCGAGCTGCCCGACGCCGAAGCGTTGGGTGTGTGCGGTCAGATCATTCCGTGGAACTTCCCCCTGCTGATGTTGGCGTGGAAGATCGCGCCTGCGCTGGCGATGGGGAATACGGTGGTTCTGAAACCGGCTGAATATACCTCGCTGACGGCGCTGTTGTTTGCCGATATCTGCACACAGGCCGGTCTGCCGAAAGGTGTCGTCAACATCGTCACCGGAGACGGTGCCGTGGGTGAGATGATCGTGGCCTCGGACGTGGACAAGATTGCCTTTACCGGCTCGACCTCGGTAGGCCGCCGTATTCGCGAGGCGACGGCGGGTTCGGGCAAGGAACTGACTTTGGAACTGGGCGGCAAGTCGGCCTATGTCGTGTTCGACGATGCCGATATCGATTCAGCCATTGAAGGGCTGGTGGATGCGATCTGGTTCAATCAGGGTCAGGTCTGTTGTGCGGGCTCGCGCCTACTGGTGCAGGAAGGCATCGCCGACCGTTTCCACGACAAGCTGCGCGCTCGGATGGACACGCTGCGCGTCGGCAATCCGCTGGATAAATGCATCGACGTGGGCGCAGTTGTGGACCCGGTTCAGTTGCAGACCATCAAGGGAATGGTCGAAAGCAACACTGCGGGCCATGTGCACCAAGCCGCCTGCGATCTTCCCGCAAACGGTTGCTATTACCCGCCGACACTGATCTCGGGGCTCGAGACCTCGGACCCGTTGATGCAGGAAGAGATCTTTGGTCCGGTGCTGGTGTCTTCGACTTTCCGCACACCAGAAGAGGCCGTCGAGCTGGCCAACAACACCCGGTATGGTCTGGCGGCGACCGTCTGGACCGAGAATGTGAACCTTGCGCTGGATATCGCGCCCAAGCTGGTTGCGGGCGTGGTTTGGGTGAATGCCACCAATCTGTTTGACGCTGCTGCCGGGTTCGGTGGGGTCCGCGAAAGCGGCTTTGGCCGCGAAGGCGGCTGGGAAGGGCTGGCCGCCTATACCAAACCCAAGGGCAAGGCCAAGCCGCTGGCAAAGGTCGAGGCAGCCATGGGCGAAGGGGGCCCGGTCGACCCCATCGACCGCACCGCCAAGATGTATGTCGGCGGCAAGCAGGCGCGGCCCGATGGTGGTTATTCGAAACCCATTTGGGGCAAGTCCGGCCTGCTGGGCCATGTGGGTCTTGCCAACCGCAAGGACGTCCGCAACGCGGTCGAGGCTGCGGCAGGTGCAAAAGGCTGGTCCAAGACCACCGGCCATCTGCGGGCCCAGATCCTGTATTACGTCGGCGAAAACCTCTCGGCCCGCGCCGATGAATTCGCGGCGCGGATCGACGCCATGACCAGCAGGAAAGACGGCGCGAAAGAAGTTGAGGCCTCGATCCAGCGCCTGTTCACTGCCGCGGCATGGGCCGACAAATATGACGGTCAGGTGCATGGCGTTCCGATCCGGGGCGTGGCCATCGCCATGAAGGAACCCGTTGGCGTGATCGGTGCGCTTTGCGCGGATGAGGCACCGCTGCTGGGTCTGGTGTCGGCTATGGCGCCTGCGATTGCGATGGGCAACCGGACGGTTCTGGTGGCCAGCGAGCCCTACCCGCTTGCAGCGACGGATTTCTACCAGATCCTTGAGACTTCGGACGTGCCCGCTGGTGTGGTCAACATCCTGACCGGTAGTCATGCCGAGCTAGCGAAACCGCTGGCCTCGCATCTGAATGTCGACGCGATCTGGTCGTTCTCGTCCACCGACCTGTCAAAAGAGATCGAGGTCGTTTCAGCCGGGAACCTGAAGCGGACCTGGGTCAATAACGCGACGGCATTTGACTGGAGCATGGACCATTCCCGCCGCTTCCTTCAGGCTGCAACCGAAGTGAAAAACATCTGGGTGCCCTACGGCGAGTAGGGCTCCCGCCAAGGGAGCGTTTACTTTGGTACTACCGACTGAGAAAACCAATCGGACTTCTATCGCTCGTTTGGTGATTTTTTCTTTGGTCGGCGCATTTGCGTGCTTGGTATTCTTACTCGCAAATCGCGAAACTCTTGTGCTTCCGATGATTGAGGAGATGCGCAACGAACTCAGTCAAGAGAATGGCGCTCACCCAGTAGATCAAAGATAAAGGGCGTTACATGGATTTTTCGGGAAAAACCGTCATCGTGATTGGCGGAACCAGCGGTATCAATCGCGGCATTGCCGAGGCTTTTGCGGCCTCGGGCGCCAAACTGGCCGTGGCCAGCCGGTCGCAGGAAAAGGTCGATGACACCATCGCCGCGCTGAAGGCCGCGGGCGCACAGGATGCGATTGGGGCTGCGTTTGATGTGCGCGATGCCGACGCTGTGGCGGCGGGACTGAAGCAGTTCCATGACGCCTTCGGGGATTTCGATGTGCTGATCTCGGGCGCGGCGGGCAATTTCCCGGCGCTGGCATCCGAAATGTCAGTCAACGCGTTCAAGACCGTGATCGATATCGACTTGATGGGCACGATCCACGTGATGAAGGGGGCCTATCCGTTCCTCAAACGCCCCGGTGCCAGCATCATCAATATCTCGGCCCCGCAATCCTATCTGCCGTATGAGGGCCAGTCCCATGTCTGCGCCGCCAAGGCGGGAGTCGACCAGATCACCCGCACCTTGTCGATGGAATGGGGTGTCGAGGGGATCAGGGTGAATTCGGTTGTGCCGGGGTTCATCGAAGGCACCGAGGGTGCGAAACGCCTTGCGCCCACCCAAAACGCCCACGAAGAACTTCGCCGGGACGTGCCGTTGGGTCGCTGGGGTCAGCCGCAGGACGTGGCCAATGCCTGCCTGTTCCTCAGCTCGGATCTGGCCAGTTATATCAGCGGCACGGTTCTGGCCGTGGACGGGGCACTCTATCAGCGCGGATCGGGCAAGTTCGGGCAGATGATGGGCGATATGCTGCGGAGTATGAAAAAGAGGTGAGCCGCAACTCACCCCTTGCAGTTCAGTTGGTTGTTTCCAGACCAACCGGCTTTCCAACAACAGTGAAATGCAGGCCGTCCGGGTCCAACAGTTCGGATGCAACGCGGTTCACGTCTTCCAGTGTGACCGCGTTCACCTTGTCATTGCGGGTGGCGATATAGTCGATGGGCAACCCTTCCATCTGCATCCCCACCATGATCCCGGCAATCTGCCCGTTGCCGTCAAATCGCAACGGATAAGCGCCGGTCAGATAGGTTTTGGCATCGTCCAGTTCCTTCTGCGTCACCCCTTCGGTGGCGGCGCGCGCCCATTCGTTTCGAATAACCTCTATCGCCTCGGCAATGCGGTCATTGGCCGATGACACCGACCCCAGGTAAACCGAGGCCAGATCCTTGGGCACAAGATAGGTTCCAACCCCATAGGTCAGGCCACGCTTTTCGCGCACCTCCTGCATCAGACGGCTTTCGAACCCGCCACCGCCAAGGATGTGGTTCAGGATATAGGCGGCAAAGAAATCCGGATCGTCCCGATCTATTCCGGCATGGCCAAACAGCGCCACGGATTGCGGGGTGTCAAACTCGACAACACTGATCCCGCCGGGGATGGTCACGTTGGCCTTGCCCGGGATGGGCTTGCCCGTTTCCGGCAGGTCGGCGAGCAACATGTCAAGCAATGCGCCCAGTTCTTCGGCCGTTATATCGCCGACGGCCCCCACATAAAGGCGATCCTTGGCAAAAACGCTTTCATACGCCGTTACCACATCATCCCGTGTCAGCGCCGAGACACTTTCGATCGTGCCCTTGCCTTCGGAACCGTAAGGGTGATCGCCATAGGCCATCCGGGCAAAGTTGCGGCCTGCAATCTCGTTCGGGTCGGTCTGATCTGATCGCAGCCCGGACAGGATTTGCGCGCGCACACGGTCAACCGCGTCCTGATCAAAGCGCGGTTCGTGAATCGTCTCACGCAGCAGGTCGGAAACTTCATCCCGGTTTTCGGTCAGAAAACGTGCGGAAATCGAAACCGTGTCGTCACCGGCGTTATAGCGGAACGATGCGGCCAGCGCCTCAAGCTCGCGCGCATAGGTCCGCGCGTCCATTTCGCCGGACCCTTCCTCGATCAACCCACTCATCAGATAGACCGCGCCACGCTTGTCCGGGTCGTCCAGCGACGTACCGCCACGGAAGCGCAGCTCAAGCGCGGTAAACGGGATCGAGTGATCCTCGACCAGCCATGCGGTGATCCCGCCGGGCGAGGTTACTTCCTCGATCTCGATCTCGGCCAAAGCGGGCAGTGCAACCAGACAGGTAATCAGCGTTGCGAGAAACCGTTTCATTGCGTCACCTCATCATCGCGCATCAGCCAGCCGGTGACCGACGCCTCGGGTTGCAGAACGTCGCGGGCGGCGGCGATGATTTCGTCTCCGGTCACGGTCTGAAGGATATCAGGCCATGCCTGCACGTCCTGTATTGTCAGGCCGCTGGTCAGGGCGCGCCCATAGCGGTTGCCGATCCCGTCCACATTGTCCCGTGCATAGGTCTGCGCGGCCCGCAACTGCATCTTGATACGGTTCAGATCGTCCTCATCGACACCTTCGGCAATGAAATCGGCCACGGCCTGATCCATGGCATCCTCGGCCTCTTGCAGGGAAACCCCTTCGGCGGGAACGACCAGCAGGTCGAATGTTGTGTCATCCAGCGAGACGTCACGATAGAACGCCCCGGTATAAACAGCCATTTTCTGATCGAATTGCAGCTTTTCGTTCAGGTAAGAGGTCGTGCTGCCCCCCAGAAGTTCCGCCAACAGAAATAGGGCTGCCGCCTTTTCCTGATCGCCCGGATCGCGTTCCGGCGCCAGATAACTGCGCTGGACATAGGGTTGCGCCACGCGAGGGTCCTTGAATGTCAGACGACGTTCGGCGGTTTGCGGGGGTTCCTGCGACCGGACCCGTTCCGGCAAATCCGCATTGGCGGGAATCACACCGTAATACTGATCGGCCAGAGTGCGGACCTCGGCGGGATCAACGTCTCCGGTGACAACCAGAATGGCGTTATTGGGCGCGTAGTGGGTCTGGTAGAAAGACAGCGCGTCTTCCAGTTCCAGTTCTTCCATCTCGTGCTTCCAGCCAATGATCGGCACGCCATAACGGTGATTGAGGTATTGTGCTGCGCTCATCTGTTCGCCAAACAGGGCGCGCGGGTTGTTCTCGGTGCGCTGGTTGCGTTCTTCAAGGATCACATCGCGCTCGGTCACGATATCTTCTTCGCTCAGGCGAATGTTCCGCATCCGGTCCGATTCCATGCGCATCATCAGCTCAAGCCGGTCGGCGGCGACGCGCTGGAAATAGGCAGTGTAATCATACGAGGTGAACGCGTTGTCGTTGCCGCCATTGGCCGCGACGGTGGCCGAGAATTCGCCCGGTGCCAAAGTATCTGTGCCCTTGAACAGCAGGTGTTCAAGAAAATGTGCGACACCCGACGACCCGATCGGCTCATCCGCCGATCCGGCGCGGTACCAGACCATGTGCTGCACAACAGGCGCGCGGTGGTCTTCGACCACGACGACATCCATGCCGTTGTCCAAAGTGAATGTGGTGACCGCTTCTTTCCCACCCTCGGCAAAAGCCGGAGTGGTGGCGATCAGGGCAGCCGACAAGGCAAGGGCCCGAACCATGGGGCATCCTCCGTTTCGTTTCTGTCATTCAAACTACGGTGGTGCGGCCCGGGTTCAAGCCCGATGACGGAAAGTTAAGAATTATTCATTCGGCGGCGAGGTTGGAGTCTCGACCCCGGCCCGGCGGGCGGCTTCGGTTTCCGAATACGGATCGATCGACTGGCGTTCGTAGACCTGATTATAGCGGTCGACAGGGAACAGGCGCAGACCGGTCCAGCGGCCCCGGCGTTTGCGGAATGCGGCGTCCTCGGCTTCGACCACCTGCCGCGTATCGGGTGACACGCCATAACGGCTGGACGCCGTCACAAGCGCCGCATCCGACGACGGCACACCAGCGTTGGGGTTCAGGGCGGCGGCATTACCACCCAGCGCGACCACCAAATCGGCTTTGGGGGTCGGGTCTGTCAGGTTTCCGCCACCCGGCGTGGGTGCCGGCAGAAACGCGTAATCCTGAGGCTGGGTCAGCGGCTTGACTGGCAATACCGAAAATTCATCCGGGCCCTGTCCCGGAGGCGCCAGATCCCGCAGTCCGGGATTCGAACATGCCGCGACCGCAGCGGCAACTGTCAGAACAAATATGGCGCGCGGCATCCGCATTGGTGTCTCCAGCCTGTTTCAGGCGCTTTTATCGCAAATCACTCCGCGCGTCACGAGGGCTTTTTGCCGTCAAACAAAACCAGCCCCAGCGCTCCGGCGAATATGAACACATCCGCCAAGTTGAACACAAACGGGTTGTTGATGCCACAGCAGGACATGTTCAGGAAATCCAGTACAAACCCATAGAGGAGCCGGTCGATCACATTCGCAAGCGCTCCGCCGATCAGAAGGCCGCCACAGAGCAACATGAATTTCGAACGCGTCGAACGACCAAGCCAGACAAGAACACCGATACAGATCACCACGGACACACTGATCAGAAACCAGCGTGCGGCCTCAGAGTCGCCCTGAAACAGGCCGAAATTAATGCCTCGATTCTCGCCGTATTTGAACACCAGCAGCGGCGGCAGAACATCGATACCGTCGGGCCGTTCAGCCACGCGCAGGACGTGAACGACCAGATATTTGCTGATCTGGTCGATCGCAAAGGCGGCCAAGGCTGCCCAGAGAAGCAGGCGTGACCGCATCAGTGACGGAAATGACGCATACCGGTGAAGACCATCGCCAGTCCGGCCTCATCGGCTGCGGCGATCACTTCATCGTCGCGCATGGACCCGCCCGGCTGAATGACGCAGGTCGCGCCCGCTTCGGCGGCTTCCATCAACCCGTCGGGGAAGGGGAAAAACGCATCCGATGCCACGGCCGAACCGATGGTCAGCGGCTGCGGCAAGCCCAGCGTTTCAGCCATGCGTTCGGCTTTCTTGGCCGCGATCAGGGCCGAATCCACTCGGCTCATCTGCCCCGCGCCAACACCCACGGTCGCGCCATCCTTGACGTAGACGATGGCGTTGGATTTGACGTGTTTGGCCACTTTCCACGCGAACAACAGGTCTCGCATCTGCGCGTCAGTCGGGGCTTTCTTGGTCACGACCTTGAGGTCGTCCATGCCGATTAAGCCGTTATCCTTATCCTGCACCAACAGCCCGCCAGCCACCTGACGGACGGTTTTGCCACCTTCGGTTACATCCGGCAGCGCCTCGGTCGTCAGCAGGCGCAGGTTTTTCTTGGCGGCAAAGATCGCCTTGGCCTCGTCCGAGGCACCGGGGGCAATCACAACCTCGGTGAAGATGCCCGTGATCTCTTGCGCTGTTTCTGCATCCAACGGCTGGTTCAGCGCAACAATGCCACCAAAAGCCGAGGTGCGGTCGCAGTCAAATGCCGCCTTGTACGCCTCGAGAAGGGTTGCACCTGTGGCTACACCGCAAGGGTTGGCGTGTTTGATGATGGCGCAAGCCGCGCCTGTCGCTGGATCAAACTCGGCCACCAGTTCAAAGGCCGCGTCCGTGTCGTTGATGTTGTTATAGCTCAGTTCCTTGCCCTGATGCTGTACGGCGGTGGCGACACCGGGGCGGTTGGTGCCGTCCGTGTAGAACGCTGCCTGCTGGTGGCTGTTTTCGCCATACCGCAAGGTCTGCTTCAACTCACCGGCAAACGCGCGGCGCTTGGGGGCGTCCAGTTGCAGCGCATCGGCCATCCAGTTCGACACGGCGGCGTCATAGGCCGCTGTTCGGGCATAGGCCTTTTGCGCCAGCCACTGGCGGAAGCCATAGGATGTCTTGCCATAGTTTTCTTCCAGCTGATCCAGCAGAGAGGAATAATCCTCGACATCCACCACCACGTTCACGAAGGAATGGTTTTTTGAGGCCGCGCGGATCATCGCCGGGCCGCCGATGTCGATATTCTCGATACATTCGTCATAGCCCGCGCCCTTGGCGACTGTTGCCTCGAACGGGTAGAGGTTTACGACCAGCAGGTCGATGGCGCCGATGCCATGTTCCTCCATCGCCGCAACATGGGTGTCATTGTCGCGCAGCGCCAGCAACCCGCCATGCACCATCGGGTGCAGCGTCTTGACCCGGCCATCCATCATCTCGGGGAACCCGGTGATTTCACTGACATCGCGCACCTCAAGCCCTGCATCGCGCAGCGCCTTGGCGGTGCCGCCGGTCGACAGCAATTCGATCCCGCGCTCGGACAGCGCCTTGCCCAGCTCGATCAGCCCGGTCTTGTCGGAAACGGAAAGCAACGCGCGGCGCACGGGGTGAAGGTCGGTCATGGGTCCAAAGGTCCTTTTGGCGTCAGTCAAACTTGGGCTCGTCCCGGTGCGTATCGCGCACGGCATAGGCTGTATCCTGCGCCTTGCTCAGCGTCCACCGGATGCGCGTCGCATACTCCATTGCGCGGCCAGATAGAACGATCTGTTTTGTCGCGCGTGGCTTTAAACGGCCCTTTTCAAGGTAAACACTTGGTTCGACAGATAATTTTCCCACGCCATCATGGCGGAAAACCCAGATCTCGCCGCTTTTGAGCGCCATCGACACTGCCGCCCCGCCCAGATCCAGCGCCGCGTCTACGTCAGGATGCAGATGAAAACGGATGTCATAGCCAATGCCCTTGAGGCCCGAGGCGTCCAACGCCCTGTCGAACTGACGCTTGGCCTTGTCGGTTGCGGTCAGCAGAATATCCTCGACCGTCAGCTCACGCCCGTCAAAGCGCAATTCGAATGTGCGCGCGTGGGTCAGCCCGAAGACTTTGACATATCCGTCATGCCCGGCCATGAAACGGATGCCTTCGAACGCATCTTCAAAATCGACTGGAACGTCCTGTGGCGCGTCGACCAGCGCCTGACTTTCGCGGCCCGGCAACGGGTTGGCCAACCGCGCGCTCGAGAACCCGTCCAGACACAGGGTTGAGTGAGACGGGGTCGCACGCCCGGCGCGGCGCCAATCCAGCCCGAAGCTGGCCCCCGATCCACAATTCACGATCAAAGGGCGGCGCCCCGAGGTCAGCTCGAACGCCAGCGTTGAGGCGTGCGCGTTGAATGAGGCCGCTCCGGACGGCGGCGCGCTGGCATCCACGATCACCGTGGTGCGTGCTGCGGCCAGGCGGGCATAGCCCATTGGCAGTTCGGTCGCCGCCTTGTGCTTGACGCCACTTTGCGCAAGCGCCTGTTCCAGCCGCCCTTCGACCCCGCGCCCGCCACCGTGAAACCGCGCCAGCGCGCCATCCGCATGGCGCAGACTGCGCAAGGTCGGTGCGATCCGCTTGATCGCCTTGGCCTGCGCGACAGGTGTGCCGCGTCCAAGATCGCTCAGCGCCGCCGACGTCCAGCTGAGCAGCATGAACACCTCAAGCAGCTCTTCCGGGTTGCGTGTTGGAATACCGCCCTTCGCATCCACCTGCCGGTCACACTCACCAGCCAAAGCCCGCAGGGCCGGATCGGCCATCTGCTCCAACCCCTCCAGCGCCAATCCGGCTTGCACAAGACCGGCCAGCGCCTCGAAACGCGGCAACCCGGGCGTCGCGGCCTGCCAGCGTTTGGACAGGAACCATGTTTGCTGCGCCAAAGACCGAAAGAATAGTTTGCTTTGCTTTTCATCTGCCCCGCGCAGCAGAAAAAGCGCATGGTTGATCCAGCGCATCACCCGCCGCCCGGTCAGGTCAGGCACCCAGCCCGGGCCCTGCCCGCGGCCATGCGTCTCGATCCAGCCCCAAACCCAGCGCTGCGCTTTTTCCCGTGCGCGCATATCACCGACAGCGGCCAGATCATCCAGCCATGCAAAACCATGGCGTTCCTCGTCAAAGCCGGCGCTGGGGGCAATGACATCCCACAACGCGGTATCGTCTGCCTCGACCAGATAGCCGGCGAACAAGAGATTCCCCGCAACCAGCTGCCGCCCGCGCGCAAACGAACCAACGGTGCGCGGCTGGGGCTGCGCAACAAACCCCGTAGCTGCCTTTTGCCGTTGGCTGAGACGCGCGTAGAAACGGTTCTGCAACCGCATCCACCGACTGGCCATGGTGTCCGAATTTGACATGCGCGTGTTACTCTGCCCCTTGCGCTCTGCTGGCGCTTGAGACCCAACGATAGACCGCGCCGATCGTCAAGTCATCGAAAAGCGTGCACTCAGGCGGATTTGTTCAGGCAGGCGATATAGAACCCGTCCATACCCCCGCGATCGGGCCAGTAGTCGGGCCGCAGACGCAAGCCGCCTTCCTCAGTGATCCAGTTGTCTTCGATGCCGGGTAAGTTCAGAGCGGCGCGATCAACACGCATGTCCGGATACATGCTCAGCGCGTCTTCGATCTGAACCTCGCCCTCATCCGGCAAGAGCGAACAGGTGCAATAGACCAGCCGCCCTCCGGGTCTCAGCAGCGTCCACGCATGGGCCAGCATCTGCGCCTGCAACTCGATCAGTCCGCCAAATTCCGAGCCATCCTTGGCAAAAGGCAAGTCAGGATGCCTGCGGATCGTACCCGTGGCCGAGCAGGGTGCGTCCAGCAAAATTGCGTCGTACTGACCCTGATGGTCCAGCGCGTCACCCACGATGACCTCTGCCTGCAACCCGGTCCGGGCGAGGTTTTCGCGCACGCGTTCGGTGCGCGCCGCGGATACATCCAGCGCCGTCACATCGGCCCCCGCCGCAGCCAGTTGCATCGTTTTGCCGCCCGGAGCCGCGCAAAGGTCCAACACCTTCTCGCCCGCCATCGGTGCCAGAACACGTACCGGCAGCGCGGCTGCCGCGTCCTGCACCCACCAATCCCCAGCCTTGTACCCCGGCAAGGCCGAGACCTGACCCGCATCCTGAATACGCACAGACCCGGTGGGCAGCTTTTCGCCCGGGGGGCCTTCTGCCCCCGGCTTCAGTGTAAGGTCCAGTGGTGCGCCCGCGAAATGCGCCTGTTCCATACCGGCAACCGCTTCGGCACCCCAGGCCGCGATCAGAGGTTCTCGCAACCACTCCGGCAGGCGCGGGACACGCATTTTCGGCCATGCCTCGGGACCCTCGGACGCGACCTTGCGCAAAACAGCATTCACCAGCCCTTTCAGACGCCCGTGCTTGCGCGAGCGGCTGATGATTTCAACCATGGAGTTCACCACCCCATGCGCGGCTTCCCCGTTGCACAGTTCGACCGCACCCAACCTCAGCGCGTTGTGTACGGTCAGGGCGGGTGTTCGGTTCAGGTGGTTGTCCAGCAGACGGTCGGCGCGCTCCAGCCCGCGCAGGGTTTCCGACGCCAGCCGCTGGGCACGCGCGCGATCCTCTGGCCCCAACCGATCCAAAGCGCCCGCAGCGAGGCATTCAGACAACAGGCGGCCTTCGCCCAGAACCTGATCCAATAGATAGATTGCGCTGCGCCGTGCTGCTGTCGCGCTGTTTGTCATGGTGCTGCCTTCATGTGACCTGTGCCCGCATTGCCATTGGCGGACGCGGGCGTATATCAAGGCTATGCACGGAAAGGAACCCGATGTCATGAGTGACGACCGCAAAGACCTGCCCCCCGCCGCCCAACGCGCGCTGACTGAAGCGGAAGAACGCCGCCAAAAAGCCCAGGCCGAAGCCAGGGAAATGCCCAAGGAACTGGGCGGGCGCGATGGGCTGGACCCCGCCCGTTACGGTGATTGGGAAAAGAAAGGCATCGCCATCGATTTCTAGGCCCTCAGCCGCGCAGCGCCTTCAGAAAATCATCGATCAGGGCGCGCTGTTTTCTGGACTGCGCCCGATCTTCGGGCCATGTCAGCCAATATCCGTCCTTGGTCTGCAGCTCTGGCAGCTCTAACCTGCGCAACCGGCCATCCTTTAGATCACCGGACGCCAGCGGAACCGAGCCCAGCACAATCCCCATTCCGCGCCTTGCCGCCGAAACGGCGTGTTCCATCGAATCGAAACTGACATGTGATGGCGCGACGTCCCCGTGCCCGTATTTCCGGTTCCACTCGCGCCAGCCCGGACGCTCGCCGCGCAGATCGATCAGGGGGGCACCCCATTCAACGCCCGGCGCGGCCATCGGCACCAGCACCTCATGCGCGATCAATGCCGCGTCGCGCCCGGCCCACACGCCGCGACCATAGCGGATTTGCAGCCAGGTGCGTTCCTCATCCAGCGACGACCGGCGCGCAACCGAGTCGGTCATCACCCGAACCTCGGGGCGCAGATTTCGGAACACAGGCAGGGCTGGTACAACAAGGGCGTGAATGTTTGATGACAACCCGGCGACCCTGAGTTCGCGTGGCGATTTTCCAAACAGATCCTCAGTGTTGCGTTCCAACGCCAGCAGGCTGTCCTGCACGAGCGGCAGATAGCTTTCACCTTCGACCGTCAGCGACACGCCGCGCGCCTCGCGCACAAACAGGGACCGGCCCAGCCACGCCTCAAGATTGCCGATCCTTTGGCTGACAGCGGCCTGCGTCAACCCGAACTCTTTCGCCGCGGCCGAGAACCCGCCAAGCCGCCCGGCGGCTTCGAACACGCGCAACCAATCCAGCGGCGGTAATCCGGTCTTATTCTTAGCCATTAGTTTTTCCAAGCCTCAGCCGAAATAAGGATTAATTGTCGTAATGCCACGAACGGCGTATCTGCTCAACCAAAGCCCGCGCCGAACAGGAGACCCCCAATGCTGCGCACCGCCACCCACGACACCTCGATTGTTACAGTCGCGTTTGATACCGGGACCAAGGCCCGTTTCCACGCCATCTGGCTGCGCGACAACGCGCTGGACGCTGATACCCGCGCACCGGGCAACGGTCAGCGCCTGATTACTATCGGCGATATTCCTGCCGACATTTCGGTCAGTTCAGTCGAGGTGGTCGCGGGTGACCTGCAAGTCACGTTCCAGCCTGAGGGCAAAACCGTTACCTTCCCGGCGGACTGGTTGGCCGAAAACGGCTATGACCGCGATCATGACATTGCGCTGGGTCGCATCGCCCCCGGCATCACGACCTGGGAAAGTGGCATCGCCGCGCCCAGCGGCGATTGGAACGAGGTCCATGCCAGCCCGGCGGCCAAGCGCAATTGGCTGGCCGCTGTGGCCGAGTTCGGCTTTGCCAAGCTGACCGGCGGCCCGACCGAGCCTGAATCGCTGCTGAAGGTCGCTGACCTGTTCGGCTATGTCCGCGAAACCAATTATGGCCCCTATTTCGAGGTGCGGACCGAGGTGAACCCGACAAACCTTGCCTATACCGGGCTTGGCCTTCAGGCGCATACCGACAACCCCTATCGCGACCCGGTGCCGACCTTGCAAATCCTCTATTGTCTGGAAAACTCGGCTGAAGGTGGGGAGTCCATCGTTGTTGACGGCTTCCGCGCCATCGAAAAACTGCGTTACGCAAACCCCGAAGGCTTTGCCCTGCTGGCCGGATATCCGGCGCGGTTCGAATACAAGGGCTCGGACGGGGTCTGCCTGCGGTCGCGCCGCCCGATGATCGAGTTGTCACCGGATGGCGAGCTGATCGGCATCCGCTTCAACAACCGCTCTTCCGCCCCCTTTGTGGATGTGCCGTTTGACAAGATGGAGGCTTATTACGCCGCCTATCGCCAATTGGGGGATATCATCGACGACCCGGCCATGGGCGTGTCGTTCAAACTGGAACCGGGGGAAAGCTTTATCGTCGACAACACCCGCGTCCTGCACGCGCGGCTTGGCTATTCCGGGGCCGGATCGCGCTGGTTGCAGGGATGTTACGCCGACAAGGACGGGTTGCTGTCCACACTGGCGGCGATGGAGATGGCGCATCCGGAGGCGGCGGAATGAAACCCGATTTCTCGACACTGAACCGGGACAATATCGTTGCCTTCATCGGTGACATCTTTGCGCGCCGCGGCGGTGAAGAATATCTGGGCGAGCCTGTCACCATGGCCCAGCACATGCTGCAAGGCGCCACCATTGCCGAGCAGAACGGGATGCCCGAGGAAATTATCGTGGGCGCCTTGCTGCACGACATCGGCCATTTCACATCCGAGTTCGGCACCTACCACCCGGATGACACCGAAGACCGTCATCATGAGGACGCGGGCGCCGAGGTGTTGGAGCAGTTCTTCCCCTCGGTCATCACCGATTGCTGCCGCTACCACGTGGCGGCCAAGCGGTATCTTTGTGCCACCAAGCCCGAGTATTTCAATCGCCTGTCCGCGGCGTCGGTTCACACGTTGGAACTGCAAGGTGGTCCGATGAGCGCCGAAGAAGTTGCCGTGTTCGAAGCCAACCCGAACCTGAAAGAGATTATTCAGGTCCGCTATCTGGATGAGGCCGGCAAACGCGCCGACATGGAAACACCTGACTTTGCACATTTTGCGCCGATGGTGCAGCGTATGGTCGACAAGCACATGGAGGCCGCATGAACGCCCCGGAATACATCTTTGAAGCCAGCACCAAACCCTCGCTGCCCTGGCACGAGGTTCCCCTGATCCGCGCAACGGACGCCTCGGTCAAAGGTTATGGGTGTCTGGTCGATGATCCCGAAGGGTTCGAGATCGAGATCACTCGCTGGCCACAACAGGGGTGGCGGCCGATCGATGAAGGCACCGGCGATGAAGGCGGCTGGGTCGAAGGTACCTTTCGCGGTGAGTGGAAGGGCGACGTGCTTTACGGCGAGAACGAAGCGGTCAATGGTCACTATGTCCTCGGCTGGTCCACCGATCCGCAGCAGGCACAGACAAGCCGCCAAACAGCGCCCCGCGATCAGGTGCTGCTGTGGCACATGAACTACCACCCGGATGGCGGGCAGATGTTCTGGCCGCTCGACAAAAAGCCCTTCATCATTCCTGCCGCGTTGCCCGGCGACAACCTGACACCAGAAAAGGTGGTGGCGTTTTGGTGCGACGGTTCGCGCGGGCTGTATATCCATCCCGGTATCTGGCACGAGGGGATATTCCCGGTTGAAGACAACCAGCGGTTCCTCGATCGGCAGGGTGCGGTGCACGCCCGCGTCAGCGCTGATATCGGTCAGGAATTTGGCGTCTACCTCGCCTGCCCGCTGCGCGCCGACAAAATCAGGGATTTGTAAGAAAAGCACCGCTTGTTGCTGCGGTGCTTTTTTGGAGCACCGCATTCATTCGATTAGTTGATTTGACCGCGTATGTTTAGCAGCGCCTACAACCCCAACACATCCACCATGTCATACTGACCCGGCGCCTTGCCCTGCCCCCACAGGGCCGCCTTCAGCGCGCCGCGGGCAAAGATGGCGCGGTCCGTGGCCAGATGGCGCAGGACGATGCGTTCTCCGGGGGCGGCGAACAGGACATCATGCTCTCCGACAATGTCGCCGCCGCGAATAGCGTGAAAGCCGATATCTCCGCGCTTGCGCGCGCCGGTGATGCCGTCCCGGCCCCGGTCGGACACATCCGACAACTCGACGCCGCGCCCTTCGGCTGCGGCCTCACCCAGCATCAGCGCCGTGCCCGAAGGTGCATCGACCTTGTGATGGTGGTGACCTTCGATGATCTCGATATCGAAATCCTCATCCAATGCGGCCGCGACCTTTTTGGTCAATTGCACCAGAAGGTTGACGCCAAGGCTCATGTTTCCGGCCCGAACGATCACCGCATGGCGCGACGCGGGTTCCAAAGCTGCGATCTGTTCGTCGGACATGCCGGTGGTGCCGATCACATGCACACAGCGCGCCTGCGCGGCCAGCGCGGCAAATTCCAGAGTCGCTTCGGGCGCGGTAAAGTCGATTACGGCCTGCGCCTGTGCAAACGCCTCCAACGGGTCGTCGGTCACGGTCACGCCCAGCGCGGGGCCGCCCATCGCTTTGCCCACGTCCTGACCGATCCAGTCATGGCCTTTCCGCTCGACCACACCCACCAGGCGCGCCTGATCGCTGTCGGTGACGGTCTTGATCAGCATCTGCCCCATACGGCCCGAAGCCCCTGTAATGACGATCCCCGGAATATGGGTCATAGCGCTGGTCCTTTTTGTTCAGGTCGGCAATGTCGGCTCAAAGCCTCCTACCCCGTTCGCGCCCGCTTGGCAAAGCCCTGCTTTCGGCTTAGATCGAAGACATGGCAAAGAATAAATTCCACGATGGCCCCGGCCCGTCCCAACGGCAACTGCGTGTCGGCGAACTGATCCGTCGCACCCTGTCCGAAGTTCTGGCGCGCGGAGATGTCCACGACCCCGACCTGAACCGCTTGTCGATCACCGTAGGCGAGGTGCGCACTTCGCCCGATCTGAAGATCGCGACCGCCTATGTGCTGCCCTTGGGCGGCAAAGGGCAGGACGACGTGATCGATCTGTTGGCCCGCAACAAGGGTGAGCTGCGGCGTATGGTCGGCAAGAAAGTCGGCCTGAAATTCGCGCCCGATTTGCGCTTTCGGCTGGATGACACGTTTGACCGTTTGGACGACACCCGCCGTATGTTCGAACAGGACGCGGTGCGCCGCGATCTGGACGAGTGATCCGCACGTTTGTCACATTGGCGACGCTTCTCTGGGCCGTGCAGGCAGGCGCGGTCACTTGTGAAAAGCTGACCCATGAGGACAAACGTTATACGGTTTGCAACGTCGATGCCGCCAATGAAGATCTGCGGCTGTTTCTGAACGGCAAAGACGGTCAGGTATTGGGGCATTTTTCGTCGGTCAACGAAGTGCTGGCCCCGGAAGGCAAACGGCTGGCTTTTGCAATGAACGCGGGCATGTATCACGACGACCGTTCACCCGTTGGCCACTATGTCGAGGACGGGCAGGAACAGATGCGTGTGATCGCCAACCCCGGTCCCGGCAATTTCGGGTTGCTGCCCAATGGCGTGTTCTGCATCCGCAAGGGTCGGGCGGATGTGTTTGAAACGCTTGATTACGTGGATCAGGCCCCCACCTGCCGCTTTGCTACCCAATCCGGTCCAATGCTGGTGATCGACGGAGAACTGCACCCGCGTTTCCTGCCCGATTCGACCTCGCTTTATGTTCGCAATGGGGTCGGCACCAGTTCCGACGGTACGCGAGCGGTGTTTGCGATCTCGGAAGATTATGTCACCTTCCACGAGTTCGGGCGTCTGTTCCGCGATGTGCTTGGCACACCAAACGCGCTGTTTTTCGACGGCAATATCTCGCGGATGTATGAGCGGGCCAGCAACCGCTCGGATCTCGGATTCTCGCTGGGGCCGATTGTCGGCGTAGTCGAAGAAATGCCCGCAAATTGACAGCGGCAGAGTGATCCGTTAACTCGCGCGCCTTAGCAAGATTCAAGGTGCATGATGGGACGTAAACGCAAGGGTCGCGACATTTCCGGCTGGCTGGTGGTGGACAAGCCCGCGGGCATGACCTCGACCGCCGTGGTCAACAAGGTGCGTTGGGCGATGGATGCCAAAAAGGCGGGCCATGCGGGCACGCTGGATCCCGAGGCGACCGGTGTTCTGGCAATTGCCTTGGGTGAGGCAACCAAGACCGTTCCCTATATCACCGATGCGTTGAAAGCCTACACCTTCACTGTGCGCCTGGGGCAGGCCACCAACACGGACGATGCCGAGGGCGAAGTGATCGCGCAAAGCGATACGCGCCCCTCGGATGACGATATCAAGCAGGCGCTGACCCGGTTTCTGGGTGACATCATGCAGGTGCCGCCCAAATTCTCGGCGGTGAAGATCGACGGCCAGCGCGCCTATAAACTGGCCCGCGATGGTGAGGACGTGGAGCTGACCGCCCGCCCCCTCTGGGTCGAGGAACTGATCCTTGTCGACCGCCCCGACGAAGACCATGTGGTGCTGGAGATGACCTGCGGCAAAGGCGGCTATGTGCGTTCGATTGCCCGCGATCTGGGCGAGGCGCTGGGGTGCCACGCCCACGTCAAGGAACTGCGCCGCATCTGGTCCGGCCCCTTCGAGGCCGAGGACGGGTTAAGCATCGAGCAGATTGACGAAATGGCGAAAACAACCGCGCTGGACGAATATCTGCACCCGCTGGAAACCGGCCTGTCCGACCTGCCCGAGTTGAAATGCACTGCCGAGGGGGCAACCCGTCTGCGCAATGGCAATCCGGGCATGGTGCTGGCCTCAGACATTGAATACGGCGACGAGGCCTGGGCATCATTCGACGGCAAGGCCGTGGCCGTTGGCATCTATAAATCCGGTGAATTGCACCCCAGCCGGGTGTTCGTCGACTGAGAGCCGTGATAGGCGAAGGGCATGATCACCCGTTCCCATACCAAGGGCGACGCGCCCTCGACCGCCATATATTCCGATTGCGAGAAATACCGCTATAGCCTGACCCGCATCTGGGACCCTGAAGGGCGCAAGGCATTATTTGTGATGCTGAACCCGTCAACTGCGACCGAGGTGCAGAACGACCCGACGGTGGAACGCTGTGAACGGCGCGCACGCGCGCTTGGGTTCGGCGCGTTTCAGGTCACGAACATCTTTGCCTGGCGCGACACCGACCCGCGCAAAATGCGGGCTGCCGCCGATCCGGTCGGGCCCGAGAATGACGCGGCCATTCTGGACGGCGTGCAATGGGCCGATCAGGTCATCGCGGCCTGGGGCACGCACGGCGCGCATCTGGAGCGCGGCCCTGCGGTGGAAACCCTGTTGCGCGGCACCGGCCAATCGCTGTTCCATCTGGGCCTGACCAAGGACGGTCACCCCAAACATCCGCTTTATATCGCCTATACGCAGCAGCCTGAACTCTGGTGACAAAGGGTTAACCATTTCAAAGGTTTACCTTTGACCTGGTGACGGGCGACATGGGATATTCCACCCTCGGAGCATCATGCTTTCGGAGGGGTTCAATGTTTCTGGCCGGATTGCTTGGACTGGCCGCCATCGGCGGCGCTGCTTACGCGATGAGCGATTTTCTGATCGAAGAGGACGACACGCCGGATGAAAACCCGGAAGGTGAGCCATCGGCCGAGGTTGATACCGGTGAGTTTCTGGTCATCGGCGAGGGTGTCGACGACCCGGAAAACGCTGACACCGAACCTTCGCCGGACAATGGCGAGGCACCCTCCACCGGGACTGTGATCTCGGAATTTGAAGGCGATCTCGTGATTGCCGGTGGCGATGGTTCGGACATGATTACCGGGCAGGACGGTGTCGATCAGATCAACGGCTATGGCGGGGACGACACGATAAACGGTGCCAAGGGCAACGACGTTCTGCACGGGGGCGACGGCGCGGATGAGATATCGGGCGGGCAGGGGAATGACGTCCTGCACGGTGAGGCGGATGACGACCTTTTGTTTGGTGATGACGGAGATGACGCCCTTTACGGTCACTTTGGTGACGACACTCTGGATGGCGGTGCGGGTGAGGACGAACTGTTTGGCGGTCAGGGCGACGACAGGCTGGACGGCGGCGCCGGGGATGATGCGTTGCAGGGTGGGTTCGGGGATGATGTTCTGAACGGTGGCGAAGGTGAGGATACTGTCTTTGGCGGGGACGGAGACGACTTTGTTTTCGGGATCGAAGAAGGTGCCGCCGAAAGGGATTCCCTGAACGGCGGTGCGGGTGACGATACCATTCTGGCAGGCGGCAAAGACGTGGTGACGGGCGGAGCCGGGGCCGATGATATCGTGCTGAACCCCGGCGACGATCAGGTGACCGTGATGGGTTTTCAACCCGGCGAAGACAAGCTGCTGGTGACGTGGGAGGATGAGGCCGACCCGGCAATCGAGGTTGAGGTCGACGCTGAAAACGCCAACCTGACAAGGGTTTTCATAGATGGCCAGGAAGTTGCGCAGGTATATGGTGCCGAAGGGATGACAGCGGCCGACATTCAGCTGATCACCGAAGCCCAGTTGGCGCAATACGGGCAGATGGCCTGAGCCCACAGAAACCCTTTGCCATTTGGGTCAAATGCGCTTATACGCGCCCATCCGCATCGGAATCGGTGCGGTCTTCTCCATGGGCCTGTGCTGGACGACATCCCGGCCTGCGCCATCAACCCTAACCTTAAAAGGAGACCCCGATGTCGATCACTGCCGCTGAAAAAACACGCGTCATGCAAGAATTCGCAACCAAAGAAGGCGACACCGGTTCGCCTGAAGTTCAGGTTGCTATCCTGACCTCGCGCATCAACACCCTGACCGAGCACTTCAAGACCCACAAGAAAGACAACCACGGTCGTCGTGGTCTGCTGAAAATGGTTGCTCAGCGCCGTAAGCTGCTGGACTACCTGAAGGGCAAGGAAGAGGCGCGCTACCAGGACCTGATCAAAAAGCTGGGCATCCGCCGCTAAACGTATTTGTTACGTTTTGTACCGGTTCTGAACCCCGGTTTGTAAGATTTGTACGCCCGCCCAATAGGCGGGCGTTTTCTTATGTGGACGAATGTCAAGTATTCCAACCGACCAAAGCTGCAGTGGTAAACTCAATCTCGGTTGGCAAGGTGAGCCCAATCTGGACATTGACGAGTGGCCATGCGCATCGTGAGGCATGTCGCTCACGGAAGACCTAAACCAAATTTTAGAAACTGTCTTGCCGACCGATCCCAGCTTTCAGCAGATCGAATATGCGGTGATAGACAATTGCATTAGTGAAACCCGGCGATACGCCTTGGAAGGCTCCACCGAAGCCTTCTTGATGTCCGCGATGCGTCTACTGGCACTTCCCGACAATGGGCACACACGGCTGATCCCGAACGATGCGATCAAAGTGCTTCCGCTGAGGTTCGTGAGCGTAGGGCGTTCTGTGCAACTCGTCGGCGCGTTTCCAGAGATAACTGCACCACGAGGAGAACTGATTGCGGTTAACGGCGCAGCTTTGAGCCAGATTGAAGCAAAGGCGGAGCAGTTTCTTGCGGGAACGTGCCAAAGGAAGCGAGTCATCGGACCGATTCTTTTGGCTTGGCCGTACGCCTTGGCACGTTTGGGTTTTTCGTCAAACGGTGGAACGACCGAGTACCGTGTGCAGGACGAAAATGGGCAGATAACCAATCTGAAAGTGGCAAATGGAAACACTGTTCCTGGATCGATGCTCTACCCGAGAAATGAGCACGGCAAGGATGATCCAACCTGGGTGCCTGAGACTTTTGCGGAAATAAAGGACTGGCAAGATCTTGGGCTATCAATAGCGTTGCCGAGCTTTTTTGCTCCGAACGAAACAACGCTGCACAAAGCCGTCTCAGCCGCGGTGGAACGCGTGCGCGCCCGTCCGAACGGAACGCTTTTGATTGACGTTCGCGGAAACACCGGCGGCGATTTTCTTCTGACTATGCCTTTGATAGACGCGATCTCGCAAATCGCAAGCAAGCAGGTTGTTGTGCTTGTTGATAAATTCACGTTTTCCGCGGCGATAGTGTTTGTGGCCATCCTCAAACATCGTTTGGGAAACAGGCTCAAACTCATCGGGGAAGAAATGGGTGACGGGTTGATGTTCTTTGCCGAGGGCGGGTTGCTCGATTTGCCGACCAGCGGGGCGGTTGTTCGATACTCATCAGCCTTTCACGATTGGAAGAATGGAAGGACTGACAAAACCACTCCGCCCGAAATCGCGCGGAAGATCGTTCCCGTAGGGGCACTTAATTTGGATTTGGAATGGGTCGCAAGTCGTGCAGATGAGGATGCGGACGGCGCCTTCTATCAACGAGTTCTCAGAAGCATGAGCACTTAGGCAAACAGCCGCGACGGCACCGCGGTGCCCATCCGCGACGCCGCTCGGTATGGCTTTTGATGTCTCTGGTCAGATTGCCTGCCACTTTTTGTAGGTATCGACCGCCAAGGCGGTGTCGATCACGAACATCGCAACCGCGGTTACCATCGCCAGCATCGACAGCCAGAACGACCCGCTTGCCGAGGCGACGGCCAGTGTCATGCCGCCGACGCAGGTGGCAATCGCAGCGGCTTTTTCAAGGCCGCTCATGTCGGTCAGAACGATGCCCGCAAGTTTGGTGAACCCGACGGACGCCTTGGCGACGCCCAGCATTGCCTTCATCATGGCCAGATCGCTGCCCGCCGTTCCGGCCTTGGCGATTGCACCGGCGTGGCGGCTGATCGGGCCGCTGCATTTGACAGCAATCCCGGCCCCGGCCCGCGTGACTGTCTTGGTTCCGAGCGCCTGATAAACCCCCAGCGCGGCCATGGCCATCGTGATGATATCTGCAAACGCCTTGGCGGCGGCCCCGATAAAGGTGTTCAGCGCAGCTTTCTTGCGCTTTTTCCTGCTGGTGCCCAGCGGAGCCCCCAAAAGCGGCGTGTCCCCCTGCATCAGGATCAGGCTGTCCGCAGTTTCATGCACCGAGAACGGCGCGGCATCGACGGGAACCGTGGCGGCTTCGGCCTCGGGTATCGGGTCGGGAGACAGGAACCGCGCCTTGATCTGCGCCTGCTGGTCGGCCGGTAGCGCGCGGATATCGGCCCCTTCGTCTGAGGCATAAAGCTCTTCCCATGCGCTTTCCATGATCGCGGCCACGTCCGCCGCGCTTGGTTCGGCGGCGGGGGCTGTCATCAGCGGCATCTTGGGGCCTGCATCAAGGTCGATGTCCTCCACCGCGTCCTCGGGGAGCTTGTCGAGCATCTCGATGAATGACTCGTCGAACACATCAGGGTTGAATGAAATGCCAGAGGCGGAATGGAGCTTCATGGGTAAACCTACTTTCTTTAACTTTGACACAATAAGCCTGCACAATAGACGAGTTTTGAATTCTCTCTGTGGTGAACATCACACTTGAACAGACAGTCGCCCCCCCCCCGGACGCCGCCAGCCGGGGCGCGCGCGGCGTTTCGTGGCAGCAGCAGGACGCGTGTCTGTAGATCAGCCGTTATTCGGGAAGACCGGCCTTTTTCCACCCTTCGCGCCAGCTTTCGGAACAGGCCGGAACGGTAAAGATCGGCAGCCTGGTCTGATCCGAGGAAGCGGTGATATCCGGGCGCAGCGCTTTCAGGTCGCTTATCGCCGCCTGCGCCGCTGCGGCATCGGACATCTGACCCAAGGCGGCAATAAGCATCAGGTGGCTCATGACAAATCCTGACCGAACGGCCAGAGCGTCACGCGCTGCGGCGGCGGCCTCGTCATACCGGCGCAGCTGAAACAGCGCACTTGCCCGGGCGATATGTGCCGCATGACGCATCGGGTCTTTCGGGCTGAGTTCAATGGCATGTGTTGCGTGGTCCAATGCCTCATCCGGTCGGTTCAACATGCACAGGTTGATGGAGGCGAGCATGTGGACGCTTGCAGCATTGGGGTTTTCGGCCAGCGCCTGTTTGAACGCCGCACGCGCACGCGGCAGGTCGCGGGCCAGCATCGAGATTGAATGCGCCGCATAAGCCATGGCAATGCCGTCGGAGCGGTCGCTCATGAGAACGCGTTCAGCCGCGCTGATGGCGGCCTTGGGCCCTTCGCCGATGGGATCAAGCCCCTGCACAAGCCGCTGAATATGCAGCCAGGCCAGCAGCCCTGCGGCAGCGGCGTAATCCGGGTCGCGGTCCAGCGCCAGCGTTGTCAGCCGGATGGCTTCGCGATTGGCGTCATCTGTCAGCAGATGAAAATGCGACAGCGCCTGAAGGTAGAGTTCATAGGCTTCGAGGTTTTCGGTCGGCTTGGCGCGGGACCGGTTCGTTTCGGCGTGGCGCAGCGATGGCTCGATCGCTGTGACGACCTCTTGCGTGACCTTGTCCTGAAGGTCGAAGATATCGTCCAGCACCCCGTCAAAGCGATCGGCCCACAGGTGGCTGCCATTTTCCGCATCAATCAACTGCCCGGTGATCCGGACACGCTGTCCGGCGCGTCGGACGGACCCTTCCAGCACATACCGAACCCCGAGCGTCAGGCCGACCTGTCGGATATCCGTCGTTTTTCCCTTGAAAATGAAGGACGAGTTGCGGGCCACGACCATCAGCCAGCGAAAGCGCGACAGTTCCGTGATGATGTCTTCGGTTATGCCGTCGGCAAAGAACTCTTGCTCGGGGTCGCCGGACATGTTGTCGAAGGGCAGAACGGCGATCCCCGGACGAGTGTCGGCGGGTGTAGCAAGATGGGCGGTTGAACCCTTTGGCCAGCACCAGACACCAACGCGGCGCGTGATGTTCTTCAGCTCGGCCTGCCCGCCGCCGTCGAACAGGGCCGCATCGCCCCGGTCAAGGCTGTGATGCGCCGTGTCCGAGATCAGGATCTGGTCGGGTTTGGCCAATGCTTCGAGCCGGGCAGCGACATTGATGCCATCACCGAAAATGTCTTCGCCTTCCGTGATGACCTCACCCGTGTGAATACCGATGCGCAGCCGCAGCCCTTCGGGCTTGTCGCAGGATTGCAGGGCAATCGCAAAATCCGACGCGTCGGACGTTGACCGGAATTCGGCGATCCAGCCATCCCCCATGCTTTTGATCAATGTGCCGTTGTGGGTTTCCAGCAGGGCAGTGAGCGTGTCGTCACGGAACGATTTCAGTGCTGCAAGTGTACCCTGCCGGTCCTGATCCATAAGCGCCGAGTACCCGACAACGTCAGCCGCCAGCACTGTCGTAAGCCGTCTTTTCATTCGCACCCCCAATGAAAGTGAGGTTAGCGCAGTGATCCGGTTCTGTCAGGCCATTTCCCGGACGGGGCAATGGCACGCTTCGCACCATCATGCGGCCCCTGTGCCTTGTATCGCGCTGCGAGGGGTCAGGGCCTGCCTCAGCATGATCCGGCCAGCTTTTTCGGTTTCGCTTTCCTTCCAACGCATTCTCATGTATGCGCGCGGTATCTGAGACGTTGTGCCCTGACCCCGGCACTCGAACGGAAGATAAATGGGGTCGGCGGCAATGGGGCCGCCATGCAAAACCGGAGACCCGCAGGGGCGGGAGTGCTCCGTTCTAGGATACGCATATGTTTGATGTAACGAAGAAATCGATGCAGTGGGGCGAGGAGACGCTGACACTGGAAACCGGCAAGGTTGCCCGTCAGGCCGACGGCACCGTGATTGCCACGCTGGGCGAAACCAGCGTCATGGCCAACGTGACCTTTGCCAAGAGCCAAAAACCCGGTCAGGACTTTTTCCCGCTGACCGTACATTACCAAGAGAAATATTATGCCGCCGGTAAGGTTCCGGGTGGCTTCTTCAAGCGCGAGGCGCGCCCGACCGAGAAAGAGACGCTGACCGCGCGTCTCATCGACCGTCCGATCCGCCCGCTGTTCGTTGACGGTTTCAAAAACGAAGTTCTGGTGATGTGCACCGTGCTGAGCCACGATCTGGTCAATGATCCCGACATCGTTGCAATGATCGCCGCGTCGGCTGCGCTGACCATTTCCGGCGCGCCGTTCATGGGCCCGATCGCCGGTGCCCGCGTTGGTTTCGTGGATGGCGAATACGTCCTGAACCCGACCGTGGATGACATGCAGGACCTGCGCCTGAACCCTGAACAGCGTCTGGATCTGGTTGTCGCCGGTACCAAAGACGCCGTGATGATGGTTGAATCGGAAGCCTATGAGCTGTCCGAGGCCGAAATGCTGGGTGCGGTGAACTTTGCGCATGAGCAGATCCAGCCGGTCATCGACCTGATCATTTCGCTGGCCGAAGACGCCGCGAAAGAGCCGTTCGAATTCGTCGCACCCGATTACTCGGAGCTTTACGCCGCCGTGTCGGCTGCCGGTGAAGAGCAGATGCGCGCCGCGTTCGCGATCACCGACAAGCAGGAGCGCACCGCCGCTGTTGCCGCTGCCCGTGAAACGATCAAGGAAGCGCTGACCGAGGAACAGCTGGAAGACGCCAACCTTGGTTCGGCGATGAAAAAGCTGGAAGCCGGCATTCTGCGCGGTGACGTCGTCAAGGGCGGCAAGCGCATCGACGGTCGTTCGACCACCGATGTTCGCGCCATCGAAGCCGAAACCTCGTTGCTGCCGCGCACACACGGCTCTGCCCTGTTCACCCGCGGTGAAACTCAGGCGCTGGCCGTGACCACGCTGGGCACCGGCGACGATGAGCAGTTCATCGACGCGCTGCACGGCAACTTCAAATCGAACTTCCTGCTGCATTACAACTTCCCCCCCTATTCGGTTGGTGAAGTGGGCCGCGTGGGTTCGCCCGGCCGCCGCGAGATCGGTCACGGCAAGCTGGCATGGCGCGCACTTCAGGCGGTTCTGCCTGCGCCAACCGACTTCCCCTATACCATCCGCGTGGTGTCCGAGATCACCGAATCCAACGGCTCCAGCTCGATGGCGTCTGTCTGCGGCGGTTCGCTGTCGATGATGGATGCAGGTGTTCCGCTGAAAGCCCCGGTTGCCGGTGTGGCCATGGGCCTGATCCTGGAAGATGACGGGTCTTACGCGGTTCTGACCGACATTCTGGGTGACGAAGACCACCTGGGCGACATGGACTTCAAGGTTGCGGGTACTGCAAACGGCATCACCTCGCTTCAGATGGACATCAAGGTCGCGGGCATCACGCCTCAGATCATGGAAACCGCCCTGGCACAGGCCAAGGACGGCCGGATGCACATCCTGGGCGAGATGGGCAAAGCCCTGTCCGAGACCAACGAGTTCTCGGTCCACGCGCCGCGCATCGAGACCATGAACATCCCGACCGACAAGATCCGTGAAGTGATCGGTTCGGGCGGCAAGGTCATCCGCGAGATCGTCGAGGTTTCGGGTGCCAAGGTCGACATCAACGACGATGGCGTCATCAAGATCGCATCGCCCGATGGGGAATCGATCAAGAAGGCCTATGACATGATCTGGTCGATCGTGGCCGAGCCGGAAGAAGGTCAGGTCTATACCGGCAAGGTGGTCAAGATCGTCGATTTCGGTGCCTTCGTGAACTTCTTTGGCAAGCGCGACGGTCTGGTCCACGTGTCCCAGATCGAAAACCGCCGCCTGAACCATCCGTCGGATGTTCTGAAGGAAGGTCAGGAAGTGAAGGTCAAGCTGCTGGGCTTTGACGATCGCGGCAAGGTCCGCCTGTCGATGAAAGTGGTCGATCAGGAAACCGGCGAAGAGATCGTTCCCGAGAAGAAAGAAAAGAAAGAGGAAAGCGCAGAGTAATCTGCCAACCCTTAGATTGAATGCGAAAGGCCCCGGTTTCGACCGGGGCTTTTTTTGTACGTGCGGTCAAGAACACCGGGTGTCCCGTGGCTTGGTAAATCAAATGTTAACACTTCATGCGTGTATTTACTCAACCATAAGGATGATCATGTTGCATTCAGGGATGCTTTTCGACCGTGGCCTCGATTACCGTTTTCGAAATCAGCGCAGACCCCTACAGCAATAAAAGCGTCGATATAACCGCCGCTTATTCCGTTGATATCACCGACAATGACGCCCTGTTGCAGGATCCTGACCCTGACAGCGCGCAGCTTGACCTGTCGGCCCTGCCCGGTTTTTCCGGGACAAGCCAGAATTTCAGCACCTTCGAAAGCTATTCGGGAACGGTGAACGGGGCGCCTGTCACCTTCATTCTGGTTCAGTTCTCGAACCCGCGCTACATCATCGTCACCTCGGGTCAGGCACAGTTGAACGATACCATCTCGGGGACCAGCTTTGGCGGGACGGCAGCGCCAACCACGTATCAGACCTTGCCGTCTTTCGTGTGTTTCACCGCCGGGTCTCTGATCCGGACGCCCGTCGGGCTGCGCCGGGTCGAGACGCTGAACCCCGGCGACCCGGTTGTCACCGCCAAGGGCCATACCCGCCCGGTGCGTTGGATCGGCAGGCGTCGCTTGTCAGCGCAGGAGTTGCAACAGGACCCTCATCTCTGCCCGGTACGGATCAAGGCGGGGTGTTTCGGGACAAACAGCCCAAGCCGTGATCTGGTCGTCTCGCCACAACACCGGATCGCCGTCACTTCGGCGATGATGGAGCTGATGCATTGCGAGACCGCGATGCTGGCCCCGGCCAAGGGGCTGATCAACGGGCGGACAATTGTTCAGGAGCTGCCCGCGCAAGGGGTCGAATACGTCCATATCCTCTTTGACCGGCATGAACTGGTGAACGTCGAAGGCATCTGGTCCGAATCCTTCTATCCCGGTGACACGACATTGGGCGCGATGGCACCCGCCACAAGGCGCGAGCTGTTCACCCTGTTCCCGGATCTGGCCTGCGGTGCCGGTGGCTATGGATCAACCGCGTTGCCGGTGCTGAAACCCTTTGAGGTTCGGGTGCTGAAGGCGGATCTGACGCTGCCCTGCTGGTCATCGGTCCCGAACACATCTGCGCACGCCGCCTGACAGGGGTGCCGATCAGTGGGCAACCCCGCCGGGGCCGTGTTTCAGTAGATGCCACTGGCCATAGCTGTCCTTCAGGTCCAGCTTGATCGCGGCATCAGAGCGGGTCGAGGCGCTGCCGATCTCGGCAATGGAAAACTCGATCCCGCCGGGGATATCGATGCGCACCCGATGCGCGCCGCCGCCATGTGGGGCCTGGATCGGCTGTCCGGTGGATTTCAGGACATCACCAACGGAAACGCTGGCCGTGCGTTCTTCGAGGTCCATCTCGAATTCGATCGGCAGGTAGAGCGTGTCATGGACCGTCTCGCACATTGCCCTGAACACGTACCAATGCGTCGCCATTTCTTCGGTTTCTTCGCCGTGAAAGACCTTTTCCAGCGCGTCGCGCTGTGCCGGGGTTGCTGCGGGATCGACGATCACCTGCATCTCGCCGCCGCCTTCAAAGATCGGCCCCGGCCAGGCATAGATCAGCGCGGCTTTGGTCCCGCTGAGGTCGGTGTCGCCGAAATGCCCTTTGGTCACCTCAAGCACTTCGAACCCCCGGCAATCGCCATGGGTCGGCAACTCTTCGAACTGGCAGGGGCAGGCATAGCCGCAATTGCAGTTCCCGAAACTCTCTCCTTCAACATACCAATCTGTAAAAGCCATGGTCTTCTCCCGCTAAGTACAGTCCGACAGCCCGAGGTGATTGGTCTTATGCCTGAGTTTTGCCCCGGAACATCTTATCACAAATTGCCCCGAACCAGAACCTGAGGGCCGTGAGACGGCAGATGAACGGGCCTGCCCAGCCCCGGATCTATTCATTCACGCGCGTCCAAAACCCTGTGAAACGAAGTGATAACCCCGCGCCTTTCCTTTCCGCCAAGCCCGCCCACATCGAAGCCAAGCAGAGTTTGGAGCAACGGAGACAATCATGATCAAGCACGTTTTACTTACCTCAACGGCCCTCGCCGTCAGCGCGACGGCGCTTGCCGCGCAGAGCCTGGGCGACGGCACCTATGTTCAGGGCTTTGTCGGGTACAGCCAGCTGCAGGACAGCGATTTCGCGGGCACGATCGGCGGCGCGCCGCAATCGGTCGACACGGAGTTCGACGCGGGGTTCGGTCTGGGCGTGGCCATCGGCAAGGAGATCCCGCAATGGTCCAATGACAGGTTCGGCACGCGGATTGAGCTGGAGCTGTCTTACCGCGACAGCGACGTGGATGGTGTGAACTTCTCGGGCAACGGGCCGGGGGCCGAGGGCAATATCTCGGGCGATGTCACGCAGACCTCATTGTTTGCCAATGTGCTGTTTGATTTCAAACAGGCGGGTGCGCTGACGCCCTATGCCGGGTTTGGTCTGGGGGCCACCTATTCGGATCTGGATTTTGCCTATGGGCCGGGTGTGGTACTGGATGACAGCGACACCACCTTTGCCGCGCAGCTGATCGCCGGTGTGGCTTACGAGATCAACCCGTCAACCGCCTTTACCGTCGACGCCCGCTATGCCCGCGCCTTTGACGTCTCGTCGCGGCGACTGGCCCCGAACGGCGCGTTGACCGGCATTGTCGAAGACGATCTGGATACGTTCAGTGTCAATTTCGGGCTTCGGTACAAGTTCTGAGGTCTAGGGGCAGGTTTCTCTCAGGTCATCCTGCCCCTGCCTGCTTCATCTGGCCCCAAATATCCTCGGGGGGAATCGTGCCGGCAGGCGCGATGGGGGGCAGACAGCCCCCCTGACCCGGGAACCGCCTCAGGACGGCGCTTTGGTCTTGCGCAGATAGGGGAAGATCGTCTCGAACGCGCCGAATTTGGCCTTGGCGTCTTCGTTCGACACAGAGGGTGGGATGATCACGTCTTCACCCGGCACCCAGTTGGCAGGCGTTGCGACACCTTTCGACGACATCTGCAACCCATCCAGCGCGCGCAGGATTTCCGCAAAGTTGCGACCTACGGTCATCGGATAGGTCATCGACAGTTTCAGCTGCTTGTCCGGGCCGATAATAAAGACCGACCGCACGGTGGCGCTGTCCGCCGGGGTGCGGCCATCGGGCAGGTAAGCTTCGGCAGGCAGCATGTCGAAGGCTTTCGACACGGCCAGACCGTCATCAGCGATGATCGGGAAACTGGGATTGGCCTTGCCGTATTCCTCGATGTCCTTCTTCCATTTCTTGTGGTCTTCAACACCGTCAACCGACACGCCGATCACCTTGGTGTTGCGCGCGGCCCATTCGTCGTTCAGCTGCGCGACGGCCGAGAATTCGGTGGTGCAGACAGGCGTGAAATCCTTGGGGTGCGAGAACAGAATGGCCCAGCTGTCGCCAATCCAGTCGTGAAACTGAATGGTGCCCTGATCTGTTTCTGCGGTGAAGTTAGGGACCGTATCGTTGATGCGCAAACCCATGGCTACTTCCTTTCCTGTTGAAAATCCGAGTCGATTGCCTGAAACCTAATCACTTTGTGCGAAGGTTAAACCTTTCATCGTGGTCGCGGCCAAGGAATTCGCCGGTTTCACTGGAAAAATAATTTGATCAAATTATCTATTGCCCCCTCTTCGCTTGGGTGACAGAGTGTCGGCGAACAGCCGGATTCTAGCTGAACCGACAGGAGGGCTCAGGATGATCGAAAATCGGAATTTCTATATCAATGGTCAATGGGTCGCGCCGTCGCAACCCAATGATTTCGAGGTCATCAACCCCTCGACCGAGGAGCCGTGCGCGGTGATCTCGCTGGGTGGGCAGGCCGACACGGATGCGGCAGTTGCCGCCGCCAAGGCCGCCCTGCCGGGCTGGATGGCAACGCCGGTGGAGACCCGCATCGCACTGGTCGAGAAGCTGATCGACATCTACAAGACCCGCGCGGAAGATCTGGCGCAGGCCATGTCGCTGGAAATGGGTGCGCCGATTGACATGTCGCGCAGCCAGCAGGTTGGTGCAGGCACATGGCATTTGCAGAACTTCATCCGCGCGGCCAAGGCGTTTCAGTTTGAACGCCCTCTGGGGGATCACGCCCCGAATGACCGGATCATCTATGAGGCGGTTGGCGTGGCCGCATTGATCACGCCCTGGAACTGGCCGATGAACCAGGTCACGCTCAAGGTCGGTGCGGCGGCGATTGCGGGCTGCACGATGGTTCTGAAACCCTCCGAGCAAAGCCCGCTGAATGCGATGATCTTTGCCGAGATGATGGACGAGGCAGGATTCCCGCCCGGTGTCTTCAATCTGGTGAACGGCGATGGCCCGGGCGTTGGTTCGCAGCTGTCGGGTCATCCCGACGTGGATATGGTCAGCTTTACCGGATCGACCCGTGCGGGTACGGCAATTTCGAAGAACGCGGCGGAAACGCTCAAGAAAGTGCATCTGGAGTTGGGTGGCAAAGGGGCCAATGTGGTCTTTGCCGATGCCGATGAAAAGGCTGTCAAACGCGGCGTCCTGCATATGATGAACAACACCGGCCAAAGCTGTAATGCCCCCAGCCGGATGCTGGTGCAGCGCCCGATCTATGATCAGGCCGTTGAGATCGCGGCCGAGGTCGCCAGCAAGGTCACGGTGGGCAATGCCGCAGACGAGGGCCGCCATATCGGACCCGTCGTGAATGAGGTTCAATGGACCAAGATTCAGGACCTGATCCAGAAAGGTATCGACGAAGGGGCGCGGCTGGTCGCGGGCGGCACCGGACGCCCTGAGGGGCTGAACAAGGGCTATTATGTCCGCCCCACGGTCTTTGCCGATGCCAACAACCAGATGACCATCGCGCGCGAGGAGATCTTTGGCCCCGTCCTGACCATGATCCCGTTCGACACCGAGGAAGAGGCCATCGAGATCGCCAATGACACGCCTTATGGCCTGACCAATTATGTGCAGACGCAGGACAAGGCGCGCGCCAACCGCATGGCGCGGGTTCTGCGGTCGGGCATGGTCGAGATGAACGGCCAGTCGCGCAGCGCGGGCTCTCCGTTTGGTGGGATGAAGCAATCCGGCAACGGGCGCGAAGGTGGCGTTTGGGGGCTGGAAGACTTTCTGGAAGTCAAATCCGTCGGCGGCTGGGCGGCTGAATAATCCACCCAGCGCAATGCAAGATGAGAGGGCGGGGCAACGCGGTTGCCTCGCCCTTGTTATGTCAGACAGGCCGCACCACTAGCTGGGGTTCCCCGTCGGACGTATGGCGACGGGAACGACCGTCCCAGCCAATCTCTCCAGTCACGCGCTGGCGAAAGGCCGAGAAACTGTCGAACCGGACCACATCGACAGGCGTGTCGAACTGTAGGGTCACCCGGCGGTGTGCACCGTCCCCCAGCATTGTCAGACCACGAATTTCCGCCGTGAACGGCTGGCCCAGGTATCGACCTTCGACCCGGTCGCCCACGCGCAAGCGCATCCGGTTGCCCGCCATCGCGTGCAATGTGTTCCAGTCGCGCACCCCATGTTGATGAGCCACCAGTTCCAGGGCCTGACCGTGCGACAGCTGAACGCCGGTGACGTGCAGTTTCCGTCGCAGGCGTTTGGCCTGTTCTTTCAGTTCCTCCAGCGGAGCGATGTCTTGTGACAGTGTCATGTTTTGCCTCGTTTCCTTGAACGGGCGCGAGTTTAGGACGGGGTTCGCATTACCATCCGCGCGCCGGGAAAGGGCAACAGATGTTTGTTCAACCGGGTTTCACCAAAGCCTATGGCCGCGAACGGCAGGGGACCCGAACCTGCGTTGCTTTTTGGCAGCGGTCGGGCCTTCTGTCAATCAGGCGTCGGCCTGCGCCGCCTCATAGGCCAGCATGGCCCTTTTGACCGGCAGACCCCAGTGATAGCCGCCCAACCCCCCTGATTTGCGCAGGGCGCGGTGACACGGGATCAGCCAACTGACCGGGTTTCGCCCGACCGCCGTGCCCACGGCGCGCACGGCCTGCGGCGAACCCACGCGCTGCGCGATCTCGGAATAGGTCGTCACCTGCCCCGACGGGATGTGCATCAGTGCTTCCCATACCTTGATCTGCAAGGGCGAGCCGATCAGGTAGAGCGGCGTCGGCTCTAACCGGTCGCTGGCCGTGCCGAAAGCGCTGAGAACCCAGGGGCGCAGGCGCATCGGATCTTCGACATAATCCGCGTTGGGCCAGCGCGAGACCATATCCTCCATCGCCGCCTTCTCTCCGGTTTCGGCCCCGAAGGCGATGCCGCAGATCCCCTTGTCGGTGCCCATGACCAGCGCGGGACCAAAGGGGCATTCGAACCAGCCCCAGTAGATCGTCAGACCCGTGCCCTTGCGGGCGTATTCGCCGGGGCTCATGGATTCCCATTTCAGGAACAGATCATGCAGGCGGCCACTGCCGGACAGGCCGACATTATGGGCGGTTTCAAGCGTGGTGAACCGTTCGCGCAGCAGCGCCTTTGCATGGCCCAGCGTAAGGTATTGCTGATACCGTTTTGGCGACACACCAGTCCAACGCGAGAACAGGCGCTGGAAATGCGCCGGGCTCATATCCATCTGGCGGGCCAACTCATCGAGGCTGAGGGTTTCACCGCCCTGATCAATCAGGTCGATTGCCCGGCGCATGACGTTATAGTGGTATCCGCTTTCGGGGGTCTGGACGTTCATGGTTGCACCTCGTTGTCTGGCACAAACCATAGCGCGCGCGACACGCTGCCGCGACCCGGAACTTGCGCATTGGCTTTGGGCTTGTGTCGCGGCCCCTCGGGCGGCATTAAGGCCCGGATGGCAAAGCAACTCGACTATCATACGATCCGCGAGATCTTTACGCGCTTTCAGGAGGCCGACCCCGAACCCAAGGGTGAGCTTGAGCATGTGAATGTCTACACGCTGGTCGTGGCCGTGGCGCTGTCGGCGCAGGCAACCGATGCGGGGGTCAACAAGGCCACGCGCAAATTGTTCAAGATCGCCGATACGCCGCAAAAGATGCTGGATCTGGGCGAGGAGGGCCTGATCGAGCATATCAAGACCATCGGACTGTTCCGCCAGAAGGCCAAGAACGTCATCAAGCTGAGCCGTATTCTGGTCGAAGACTATGGCGGTGAAGTCCCAAATTCCCGTGCAGCGCTGCAATCGCTGCCGGGTGTCGGGCGCAAGACCGCCAACGTTGTGCTGAACATGTGGTGGCGGCAGCCGGCGCAGGCTGTGGACACGCATATCTTTCGCGTCGGCAACCGCACCGGCATCTGCCCTGGCAAGGACGTGGACGCGGTCGAGCGCGCCATCGAAGACAACATCCCCGCCGATTTTCAACTCCATGCGCATCACTGGCTGATCCTGCATGGCCGGTACCATTGCAAGGCGCGCAAGCCGCAATGCCCGACCTGCATCATCCGTGATCTCTGTCAATTCGAGGACAAGACATTATGAAAACCTACCAGCTGACCGGTATCGGAAATGCCGTTGTGGACGTGATCTCGCAGGCCGATGACAGTTTCCTGGAACTGATGGGCATTGAAAAGGGCATCATGCAGCTGATCGAGCAGGAGCGCGGCGAGCTGCTGTATGCCTCGATGGAGGGCCGGGTACAGACGCCGGGCGGGTCTGTTGCCAACACGATTGCGGGCGCGGGTGCGCTGGGGTTGGATGCCGCCTTTATCGGGCGGGTGCATGACGACGCGCTGGGCCGGTTCTATGCGGATGCGATGAACGAAGATGGCGTCGATTTCGTGAACCCGCCTGTTCCGGGCGGGGAATTGCCGACCTCGCGCTCGATGATCTTTGTCTCGCCCGATGGCGAACGGTCGATGAACACCTATCTGGGCATCTCCTCGGAACTGTCGTCGCATGACGTGCCCGATGAGGTCGCCGGAAGCAGCCAGATCATGTTCCTTGAGGGCTATCTGTTCGACAAGGAAAAGGGAAAGGCCGCGTTTCTTGAGGCCGCGCGCGCCTGCCACAGGGGCGGCGGCAAGACCGGGATCGCCATTTCCGACCCGTTCTGCGTGGAACGGCACCGGGTCGATTTCCTGCTGCTGATCGAGAATGAGCTGGATTTCGTCATCGGCAACGAGGCCGAAATCAAATCGCTGTTTGAAACCGACGATCTGGAAGAGGCGCTGATCAAGACCGCCGAGATTTGCCCGCTGGTGGTTTGCACGCGATCGGGTGACGGGGTGACCGTCCTGAACGGAGGCTCACGCATCGACGTGCCGGTCAAGAAGATTGTCCCTGTAGATGCAACAGGTGCCGGTGACCAGTTCGCTGCGGGGTTCCTGTACGGAATGGCCACCGGACGCGACTACGAGACCTGTGCCAGGATCGGCAACGTCTGTGCCCGCGAGGTTATCAGCCATATCGGCCCGAGACCCGAGGCGGATATGCTGGAATTGTTGCGGGAAGAAGGGTTGCTTTGAGTCCAAGGTGGACTACGTCAACTCTCATCTCAGAAGGGAACTCGCAATCTTGTCGGCTGCAGCTTCATTCAGCCTTAGGTGGCTTGTTCCTTAAAAATTACCGCATAGCGAGGTGCGAAATATTTGACGAAGGCTCTAACTTCAGGTCGTCGGTAGGCATCTGGTGAAACCAACAACAAATGTGGCGCTGACAGCTCCTCGATCTCGTCGAAGCACCTGATGAGGGTTTTGTCCGGCTCAAGCAACTTCACGTTGCTTATTCCCAACCCTTGACCCGCCCTGATCGCCGAATGCATTAAGTCCAGTTCGCTATAGGTCGCCACAATCTGCTGGGGCTCAATGCGTTCAACTAACCAATGGTGAAAAACGTTGGGGACGTCCCCTCTTTGGAACGTGACGAACCTGTGGCCTTTCAAATCCTGAGATGAGGTGGGTAATCCAAATTCCTGCTCATAACTTTTCCCACCAAACAGCGACCACTTCGCGTCGCTAATCTTCCTTGAAATCAAATTTTGGTCAGGTTCAGTCCGCACCAATCGTAGCGCTATATCTGCTTCACCTGCCATCAGGTCCAGAGCTCTCACTGAAGGCAAGAACTCAAACGCTATGCCGGGGTTACTTGCTGAAAATTCATTGACAATATCGACCATTCGCGGCGAGAAGTTCGCTGAATATGCAGTGATGCGAATGGGTTTTGTTGCCGCCAATTCACCTGCATGTCTGGCAAACATATTTGCTGCGGCTTCGAGCGTCTCGGCGCTCTTGACGAGATTGAGTCCGTTTTTCGTGAGTTTGAAGCCTCTGGTGTCACGCTCGAACAGAACTAGTCCGGCTGCATGTTCCAATGCATCGATACGCCTAGCCACAGTAGGTTGGGCCATGCCGAGTTTGCGAGAAGCGGCCAGCGTCGACCCCTCTCTGACGACCATCAGAAAAACGCGTACATCGGACCAGTTCCAATTCTCGCTCTGCATTTATGTAGAACAGCACAAATTCAAGCACGATACCAGAAGGTGATGCTGGCCAATAACCTGAATGGAGAACCCATGAACCAAGGTGGCTAACGATGACTTTGCACATCACCCCACAACTCGATACTTGGAAACCTTTCAGATTGTTGCACAAACTGTTTGAACGTATCCCTGATCCTTCACGGTACTGCGAGAATGACCATGAAGCGGCACGACAACGACGGGAGTTCATTCAAGAAATGATGCAAAGCCACCCGGAAGCATTTCAAAGTGAATTGGACGTTCAGTACCTGATGCAATGCTACCCATCTTGGTTTTGAACGTGGCTCCAATGGGAGTGCGAAGGTTTGTGTATTGTTGCGTGTCCGTTTCGTCCCGCTTAGCGGAACAACCTGAAAAGCATCCCTAGCGATCAGAGTTCGTTTAGATAGTCGGAAAAAGCCTCGACCACGCGCTCATACACATCGCGCTTGAAGGGCACGATTTCGGCGATCAGCCGGTCGGGCTCCTGCCATTTCCAGCGGGTGAATTCCGGGTGGTCGGTTTCGATGTTGATCTGATCGTCGGCGCCGGTGAAGCGCAGCAGGAACCATTTCTGTTCCTGCCCGCGATAGCGTCCTTTCCAGATGTGGGGCACGATGTCATGGGGCAGGTCATAGGGCAGCCAGCCCTCGGTTTCGGCGATGACTTCGACCAGATCAGCCGTGACCCCGGTTTCTTCCCACAGCTCGCGCAGGGCCGCGACGCGGGGGTCTTCGCCCTTGTCCACACCGCCCTGCGGCATTTGCCAGGCGTCCGCGTGGCGGTCGTTGCGCTGTCCCACGAAGATCTTGCCTTCGGCATTCATCAGCATCAGCCCGACGCAGGGGCGATAGGGCAGTTTGGCGATTTCTTCGGGGGTCATGCGCGGCCTCATCAGGTTGTTCCGCCCACCTCTAGCAATCACCGGCGCCACAGCAAAGAGGGTGACGTGGGGTTTCGCGTGACAAAGTTGACGCGAACGTCAATCTAGCGGGCAAATTCAGGAGGGAGAGTTCCGCCATGACTGCGTACCCGAATATGCTGGCCCCGCTGGATCTGGGCTTTACCACGTTGAAAAACCGCGTGCTGATGGGCTCGATGCATACGGGGCTCGAGGAGACCGGCGACTGGAACCGGGTGGCCGAGTTCTATGCGGATCGGGCGCGGGGCGGCGTGGCCTTGATGGTGACAGGCGGGATAGGTCCGAACCTTGAAGGCTCGGTCCTGCCGGGGGCCTCGATGATGGTGAGCGACAAGGACGTGGCGCACCATTCCATCGTGACGCAGCGCGTACATGAAGCGGGCGGCAAGATCGCGATGCAGATCCTGCACGCGGGGCGCTATGCCTATGGGCCGAAATGCGTGGCCCCCAGCCCGGTGAAATCGCCGATCTCTCCGTTCCCGCCCACTGAGCTGGATGAAGAGGGCATCGAGAAGCAGATCAGCGATATCGTCAACGCCGCCGTACTGGCGCAAAAGGCGGGCTATGACGGGGTCGAGATCATGGGGTCGGAGGGGTACTTCCTGAACCAGTTCCTTGTGACCCATACGAACAAACGCACCGACCGCTGGGGCGGGTCTTATGAGAACCGGATGCGTCTGCCGATAGAGGTCGTGCGCCGCACGCGTGAGGCGGTGGGCACCGATTTCATCATCATCTACCGGCTGTCGATGATCGATCTGGTCCCCAACGGCTCGACCCATGACGAGGTGGTTCAACTGGCGCAGGAGATCGAAAAGGCCGGGGCCACGATCATCAATACCGGGATCGGCTGGCACGAGGCGCGGATTCCCACAATTGCCACCAGCGTGCCGCGTGCGGCCTTTGCCTGGGTGACCAAGAAGCTGATGGGCAAGGTGGGGATACCGGTGATCACATCAAACCGGATCAACACGCCCGAGGTGGCCGAAGAGGTTCTTTCGACCGGTTGCGCCGACATGGTCTCGCTGGCCCGCCCGATGCTGGCGGATGCAGATTTCGTCAACAAGGCGATGGCAGATCAGGCGGCAAAGATCGCGCCTTGCATTGCCTGCAATCAGGCCTGTCTGGATCACACGTTCAGTGGCAAGCTGACCTCATGCCTCGTGAACCCGCGCGCCTGTCATGAGACCGAACTGGTGATTGAACCGGCCAAAACGCGCAAATCCATTGCCATTGTGGGGGCAGGCCCTGCCGGTCTGTCGACCGCAATGATCGCGGCCCAGCGCGGTCACGACGTCACCCTGTTCGACCGCGCTGATGAGGTCGGCGGGCAGCTGAACATGGCCAAGCAGGTGCCGGGGAAAGAAGAATTCTGGGGACTGGTCGACTGGTACCGCACCATGATGGATGATCTGGGCGTGAAGGTGGAACTGAACCGTGAGGTTGGCGCAGATGACCTGACCGGCTTTGACGAGGTAGTCATCGCCACCGGCGTAAGACCGCGTGATCCGCAGATACCGGGGCAGGATCGGAACAACGTGCTGAGTTACATCGACGTGCTGCGCGGCAAGGCCGAGGTTGGCAAGTCTGCTGCCGTGATCGGGGCCGGTGGCATCGGCTTTGATGTGTCCGAGTTTCTGCTGGAAGAGGGTCACAGCGCCACGACCGACCTGCCACTGTGGATGAAGGAATGGGGCGTGACGGACCCGGCTGAACACCGCGCAGGGTTAGCGCCCGAAGGTCCGCAACCCAGCGCCCCCGCGCGTCAGGTCACCTTGTTGCAGCGCAAGAAACAGGCGCACGGCAAAGGTCTTGGCAAAACCACAGGCTGGATTCACCGGGCAACACTGAAGATGAAGAACGTCAATTTCGTGGGTGGCGTGAATTATGAGCGCATCGACGATGACGGCTTGCATGTCAGCTTTGGCGAAGAGCGCGCGGACCCGACGGTGATCGCGGCCGACACCATCGTGCTGTGTGCCGGTCAGGTGTCCGAACGGTCACTGGCGGACGCGCTGATCGAGCGGGGCATCACCCCCCATGTGATCGGGGGTGCGGATGTCGCCGCCGAACTGGACGCCAAGCGCGCGATCAATCAGGGCACGCGGCTGGCAGCGGAATTCTGATCGCAGGGTTTAACGTTTCCCAGTCGGACAGCGCGAGTTTTGCACCCAGTGCGCCAAAGGCCGTTGCAAAACTCCGCCTGATCCACTTCATCACCGTTGGACGGCGGATCACATAGTCGCGGGCCAGTGCGGCGCAGCCCCCGTATCCGACGAAGACAACAAAGGTCATGCCCATAAAGGCCAGGGCCAGCTGGATCAGCGCACCCCCTGCGTTCGCCGTGTCGGCTGGCAAGAACTGCGGCAAGAATGCCAGAAAGAACAGCGACAGCTTGGGGTTCAGCACGTTGATGAGCGTTCCGGTGACGGCAATCTTGAAACTGCTTTTCGCGGTCTTGTCGGCGGTGACATCCAAGGCGCCGCCACTCCTGAGGATGCCCCACGCCGTGTAGAAAAGGTAAATGACACCCAGGTATTTCACGAGCTGAAACGCCACGGCACTGGTGTGCAGCAATGCGGCAAGCCCGACGATACTGGCCACGGCAGCGGGAACGATTCCCACTGTGCATCCGACCGCGGCGGCAACGCTGGCCCGGAAACCGCGGCCCAGGCCAACGGCCAGTGTGTAGATGACACCGGTGCCCGGCAGCAGCACGACGATCATGGAAGTGATGAAGAATTCCAGTGACATTCAAACCCCCTGCAAATGCGCGCAGGGTCGCGAACATCCGCAAAGATGTAAATACCGATCGGTCAGGGAACAGGGGTTACGGCCGGGTGTTGCCGTCGGACGGGGTGGTGAAACATGGCGTTGCAAAGGGTTTTCGGGGTTCCGCGCCCCCGGCCAAAAGACCAACAAGGACGGAGACGGAGAAAACGGATTTCCTGACCCCTTGTGTGGTCACAAAAATGCCATTCTAAGATGAACAGAAACGAAGGATTGCGCGGAAAATGCAGTATCGCAGGGTTCGGGGCCGGTTTGGAAACCACTGTTTCTGCGTTTCTGATACGCAAACGATCCGATTCATATCCCTGATATTATCCCATGTATGCCCCGATTCCGCCCAGATTCAGAGCGATAGTCGGGTTGGAAATCAAGATCTGGGGAACGAGAATGGACCGACTGACCGAAATGGAAGCCTTCGCCAATGTGGTGGACCAGGGTGGCTTCACCGATGCGGCCAAGAAGATGGGCATCTCCAAATCGGCCGTGTCCAAACACGTCTCGAGCCTCGAAGCGCGTCTGGGAGCCCGGCTGCTGAACCGCACCACGCGCCGGGTGTCGCCGACGGAAATAGGCCTGGCCTATTATGACCGCGCGCGTCGCGTTCTGAATGATGCGGGTGAAGCGGATTCGCTGGTCACATCGATGCAATCGGCACCGTCCGGTCTGCTGCGCATCAGCGTTGCCACGGATTTCGGCGTCAATCACCTGTCGCCGGTCCTGTCCGATTTCCTGGCCGTCTACCCCGACATCACCGTGAACATGGTTCTGAACAACCGCTATGTCGAACTGATTTCCGAAGGATTTGACGTGGCCGTGCGCATCGGAGAGCTGGAAGACAGCACGTTGCGCGCCCGCAAGCTGACCGAAACGGTCAAACGCATGGTTGCCGCGCCCAGCTATATCGAACGGTTCGGGCGCCCGCAGAAGATCGACGATCTGAACGAACACAAGCTGCTGCACTATTCCAGCCAGTCGTCAGGCAATGTCTGGAAGCTGACCGCACCGTCCGGTGAAAAGCGTCAGGTGCGCACCGCGGGCTGGCTGAGCGTGAATGACGGACAGTCGCTGCTGAACGCGGCCATTTCGGGGCTGGGGATCGCGTATCTGCCCAGCTATCTTTATGCCGAAGCGTTGAAGTCGGGGCGGGTTGTCGATGCCATGCCGTCCCTGCCGGACGAGGTACAGGGCATTTACGCCGTTTATCCGCCCGGCCGCTTCACACAACCCAAAGTACGGGCCTTCATCGATTTTCTGGTCGATGCATTCGAAGACAAAAGCCCGATGGATTGGTAGTTTCTCCCTGAAGACCAACCTTAGGCCCGCATGTCAAAGTGCGGGCCTTTTTTTATGAACCGATCACCGTCAGGCCGATGGATCGCGCGGAAGAGCGCAGGCTTTCCATCAACACGTTCTGACCCGGCGGCGGCGTTTCGGCATTGCGCGCCAGCAATGCGATATCGCGATTGGCATTGGGAATGGACAGCGGGCGCAGCCGCACTTCGTCGCGGTAAATGCCCTGTCTGCGGGCAAACAGATCCGGCAGAACCGCAACCCCGACCCCCGAGGCCGCCATCAGGACAATGGAATCAAGCGTTGTGCCTTCATATTCATCCGAAACCACACCGCCGCATTCCGCTGCCAGCGCATAGACGATGCGCGACAGGCGGTGACTTTGGTCAAGGGTCAGGAACAGCCGGTTCTGCAAGTCGGCGGCACTGACGCCTTGTGGGTCCTGCGCCAGAACGTCGTCAACGGCCACCGCGACCCAGAGGGGTTCGTTGAACAAACGGTGCTGCACGGTATTGGGGTGATCTTCGGGCGTTGACAGGATCAGATCAAACCGACCGGATTTCAGACCCTGTTCCAGATCGCGGGTGTTTTCCTCGCGCACGACAATGCGCAACCCCGGGCGCAGGCGGTGCACCTCTTTGATGGCTTGCGGCAGCAGGTACGGCCCGATCGAAGGCAAAACGCCCAGTCGCAACCTTCCTCCGACAGGCATATCGTTGGTCATGGCGTGGCGCAGGTCCTTGACCTCGGCAAGGATCTTTTGCGCGCGCGAGATGAACTCTTCCCCCTTTGTCGTCACCTGAATTCCGCCGCGGTTGCGGTCAAAGATCCGAACGCCAAGCTCTTGTTCTACGGTTGCAATTTGCGCTGACAGGCTGGGTTGGCTGACATTCAGCACCTCGGCGGCCAAACTGAACCGCCCGAGGCGGCTGACCGTGACGATGTATTCCAATTGGCGCAAGGTTGGACGCATTTCATAGCCTGAAACTATGTTAAACTTAAAAAGATAGTATTTGGCGAAATCAATTTTGCAAGGCACCTAGCCCTGAAACGAGGGATCAGGAGTCAAGCATGCCCGGAGTGATCGAGACGCTGTCCAGCAACCTGCTGGTGCCCACCATTTTGTTTTTTGCCCTAGGGCTTTTGGCCGCTTTTGTGCGCAGCGATTTATCTATCCCGGCCGGCGCGGCCAAGTTCATGTCGCTTTACCTGCTGTTGGCCATCGGGTTCAAAGGCGGTGCCAGCCTGGCCGCGCACGGCATCCATTTGCAACTGTTCCTGACCCTGCTGGGCGGAGTGGCCCTGTCCTTTACCATCCCCTTCGTGGCCTTTGCCCTGCTGAGGATGATGACACGGCTGGATGCGTTGAACGCAGCGGCAGTTGCGGGGCATTACGGGTCGATTTCGATTGTCACCTTTGTCACCGCCACCAGCCTGCTGGATCTGGTGGGTCTTGCCCATGACGGGTTCATGGTGGCGGTGGCGGCAGCGATGGAGGTGCCGGCCATTCTGTCGGCGCTGTGGCTGGCGCACAAGACCGGCGGAAATGGCGTCAAGGATGACAAGCTGTGGCGTGATCTGCTGGCCAATGGATCAATTGTGCTGCTGACCGGGGCGTTCCTGATCGGGGCCATAACCGGGGGTGAAGGCATGCAGATGATCGCGCCTTTCATCGTCACGCCTTTCACCGGCATCCTGTGCCTGTTTCTGCTGGATATGGGGCTTTCGGCGGGGCGTAGCCTGATCAGCAATCGCGACAAACTGTCGGTTGGCCTGTTCGCCTTTGGCGTATTGATGCCCTTGATCGGCGCGCTGATGGCCTGGGCCGTCGGTGCGGTAATCGGATTGCCGCAAGGCAGCCTGTTCCTGTTCATGGTGCTGTCGGCCTCGGCGTCTTATATCGCGGTTCCGGCCGCCATGAAAATCGCACTGCCAAAGGCCGAGGCCGGGATTTATCTGACCCTGTCGCTGGGTGTGTCCTTTCCGTTCAACATCACAGTCGGATTGCCGCTGTACCTGTGGTGGGTCAGTTGACGAGCAAGACCGCCTCGACCCGGCGGTTCAGCTCTCGCCCTTCGGGGGTTGCGTTCGATGTGAGCGGGGACAGATAGCCGACGCCCTGTGCCTCGATCCGGTCGGCGGCCACGCCATGCGCATCAATCAGACGGGTGCGGACGGACTCGGCCCGACTTTTGCTGACCGCAATATTGGCCTGCAACGCGCCGGTGTCATCGGTGTGCCCCACCAGCGCCAGGCGCATCTTGGGGTTTTCGGCCAGATATCCGGCCAGCAGGGTCAGAGAGGCATAAGTCCCCTCGTCCAGCGCAACCTCACCGGTTGGGAAATGCAGATCGTCCAGTATCACGTGACCCGATGTTGCCAGTGCTTCGAGCAGCCCGCCCGACCCCTCGACAGCCTGTTCGATCACGACCGGAACAGGGTCCGGTGCATTCTGGGGCGTGACGCGGATCATCTGGACATACCCGTCCGGGGGGTTGCGGCTGACCAGCAGGCTGAGGGCAACAGACCCCTTGGTGGCCGACAGGAAACGGTAATCCTGAATGGCGACGTACATGTCCGGGGTCGGTACCACTTCGGTGCCAAAGCGGAAGTCGAACCCGCCACAGGCGCGGGCATCACATTCGAACAGAATCTTGTAGCCCTGAGCCTCGATCTGGTCGCGCAGCGGGGCCAGTAGCTGGAGGGTTGTGCTGGAGCCCGCCTGAAGCCGCCACGTGTAGCGTTCAACCCGGCCTTCGAGGGTGTCAGCAGGCACCGCGCCATTCGCAAAAGGCCCCGTTGGCAGGTCATAGCTGTCCAACGGCGAGGTGCGGTCGCTGATCTGGCGGGCGCTGGCTGGCAGGGTCAGGTCCTGCGCCAGAACCGGCCCCGCAAAAAGCGTGGCAATGAGGGCGGCTGACCGGATCATCGAAACTGCGCGTGATACTCGGGGTTGGGCACCATTGCCGTGGCGCTGGCCACCCGGTTGGACATGTTGAAGAACCCGGCAACATTGGCAATGTCCCAGATATCGCGGTCGGTAAAGCCTGCATCGCGCAGTTTCTGGCGGTCGGGTTCTTCGATCTCGGCGCTGGCGGTTGTCATTTTGGCGGCAAAGTCCAGCATCGCGCGCTGCCGGGGCTCGATCGGTGCAACACGGTAATTCATCACCAGCATCTCACCCAGTTGCGGGTTGCCCGAAAGCTGCCGCACCGCGGCACCATGCGCGACCAGACAGTAGAAGCACTTGTTGATCGACGAAACGACCACGGCAATCATCTCGCGCTCCAGCTTGGACAGGCCGCTGTCGGCCAGCATCAGATCGTTATACATAGCCGTGAACGTGTTCAGCTTGTCGATGTCGAAGGCGTTCGCCTTTAGCACATTCGGCACCATGCCCAGCTTTTCGACACAGATATCGAAATATTTCTGCGTTTCCGGCGGCAGCGGATCGACCATGGGCAGGTTCAGCGCGGTGGGCATGTCTTTCTGTGTCATGGCGACCCCTTTTGCTCAGACAAGGTGACGGTAATGGTATTCGCTGGCGATCTCCATCCCGAGGGCGCGATAGAGACCATTGGCACCTTCATTGGCCTTGGTGCAGATCACACTGAGGCTTTGTGCGCCGTTGTCACCTGCCCAAATCGCCGCGGCGCGCATGGTCCACTGACCCAGCCCCTGACGGCGGTGCGCGGGCAGGATTTCAAGCGCATGAAGCATCGCGACATCATCGTGCATCGCTACGAAGGCTGCACCGCTGGGCTTGTCGTTGTGGCGCAGAAGCAAACCGGTTTTGGGACCCTTCGCGCGCTCCATCACCGTCAGACGTTCGGGCCCGATCCCACCGGCCGCCCAGATTTCGCGCATGATTTCAAGCGGCTCCCAGACCGAAAACACCATGACCGGAGGGATCGGTTGATCGGTGAGGCGAGAGACGGGGCACGTATAGATGTTGACCGGATCAAGGATGTCATATCCCCGTTGCGCCAGCTTTGCATCCAGCGCCTCACCCCCCGGACGCAGGCAGAAGATGGATTTCTGCCCCATGGCCTGCATCGCGGCCTCGGCCGCGTCGATATCGGCATCGCTGGCCGGGGCCAGTGCATTGGCCGCAGAAACACGCGAGCCACCGCCCTGCCCTTCGCGCAGCTGAAACGGCCCCAGCCTGCGATACCGCGCGGCAGGCCATGTGCCGTCGACGATGTCAGCCCAGTCGCCGCTCAAAGCGCAAGCTCTTTCGCCAGACGGGTCATGGCCGCGTCAATCCGGCTGCCATCGGTGCCGCGCACCACCACGTTGGCCCCAAAGGCCCCGTTGATCTGAAACGGATAGCAACCGATGGACAGATCGCTGAAATCCTCGGCCAGCGCAGACAGGTTTGCGGCGATATCGCCTTCGCCCCGGTCCACGCGCAGGGTTTGCGACAACAAGGGGCTGCCACCGGTCAGCGTGGGCAGGACGCTGGCGACCATAGCCTGAAACACCAGCGGCACCCCGGCCATCACATGCACGTTCTTCAGGGTGAAACCCGGCGCCGTCGAGACCGGATTGTCGATCAATGTCGCGCCATCCGGGATACGCGCCATGCGCAGGCGGGCGGCGTTCAGTTCCAGCCCGGACTTGTCGTAATGCGCCTGCAACAGCGCGCGCGCGTCGTCGCGAACGTCAATCGGGGTGTCGAAGGCGCGCGCAATGCAATCGGCGGTGATATCGTCATGGGTCGGGCCAATGCCGCCGCTGGTAAAGACGGTGTCGTGGCTGTCAGACAGCGCTTTGACCGCCGCTTCGATGGCGGGGGCGTCATCGCTGACGATGCGAACCTCTTTCAGATCAATGCCGTGTTTTGCCAGCTCCTGCGCCAGATAATGCATGTTTGCATCGCGGGTGCGGCCCGACAGGATTTCATCCCCGATCACCAGCATTGCTGCGGTTGGATTGGCCATGGCGCGGACTCCTCTTGATCGTCTTCAGGGGCAGGTATAGGCCCTGAGACATGCGTTTTGGAACCCCTCTTGTCCCCGCCCGCCTGATCCGTCGCTACAAACGCTTTCTGGCCGATTGCAGGCTGGACGACGGGCGCGAAGTCACCGCCCATTGCGCCAATCCGGGATCCATGATGGGGTTGGCTGAACCGGGCCAGTTGATCTGGTTGGAGCCCAATGACGACCCTAAGAAAAAGCTGAAATTCGGCTGGCGGCTGGTGGATCACGAAAACGGGCATTTCACCGGGGTCGATACTTCCGTCCCGAACCGGGCCTTGCGGGCAGCACTTGAGGCGCGCGAGATCCCCGAGCTGGCCGCTTATGAAACCGTCCGACCCGAAGTGAAATACGGGCAAAACAGCCGTATCGACTTCCTGCTGAGCGGCCCCGGTCTGCCAGATGCCTATGTCGAGGTCAAAAGCGTGACCCTTTCCCGTCAGCCCGGTCTGGCCGAGTTCCCCGACAGCGTCACCGCCCGCGGCACCAAACATCTGGGCGAGCTGGCACAGATGGCAACGCAGGGGCACCGGGCGATCATGCTGTACCTGGTGCAACGCACCGATTGCGACCGGTTCGCGCTGGCCGCGGATATCGACCCGTCCTATGCAGCAGCGTTCGAGGCGGCACAGGCTATGGGCGTAGAGCGGATGATCTGCGGGACGCGGATATCACCGGATGGGGTTTGGGTTGACACGAGTGAAACCCGGTTTGGTGTCTGATGGCTCTGAACGGGTGCGAGGCGCCCAGAGTGGACATCGTCTTTAGCAAGTTGGTCTGAAGAGGCTTATCAACTATTGTCGAGTGCATGTCGAACAATGGACTACATTTGCAACGAAAGTTGGCGGCAATACTGGCCGCTGATGTCGTCGGGTATTCGGCACTCATGCATAACGATGAGCAAGCAACACTGCAAATGCTCGATCATCTGGAAACCGACATCGTCACTCCAACAATAGTGGGCCAATCAGGTCGGATCGTGAAAAGCGTGGGCGATGGTTGGTTGGTTCGATTTGACAGTGCGGCACAAGCTGTGACTGCAGCAATTCAGATACAGGAACAATTGGCTGAGCACCCGTTAATGAAAGTGCGGATCGGCGTTCATGTTGGGGATATTACAGAAAAAGCCGACGACATACTGGGTGACGGTGTAAACATTGCTGCGCGGCTTGAGAGCATTGCTCCATCCGGCGGCATCGCTATTTCTGAACCAGTACATTTGAACCTTGACCGCACTCTGGCGGCTGCTTTCGAATCTGTCGGGAAGAAGAAGCTTAAGAACATCGAGCGCAGCCTAGATGTCTGGATGCATCATGGACTGTACGTGGCACCCACGCATAGAGCAGTTTCTTTCGCTGAAACGAACTTGCCAAGGCTCTCCATTTATCCCGTCTCATGCCGCGACCAACGCGTTGAACTAAAGGAAATGGCCGCAGCTCTGACTTCGGATTTCGGTTCCTATTTTCGAACAATCAACTGGTTGAATGCAGCGGTATCCTCGACGGAACCATCAAAGGGATATGCACTTCGTAGCGTGCTACGTGGATACGGGGATCGATTGCGTCTGGAAGCCCGCTTACATGATCCTTCTGATTCTGAAATCTGGACCGAGAAGTTCGATGGGGTGGTCGAAGCCATCTTCGATTGGCAAGATGAGGTGGTAGAAAAGCTGTTGGACGCCGTAAGCGGAACCTTGATCGAGTTTGAGACCGCAAAGCTTTCGGTACTGCCTGAAAACGAACTAACTGCCGAGCAATGCGTCCTGAAGGGTATGATCGCTTGGTCTGGTGCCGGGATCGACAGCTACGAAGAAACGTTATCGTATCAAGCCAAGGCGATTGAAGCCAAACCAACTCTCACGGCCGCCTATGCCGAAGCTATTTGGACAATGAATGGCGCGAGGACTTACAATCTGCGTTGCGAACTGTCGACCTACTACGAGAAACTGCCATCTTGGATTGAGGCCGGGCGACGCATGGCAGGTCAAAACCCAACGCTTGATCTGAGTGTCGCCGTGGCTGACTATAATGTGGACGGGGATGCAGATAAGTTGTCCGTGGCGCTTGAACAAATCCAGAAAAGAGCACCGTTAGATGCCCGTCTTCATTTGTTTATGGGGTGGGGGTATAATTGGGCTGGGTTTCCTGAAATGGCATTAAGCTGCTTTCAAACGGCGCTTCGCTTGGGCCGGTATGGGGCTGTTTTCGTGGGCGCTTCCGGAGGTGCCGCCACTTCTTGCGTAATGCTCGGCCGAGACCGTGATGCCATCGCCTATGCAGAAGCAGGTATGCGATTCTCAAAGGATTATGCCGCTCTTCACAGCACGAGAGCTGCTGCACACGCAATGCTTGGGGAAACTGAAAAAGCGTCTGCAGCTTTGATGCAGATGCTGCAATTGGAACCTAGCGAAACGATCTCGAGGTGGCGTAGCAACGTGGATTATGGTGGTTCAGAAGGCGCTGAACGTTATTTTGAGGCGCTTCGACGGGCAGGGATGCCAGAATAGCGGCGCTGAAAACGGATTGTGCTGGCAAACACGTCCTCAAAGCCCGTAAAACCGTCAGTTCGCCCAGGTCCTGATTTTGCGCCCGTAGAGAATGCCGGCAATGTGGGTTGCACCCGCAGCACCCAGAACACCTTGTGAATCTCGGCCCTGGCCGCATTCACAAGAAAGTTCTACGGATTTCCCAAGTTAAGATGGCTTTGATGCCAAATATCGAGTGGCTGCGGAAAACAACTCTGCCTGTGAACTGACGCCCAGCTTGGAGTAGGCGTTGTGGCGATGCACTTTGACTGTACCTTCGGTGATCCCGAGAAATGCGGAAGCAGAGCCGGCTGAGTGGCCTTGCAAAACAAGGCGCACGACCTCGGCTTCTCTTGGGCTTAACCTGTCCGCACCAAAAGTGGCCAACCGTTCCTCAACCTGATTCAGGGCTTCCGGTTGTCTTTCGGCACCCCTCAGGTTCCAGTTTCGGATCACGGCGGCCGACAGGGTCTTATGGATGGAATTGATCTTCGCGACATCCTCAGGGGTAAACCGGGGCTGACGGGCGCCTCGCGACAGAGATATTACGACCCAGTCCCCGCTGTTTAGCCTTATCAGCACCCCCAACTCATCGCTGATCCGAACCTTGCGATAAAAGGTCCGGTAGTACTCTGAACGAAAGAACGCCTCATTGACTAAATCGGCCAGACGGTAAGCGCCGGGTTCTTTTCCCGATCTACACGCTTGCGAAAACGGATCCAGCAGGTATGGGCCGGTTGCATAAAACTGAATTGATATGGCCGCCTGCACGTCGTCGAGATCGTGATAGAGCGAGACAGGTGGTGCTTGATCCTGATAGCGCGTGAGGATCATCGATTCAAAACTGACATGCAGTTCCAACATCTTCCTCAGAGCTGTTGGGAAGAAGTCTGTTTCCAACCGCTCCAACAAGATTGCGTAGGTCTCATCCCACTTGGCCGCCGAGATGTCGCCGCTATCTGGTAACATAGCCAATTCCTATACCTAAAGATATATATCCTACCGCAAATTTACAGTGATGGCCATTCGATTCCATTGTTGATGTCAGAACGCTCGCCCGGGGTGCTGACTGTGCCTCGTCACCAAAGCCTCTCCGGACGTGAAAATTCAGGGCGGAATCCTGCAACAAGGAGGAGAAACAATGAAACCGCATTTTGGCCTTTCGGCTGTTGCCATTGCCTCAAACCTCGCGATCGCTTTTCCGGCTTCAGCCGAAGACCTCTCAATCTACAATTGGGCTGATTACTTTGGTGAAACGACAGTTTCGGACTACGAAAAGGAGACCGGCACACATGTCAGCCTGGACTATTACGATTCAAACGAAGTTCTGGAAACCAAGCTGCTGACAGGGGCGTCAGGTTACGATGTCGTTTTCCCCGCCGCGTCCAATGCGCAACGAGAGTTTCAGGCCGGGGCGTTGCATCCGATCGACCCCGCGCGCCTGAGCAACTACGGCAATCTCAATCCGAAAATTCTGGCGTCGCTCGACAGTATACCCGGTGCCCGGCAATTGGGCGTACCTTACACTTGGGGCACAGTAGGGCTTGCCTACAATCCAACCATGATCAAAGAGCGACTGGGCACGGATGTCATCACATCCTGGGACGTTCTTTTTGATCCTCAGATCGCCGCCAAGCTTGCCGACTGTGGGATTGCCGTGCTGGACTCACCGGTAGAAATGGTCTCAGTGGCGCTGAACTATCTCGGGGCTGACCCGTACTCCGATGACCCCGCCGATCTCGACAGGGTTCAGGACCTCTTCGAGGCCGTCACGCCGTCCATTCGTTATTTTCACAACCAGAAAGCATCTACAGATTTGCCCGGTGGAGATGCCTGTTTGGCAGTGATGTACAGTGGTGATGCCGGCATAGCTCAGGCCCGCGCCATGGAGTCCGGCAATGGTGTCGAAATTCTGTATTCAATTCCGAGCGAAGGCACTTTGATGTGGATCGACCTCATGTCCATTCCGGTGGATTCAACACGGGCGGATGAGGCATATCGATTCATTGACTATATGCTGCGGCCTGATGTCATCGCAGGAGTGTCCAACTACGTCTATTTTGCGAATGCGAATTCCGCAGCAGATACGTTCGTAGATGAAGCCATTCTGACCGACCCGGGAATCTACCCGGATGAGGCGACATTGAGACGACTCTTCCCTGATCTGAGTGTCGGCGCGAAAACGCTGCGCAATCGCAACCGTCTTTGGACGAATGTAAAATCCGGCACCTGAACCCTGCCAAGCCCGGCAAAGGCGGGAAAGAATTGCAATACCCCGCCACTCGGGCAGCAATCATCAAAATGAACGGAGCCAATAATGGTGACTTCAACCGACCGCGCCTTTCTGGCGCAAAATGAAATGGGCATGGGGTGTGAGCCGACCTTTAGCGGTGCGACAAGTCTGTTCCGGCGACAATATTGCCGCAATCTGGAGCGCGCGGATATGGTCACGTGGGGTGTTCCCTATGATCTCTCTGTGACCAATCGCCCGGGATGCAGGTTCGGGCCACGTGCCATTCGTGCTGTATCGACCAACCTCGCCTGGGATGGTGGGCCCTGGCCCTGGGGATTTGATCCCTTCGAAATCCTGAACATGGTTGATTACGGCGATTGTGATATCGACCCAGGCTTTCCAGAGCAGATTGCGCTACAAATTCAGGACCAAGCGCGGGAAATCCTGAAATCCGGTGCCTTTCTTCTGACGATGGGCGGAGATCACTCGGTCACCTATCCGATCCTGAAGGCGCAGGCAGAACGCCACGGCCCCATTTCGCTGATCCAGATTGATGCCCATTCGGATACATGGGAAGAACACCCAAAGCGGATCGACCATGGTTCAATGTTCTACCATGCCACTGTCGAAGGCATCATATCCCCTGAGACGTCAGTGCAGGCAGGCATGCGCACGCTGAATGAAAAGACTCACGGGTTCACGGTACTCGACGCAAATTGGGTTCACGAGAACGGGATTGATGCAACGGTTGCGCGCATCAAAGAGACAGTAGGAGACCGGCCTGCTTACCTGACCTTCGATATTGACGCGCTTGATCCGGCATTCGCGCCCGGAACCGGAACGCCGGTATGCGGAGGACTGTCTACCTATCAAGGGCAGTCTTTGGTACGCAAGCTCGACGGGGTCAACCTTGTCGGGGCCGATCTCGTCGAAGTCTCCCCTCCGTACGATCATGCAGAGATTACAGCTTTGGCCGGTGCATCGCTCTTGCTGGATATGGTTTGCTTAATAGCAAAGGCGCGAAAAAAAACGGATAAAGAGATGGCTTGAGAGTGATGCCGCAGCCCAAAACTCATTCGCACAGCGAACGGGGCCGCGCAACACGTCAGACGTCCAAGCGAAATGGTCGAAAAGTTGCATGTGGCGCGGTGAACCAGTTTCTTTTTGGGCGACGATAGAAATCGTGCAGATCAATGATCCATCCAGGACAAAGGGTGACAGTCAAATGTCGGTCAGACCTTGGTTTCCATAGAGTGAGTCGCGAGTTTTGCAGCTTTCTCAGCGGCCTCCAGAGCGCCTTCAAGATATCCGCCGAACCCGTGCGCGGTTTCGGTTGAGCAGAAATGGACACCTCGTGCTGCAAGGCTGTTAAGGATCGAAGGCAAGCCGTAGCTTGGGTGGAAGCGAGCCGGAACATGATCCTGCATGCGGGAGATTTCCGCGATTGTTGCCCAATCCTGCAGTTCCAGATCAAGGGGTTGCGCCATCTTGGGGCCAAACATGGCCGTGAGTTGCGCCAAGGCCTGGTCCATCATGGCTTCTTTGTGTGTCGCGCGCATATCGGCGGGGTATCCGACGAATCCGAACAGTGCATAAGGTCCTCCCTTCATGGGGGAGGCATCATGAATTTCGACCATGGGGCCGCGGTGGCTCATCGCGTCACCTGAAAGCCCGGCGTTGCGCCAATGGGGCTCATCGTAAACCGCGAGAATCTTGGCTTGCCCGGCCATCCAGGTCGGAATGTTTTTCAAGGCTTGGATCTGATCCGCATCCAGCGCTGGTTCAAAATTGACGGTATCCGCAATCACCCGCGGCGGGATGGCCAGCATGATCTGTCTGGCTTCGACAGAATAAGGTCCGCCGTCATGGTCGAGAAATGCGGCGATCTTGCCGGGAGAATGCCGGACCGATCTGAGTCTGGTATGTGTCAGGATACGCCCTGCACCCAGCGATCCGGCAAGCGCGCCGGTCAGGGCACCCATGCCTCCGGCCAGCCGGTAGGATCCTTGCATCGACGCATAGCCGCGGGCGCGTTGGACAGCGCCGGACTGGTCCTGAAACATCTGATCCCCGGTTGAATACTGTTCGAAGACCGGGATGTCGAAGCGCTGCGCCAGGGTGGCCATACGCGGCTGGCCAGGCCAGAACCATGCCGGACCAAGGTCGAATTTTCCACCCGACAGCTCTTTGGTCAGGATACGACCGCCGAGGCGGTTCTGCGCCTCGACCAGAAGGAAATCTGCACCCCTTTGCGTCAGGTGGTCCGCGAGGGCGAGGCCAGACAGGCCGCCGCCGACGATGAGAATATCCGTTTGCATCAGAATGTCTCCCCCATGGGTCTGAGATCCAGTTCGTGAGTCCAGGTGGATCTTGGCTGGCTGGCGAGCGCGAGATAGGTGTCTGCGATATCTGCCGGTTGCATCATCCGCGACGGATCCATGCTGTGCAGATCCCGGCTGGCTTTTGTATCGACGATCCCGTCAAGGATCACATGCACGACGTGCACACCTTTGGGTCCATATTCCCGGGCCAGAGACTGGGTCAATGCCCGCAGACCTGCCTTGGCCGAAGCGAAAGCCGAGAAGTTCTTGCCACCGCGCAGGCTGGCCGTGGCGCCAGACACGATGAAGGTGCCGCCCCCGGTGTCGGCCATCGCGGGCAAAACACCTTGCGCCAGAATGACCGCTGACAGGACCATGGAACGCCAGGTCGCCTCGAAGTCATCCGTGCTTGTCTCCTCGAAGGGCGAGATGACAAGGTTCGCCGTGTTGTGGACCACAAGCTTGGGCGGGCCATGGGTGCAGATCATGTCCCGGAGCTTTGCCCTGCTCCAGCGCTGTTCGGTCAGATCGACAGCCAGCGTGGTACTGGCGCCTTGCGGCACGGTCCGGTTCAGGCCAAAGGCCGTATATCCGTTCTGAGCAAATGACGTGACCAGCGTCTGTCCAAGGCCGGGGCCGGCACCGGCGACGATCGCGAGAGGTTTGTCCATTGTCCTATCCTTGGGTCGGGATGATTGGCGGTTGCGCCAGGTGGTCGGACTTGATCCAAAGACGGGCACCTTCCAACCCGGCCGTGGCGTTGAGCGCCATACCCGGTGGCAGACGCAGCCATGAGTTCTTCTGGAAGACTTCTCCGCCTTCGGTGAAGCTGCCGTCGATCACCAGTGCCTCGAACCCCTTGTGCCCGGTCACGTTTACATGTGCCGATGCGTCCCAGACCTCGATCCGGACCCGTTCACGGGAATCCTCAAAGAGCGGGATTTCGGATATGCCATCTGCAACCGGGCGCGGGTCCTGCGCGTTTGTGTCGATTGTCAGCTGTGTGCGGTCCTCCGGGTCGAACTGCCAAAGCTTGACCAGGATCGTTGCCCCGTCCGCCGCGCTTGGCGTATGCGAGGTGGTCGGCGGATTGCGCACATAGGTGCCAACGGGAAAATCCCCGTGTTCGTCCTGAAAGACGCCATCGAGCACCAGAAACTCTTCGCCCCCTGTATGGGTATGGGCTGAAAAGGCGCTGCCCGGTGCATAGCGAACAATTGTTGTTGCCCGTGCAACCTCATCGCCGATCCTATCCAGCATCCGCCGGTCGACACCTTTCATAGGTGAGGCGATCCACGGTTCATTTTCCGAATGGACAACCGCACGTTCATCAAAGTTTGCGTTGAATTCCATCTTCTTGTCCTTTTCTCAAAGGTTGAACTTCATGCCGACGGCGATTGGCACGACCCGCTTGCCGTACCGGCGTTCCAGTGCGTTCGTCGCACGCCACCCGGTACAGTGGCCGGGCATGATCAGGTCGACGTCGAATTGCGCAAAGTCGGCGACGGTCTGGTCGATGATCTTTTCATTGCCACCGGCAAGGTGAAAGCCGCCGGTCAGGCCATGGATCGGCACGCCGGGAAAATCGCGCTGAGCGGCATGAAGGACGTTGACGATACCCCCATGTGAACAGGCAGAAAATACCACCAGACCTTTGCCCGCGATATTCACCGCGACATAGCGTTCGTCCATGAGCAGCGGGTCGTCTTCCCAACCCGCGCCGTCTTCGGTGCGGCGGACATGGCCCGGAAACCCGACCTCGTAATCCGTGACACGGGGAATTTCGCCCGAAATATAGAGCATATCGTCCAACACGCTGACCGGTTGATCCGTGACAACGGGTGTAGCGCCCTGCGCAGCCAGTTCTTCGGGTGTGGCGATTTCTTGTATTTCGATCAGTTCTCCTGACGAAAGCGGAAAAGCACGTTTTCGGAACATTCCGGGATGCAGATAAACCGGTAACTCGCCGGTCCGGCCGTCCTTGCGGATCAGCTCGATGGCCGCTGGAATACCGCCCGCATGATCCCAATGGCCATGCGACAGAGCGATCGCCTCGATGGTGCCAAAGGATGTTCCAAGCCGCGACGCGTTGTATTCGACGGCAAAATCGACCGGCCCGGCGTCAAAGAGCAATGTATGTTCCGTCTCGCCGCGCAGGGCTGAGATGATCAACGCCAGGCCGTGATTTGCACAACATTGACCGGCACCCGAGATCTGCTCCATCCCGGCGTTGTGGAGATTGTCCCACTCATGGGTGAACCCCACGGGCACGCTGGACAGGCTGTCCGTCCGGTTGTCGATGAGAACAAGAATCTCGACACTGTCGATGGGTTGAAGCTTGGTGGGCATAGGTCTTCTCCGTTTCGGGTTGCCAGGGCGGACAATTGCCCGCCCCGGCGATTTGCGTCAGGCAGCAAGACGCCGCTTGAGCGCTTCCGCGAGTGGGGGTGCCGACGCCGGGCTCTGACCAGTCATCAGGGCGCCATCTACGACCACGTTGGCTTCCCAGTTGGCCTTGCTGACGTAGGTGGCGCCACGGCGTTTCAACTCATCTTCAAGCGAGAACAGAAGGTGATGCAGAAGCTCGATCTCGTTGTCTTCGTCGTTCTTGAAGCCGGTCAGGCTGAGGCCCTCAACCAGGTAGCTGCCGTCTGACTTCTTGATATCCCGCAGTATGGCCGGCGCGTGGCAGACCATCGCGACAGGCCGGTCGGATTCGTAGAACTCCCGGATCATCTTGATGGCATAGCTGTCAGAAGCCAGGTCCCAGATCAGGCCATAGCCGCCCGGAATGAAGAGCGCATCGAAGGTCGAATAGTCGATCTCACGCAGTTTGCGGGTATTCTGTACCGCGAACATGGCCACCGGATCGTTGAAGAAGCGGTCAGTGTTTTCGGTAGTGAACGGAGCCTTCATCGACAACAGGTCAATCGGCGCGTTGCCGCCTTTGGGCGAGGCAAAAACAACCTCATAGCCTGCTTCCGTCAGGACGTAATACGGGGTTGCGACCTCTTCGAACCAGGTGCCGGTTTGCTTGCCCGAAATGCCCATTTCGTCAACGGACGACATGACCAGCAAGACGCGTTTTTGTTTGTTTCCAGTAGCCATCAGCGTGTTCCTTTCATGGATGTCTATCTATCACTAGGTAGACACCAGTTAGAAGTTGATTCCCGAGCTGTCAACGTTTATCTATCAATCGATAGATTGGAGATAGTCATGCCGCTGACAATGAAAGAAAAAATTCTCATCGCCGCCGAGAAACGCGTGCGCAGTGCGGGCTTTTCGGAGATGAGCTTCCGTGACCTGGCCAACGATGTGGGAATCAAAAGTGCCAGCGTTCACTACCATTTTCCCACCAAACCGGATCTCGGGGAGGCTCTCGTCACCCGCTACGCCGAGCAGTTCAAGGCAGAACTGGACAAGATTGACCTGAACGACCTGCATTCTGCATTGGAAGGTTTCGTGGCGCTCTATTCCGGCGCGCTGGTGCTGAACGAGTCCATTTGCCTTTGCGCCATCATGGGTGCCGAAGCCATTGGGCTGCCCGAAAACGTCAATCAGCGCACTAAAGCCTTCTTTGAGATGAACAAGGCATGGTTAGAAAACCTATTCACCAAGCACGAGGTCAAGAATGCCGAAGATACCGCAGGCCTCATCGTCGCGGCCTTGGAGGGCGGCATGATTGTCGCCTCCGCTTCTAGCGACCGATCAATATTTGATCAGGTCGCCAAAGCGGCAATTCGCGGCATTGGCCAGGGATAGGAACCGAGTTTGGAGCTGCCCAGTTCGACTACGACATTCCTCATCAAAACGATGTTCTCGTAAGTGTCACCAAGGTAGAATGCGTAATCTCACCGTAGCCTTCCTTTCCAACGCGTGTATTGCGAACCGAGGCTTACAGTACGCTCCTTACGCAGGAACCGCCCTTCTCTTCGGTAAAAAATCTGGCGCAGCTGTTGTTGGTTGTTCCTGGATGCAGCAAAGAATTATTCAGATTTTGTAGAAATCTGCACGGCTGAATGCCCGCAAGCGGGAACCTCGCGGCGCTACCGATGACCCATCGCTGTGAATGCGAGGGTTTTCTGCGTCACGAAACGCCATTCCCAACAATCAAAACACCCCTCGGTCAGCCGATGCTTGAACTTGCTGCTTTTTGCCCCATCTGACACCCGCAACCTGACGCCCTCTGGTACTTTCTGCACAAGCAGCGTAAAAGAAGTGCCGCGCGTAACATTTGGAGCTTTGCGTCGATGAAAGAGCATCGTGGCCGCCTGACCAAGGACGGTATTCGCATCTATGAACAGGGTGATTTTGCCGGGATGCACGCGGCGGGCGCTCTGGCGGCGCGGATTCTGGATGATATTGCCGCGCATGTCTTTCCCGGTCAGACCACGGGTGCGATTGACGGGCTGATCACGCAGATGGTCGAGGATGCGGGCGCGACCTCGGCCACGATCGGCTATAAGGGGTATGAGCACGCCAGCTGCATCAGTGTGAACCATGTGGTCTGCCACGGTATTCCCGGTGACAAGAAGTTGAAGGAAGGCGATATCCTGAACATCGATGTGACTGTCATCGTGGATGGCTGGTTCGGTGACACCTCGCGCATGTATGTGGCGGGCAAGCTGCCGCGCAAGGCCGAGCGTCTGATCCAGGTGACCCATGACGCACTGTTCAAGGGTATCGAAATGGTCAAGCCGGGCAACACGTTCGGCGATATCGGCCATGCCATTCAGGCCTATGTCGAAGCGCACCGGATGAGTGTTGTTCGCGACTTTTGCGGGCACGGTCTGGGCCGCGTGTTCCACGCGCCACCGAATGTGCTGCATTATGGCCGTCCCGGCACCGGCGCGGTTCTTGAGGAAGGCATGTTCTTTACCATCGAGCCGATGGTCAATCTGGGCCGTCCCGAAACCAAGACGCTGGCCGACGACTGGACCGCCGTGACCCGCGACAAGTCGCTGTCGGCACAGTTCGAGCATTCGGTAGGCGTAACGGCGAATGGGGTCGATATCTTTACCCTATCACCGGGCGGCAAGTTTCACCCGACCTATTCGTCCTGATCGGCAGCCTGTTCGCGCAGGAGTTTCAGCAACATCGTCTCAGCCCCCCAAGGGGTAACCGCGTCGTAAATGAACACCGGCGCACGCAGGGGTTTGCGGTCAGGTTTCGTCGCGACCTCGGCGTCGCGGGAGATTTTCCAGGCAAAGGGTGTCAGAGCATGGTCCATGGCTGTATCATAGCACAGTTGGGGGTCAAAGTCGCAACAGCGGGTGTGCCTGTGACATATCCGTGATCACCTCGGCCCCCAGATCGGCCAGCCTGTCACCACCGCCATGCGGCGCGTAGGCCAGACAGCGCATATTGGCCCGGATTGCAGCTGTAACACCATTGTGGCTGTCTTCGATAACCACGGGGGCCTGTGCGCCAAAATGTTCCGCCGCCAGTTGGAACATCTTTGGATCAGGCTTGCCGGTGCCAAGCACATGGGCCGAGAACATCACATCTTTGAACCGGTCCCAGAGCCCGTTCTGGCCGAGCGTGATCTGCATCTTGTCCGGGCTGCCGTTTGAGGCCACGCAATAGGGGATGCCCCGCTGATCCAGCGCCGCAAGCAGGTCCGCGACACCCGGCACCAAAGGCACACCGGCGCGCAGGCGGTCGTAGGTTTCGGCATAGACCTGATCAATCCAACCTTCGGGCAGGTCTGCGCCCATCGCACGCGCCTTGTCGCACACCCCGACCATGGTTCCGCCCACAAACAGGGACATGCATTCGGGCAAGGTCAGGTGCAGGCCATAGCCCGCCAGATTATCCGCCAGCACCTGGTTCGAGATCACCTCACTATCGACCAGAACGCCATCGCAATCGAAAATGACCAGATCATGCACTCTGATCACCGTTCCGCATCAATGAGATATACGTGTCGCCATATTTGCGGCTGTCGTGCAACGTGAACCCGGCCGGGGCCTGCATCCGTGAGTTTTCTTCCCAAACCAGCAGCGCATCATCCGCGATCCAGCCATTGGCCAGCGCGGCGATGGCTTTCTGTCCCATGGCCTTGCCATAGGGCGGGTCCAGAAAGATCAGATCGTAGGGCGCGTCCGGATTTTCGCCCAACCGGGTTGCATCGCGGCGGATCAGGTCGGTGCGCCCGGCACTGCGGGTCAGGTCGATATTCTTGCGGATCAAACCCTGCGCCACGCGCCCGTCATCCACGAAGGTGACATGCGCCGCACCGCGTGACAGTGCTTCGAGCCCGAGCGCGCCGGTGCCAGCAAACAGGTCCAGCACGCGCAGGCCGTCGAAATCGATCTGATGGGCCAGCACGTTGAACAGGCTTTCGCGCACCCGGTCGGTGGTCGGGCGCAGATGCGCGCCCGCATCGCCTTTGCCGACGGGGGTCAGGGCGCGACCGCGGAACTCTCCGGCGATGATCCTCATGCCTTGAGCAGCGATTTAAGGTCTGCATCAGGGTCGGCCACGACAGCCGGGTCGGCCGTTTTTCCCATTTCGATCAGGCGTTTGCCGACCATATAGGCACGCGGATCGTTCATCGCGTCGACCGCAATCAGTTTATCCCCGTTGTAATACCAGAAGGACACGGTCTGCCCGTCGCCCTGCCGGGTCACCACGCGGTCATATCCGGTGTTCAGACCCGCGATCTGAAGCTTGACCTCGTATTGATCCGACCAGAACCACGGGGTTGCCACATAGTCCTTGGCCGCACCCAACATGTTCTGGGCCACGATCTCGGCCTGATCAATGGCATTGGGGACGCTTTCCAGACGGATGCGGCCTTCGCCATGGGGAAAGGAGGCGCAATCGCCAGCCGCCCAGATCGACGGGTCGGACGTGCGGCCATGGGCGTCGGTTCTGATGCCGTTGTCCAGGTCCAGCCCCGCCATCTCGGCCAGTTGGGTTGCGGGTGCAATGCCGACGCCAACCACAACGAAATCAACGTCCAGCTTTGTTCCGTCAGTCAGAACCGCGCCGGTGACCTTGCCGTTTTCGCCGATCAGATGATCCAACCCGACGCCTTCGCGGATGTCTGCGCCGTATGCACTGTGCAACGCGCGGAAATAGTCGCTGGTCTCGGGCGCTGCGACACGTTGCAGGATACGGTCGGCCATCTCGACCAGAGTGACCTTGACGCCGCGCTTGGCACATACGGCGGCAGCTTCGAGGCCGATATACCCGCCGCCCACGATCAGCGCGCGGGCGCCTTCGGTCACTTTGGGCTCCATCTCGTCGATATGGGCCAGATCGCGCACCACATGCACACCGTCCAGATCGCCACCAATCGCTGCGGGCAGGCGGCGCGGGTCAGACCCGGTGGTCAGCGCCAGTTCGTCGTATGAGATAACCTCATCCCCCAGGGTGACCGTTTTGGCCTTGGGGTCGATACCGGTGACGCGCTGACCCAAACGCAGGGTGATGTTGTTTTCCGTGTAAAAACTTTCGGGCCGCAGGAACAGACGCTCAAGCTCCATCTCGCCCAGCAGATAGGCTTTGGACAGGGGTGGGCGTTGATAGGGCAGATGCGGCTCGGCCCCGATCAGAGTGATCTCACCCGCAAACCCGTCCTTGCGCAGACGAGCCACCAAAGAGGCGCCTGCCTGCCCCGCGCCGATCACGACAATATGGTTCATGCTTTGCCTACCCCGTAGTTTTCAAGTGGTCACCGTGTTCAGACCACCTATATTGCGGCTAAGCACATTTCTGCAAATCCAAACGACAGGAGCTGAATAATGATTTCAACAGGAGATACCCTGCCCGAAGCAACGCTGATTCAGATGGGCGCGAACGGGCCGGAAGAGGTGCGGATTTCAGACAAGACCAAAGGCCGCAAGGTGGTGATCTTTGCCGTGCCGGGGGCTTATACCGGCACCTGCACGACCGCCCATGTGCCCAGTTTCATCCGCACGAAGAAACAGTTTGACGCCAAGGGCGTGGACGAGATCCTGTGCCTTTCGGTCAATGATCCGTTTGTGATGCAGGCGTGGGGGCAATCCACGGGCGCGACCGAGGCGGGGCTGACCATGGTGTCGGACGCAGCGGCAGAGTTCACCAAGGCCATCGGCATGGATTTCGACGCGCCGCCCGTGGGGCTTTTCGCGCGGTCCAAGCGGTATGCAATGCTGGTCGAGGATGGCACGGTCACGGTGCTAAATATGGAAGAAAACCCCGGCGCCTGCGAGATTTCCGCCGGTGAAGGCCTGTTGGATGTGATCTGATTTTGATCGGCCCCGGTCCGACCGGGGCCTTTCGCCGCCAATTTAACTTGAAGCACCGCCCCAGAGCGCGAATACTTGGCGTATTCATACGGGGAGTTTTTTCATGAAACTTAACGCGTTCTACCTATTACTGTCCGGCGCGGCCCTTTTGGCGGCCTGCGGACCGGCCCCAACTCCGCAACAGCAAGCTGCACGCCAGCACGAAATCGCCTGTCTGGGCGGAACGTTGGGCGGGGCGCTGATCGGGGGCGCAATCGGCAACCAGTTTGGTGGCGGATCAGGCAAGACGATCCTGACCGCAGCGGGCGCTGCCGCTGGCGGCATCGAAGGTCAGAGATTCGCGTGCTGAGGAGGTCGATATGAAACAGCTAAGCCTAGTGATGTTCATGGTGGCTTTGGCCGATTCGGGTCACGCCGAAAGCGTGGCTGAACTGCACGAAAACGAGTTGAAGTCCATCGACGCCGACAATGACGGGTTCCTGTCCAAAGACGAGTTCGATGCTTTCTCGGATTACGCCTTTCAGACGATGGACGAAGACAGGAACGGTACTCTGGGTCAGGCCGAGGCCAAGCCGTTCATGGACATCAAACTGTTCCGCAACGCTGACCGAAACGGCGACAACGTGATCTCAAGACCAGAATTTGACACCCAGATGGGCGAGGATTTCCAGTCTGCCGATCAGGATGGGAATGGTCAGCTTGACTGACAGCAGGAGCATGAGATGAACAAATGGCTTGGGGTGACGGCGCTGGGGCTGGTTGCAGCCTGTGACGTGCCGCAGGCCCCGTTGGTGACAGGCCCGGACGGGCAGGCCCGCATACAGATCAACCTGTCTGGCCTGACCTGTTATGAAAACAAGTGTCTGGATATCAACCCGGCCGCGCGCAGCGTGCGCCAGATCGGAAACAAGACCACTGGTATTCCAAGGGCGATTGATGTCAGCGACGGCACTGTCACGCCTGCCGAGTTCCGGCAGATGGGCACTGCCGCATCGCTGGCCGGCGGTGAAGGGTCAGGCCGCAACGATCGCTAGCACAGACTGTCCATCTTGCGGGCCAGTTTCGCATCCAGCGACGACAGGCCGCCCACATCATGGGTGGACAAGACAACCTCGACCGTGCGGTAGACATTGAACCATTCGGGGTGATGGTTCCACTTCTCAGCCCAGATTGCCACCTGTGTCATCCAGCCGAAGGCGTGGACAAAACTGTCGAAAATGAAGGTCTTGGTGATCGCATCGCGGCCTTCAACCATGGTCCAACCGTTTTTGAACAGCGGATCCAGCAGCGGGCCACGGGTTTCGGTCGACAAGAGTTCGGTCATTGCTGTTCCTCCGGGTTCGATTTCCTGAACGGGCCGTAATCCGTCAGAATCTCGATCTCTTCTTCCACTGCGTGGCCTTCGGCGTCCAGATATTTCTTGACCGCATCGGCAAAACCCGGATCGCCTACCCAATGCAAGCTATGCGTGCGTGTTGGCAGGTACCCTCGCGCCAGCTTGTGTTCGCCCTGTGCACCTGCCTCGACCCGGGTCAGCCCGTGGGCAATGGCAAAGTCGATTGCCCTATAATAGCACAGTTCGAAATGCAGGCAGGCATGATGTTCGATGCAACCCCAATAACGCCCAAAAAGGGTTTCACGGCCGATATAGTTCAACGCACCCGCAATGGGAAATCCATTCCGTTCGGCCAGCACAAGGGCCATGTCATCTGCCATCGTATCCTGTGCAATATCAAAGAACCGCCGCGTCAGGTAGGGTGAGCCCCATTTGCGCGATCCGGTGTCCTGGTAGAACCGCCAGAACGCGTCCCAATGTTCGGGGCGCAGCTGGTCACCGGTCAGAGTGCGAATCTCACCACCAAAACCACAGGCCTGCGCGCGTTCTTTCCGGATAGTCTTGCGCTTGCGCGACGACAGCGCGCTCAGAAAGCCGTCGAAATTCGCATAGTTATCGTTCAGCCAGTGAAACTGCTGCGATCGGCGTAGCATCAGGCCCATCTGTTCGCCAGCCAATGCTTCTTCCTCGGTACAGAAGGTCGCGTGAAGGGACGAAACCCGGTTGTCAGCCGCAAGCTGCACCGCCCCCTGAACCAGCGCCGACATACCGATCCGTTCATAGCCCGGACGCACCAGAAACCGCCGCCCGGTTGCCGGGGTGAACGGCACCGCGATTTGCAGTTTGGGGTAATACCGCCCGCCCGCATTTTCATAGGCATGGGCCCAGCTGTGATCGAAGATGTATTCGCCCTGGCTGTGCGACTTGGCATACATCGGGGCCGCCGCGATCAGCATCCCGTCAAGATAGGCGGTCAGGTATTGCGGCTGCCAGCCGGTGCCACGCCCGACCGAGCCGCTGTCTTCCAGCGCCAGCAAAAAGCGATGTGTGGTAAAGGGATCAAGCGGCCGCCCGCCATCGGCAGCTTCGGGGCAGGCGCAGGCATCCCACTCTGCCGCTGAAATCTGCGACAGAGCGCCCAGTACCTGAACCTCGATCTGTGCCTGATCCATATGTCCTCCGCGCCTGTCCTTTATCTGTGACCGCACGGAGGGGGTTCAAGTCGAATGCGCAGCCAAATAGCCTTCGAAGGTCACATTGTCGGCAACCTTGCGGGCTTCTGCCTCTTGTTCGGGCGACCGGATTGTCCAACACAGGATCGGCACGCCCCGCGCCTTGAGTTCCGCCACGCGGGGGCGCGACAGGTCTGCGGCTTCGTGGCTGATGAAACTGGCGCCGACACGGTCGAAATCCGGGATATCGCGCAAGTGATCGCAGACGCTTTGCGGCAAAAGCTCGACACTGGGCTCATACGCGCAGGTCGTGATCCCGCGCGGCAGATGCGGGGCCAGCCGCGCCAGTTCAGCGACCGAGTTGGGATTGAAGGACATCAGGGCCACCGGGCCTTTGTAGCCCTGCAACGCGCGTACGGTGTCGCGTTCAAGCGCGCCCACCTTCGTGCCCATCGCCCCGTCCTGATCCTTTAATTCGATCAGCAACGGCACCCGGCCCGCGACAATTTCCAGCACATCATCCAGTGTCGGAATGCCGTCATCCCCATGCAGAAGCGGCGTGCCAGAGGCGGCCAGTGCCGTGACCTGCTGAATGGACCCCGACCGCCCGGTCAGACGGGTCATGTCATAATCGTGAAAGACCATTGCATGGTCGTCCGATGTCAGTTGAAGATCGATCTCGATCCCGTAGCCAGCTTCAATCGCGGCACGAATGGCCGCCCGGCTGTTTTCCGGGCGGTTCTTGGTAATGTCGTGCAGCGCCCGATGCGCAATCGGGGCCTGCAAAAAAACATCTGGTAGGGGCGGCGTCATTCGATTTCGAAAATGCCTTCGATCTCGACCGCGACACCCAGCGGAAGCGACGCCGCGCTGACGGCGGAACGCGAATGGCGACCGGCATCGCCCAGCACCTCGACCAGAAAATCGGACGCGCCGTTGATCACCTGCGGCTGTGCCGTGAATTCAGCGGTCGAGTTCACGAATCCGGTCAGCTTGATCACGCGGACCAGTTTTTCGATATCGCCGCCACAGGCAGCCTTGACCTGTGCCAGCAGGTTGATCGCGCAGACACGCGCCGCCGCAGCCCCGGCTTCGACATCCAAGTCATCGCCCAGTTTTCCGGTGATCAGCTTATCAGTCTTCGAGATCTGGCCAGATACATAAAGGATGTTGCCGACACGCACGAAAGGCACATAGTTGGCCGCAGGCGCGGGCGCGTCTTCCAGCGTTACACCGAGGCTTTCCAGTTTTGCAGCGATGCTCATTGCGAGGGTCCTTCCCTAATATCAACTCAGCGGGACGCTAACCGGGAAGCACGGATTGGGAAAGACGGAAACCGGCAAATTTCGGCCTTCCTGCGATCTGAGCGTATCTTTACTGAAAACTCACTGTTGATCGACGGTCACTTTACCCCACCGTGATGAACAGGTTACACGCAAGGTGTTTCATTTAAGACCTGAAACGACTATGTGACTGCAACTTGTGCCACCCCGGCACGTGGATTTTGGTGGATTATTGATTGAATGTCCGGCGGGCGCATGTGCCAGGCCATTTAGGAGAAACAAAGATCGTGTCGAGCAGATTTCGCCTGAAACACCTTGTTTTACTGTCGGTCATGGCCCTTGTGTCCGCTTGCGCAACAACGCCGCCAGAGGGTGCCTTGCGCAGCGACGTGTTTGATCCGTACGAAAATGCGAACCGGGGAATTCACAAGTTTAATCTGGGTGTTGACCGGTTCCTGTTCCGGCCGGCCTCGAAAGGGTATGTCAAAATCGTTCCTGACCCGATGGTCACCAGTTTCAGCACTTTTGCCGAAAACATCTCGCTGCCCGGTCAGGCAGTTGACTACCTGCTTCAGGGCAATCCAAAACAGATGGGCAATGCTCTGCTGCGCTTTGTGATCAACATGACCGTCGGCGGCTTTGGCTTGTCCTCGCCCGCTGATGAGCTGAACCTGCCACCCGTTGACACTGATTTCGGTGAGACCCTGCATGTCTGGGGGGTTGGCGAAGGCGCTTATGTCGAGCTACCGTTCTATGGCCCGTCGACCCAAAGGGATGCGATCGGGGTTGTGGTCAACCTGTTCTCGAATCCGATCAATTTCAGCCCGACCCGCCCCGCCGACAATCTTGGCGTCTACGCCGAAATTGTGCGGCGCATGGGGGATCGGGGTCGGTTCTCGGATACTGTCGATTCCATTCTTTACGAAAGTGCCGACAGCTATGCGCAGGCTCGCCTGATCTATCTGCAAAACCGCCGCTTCGAACTGGCAAGAGATGACGAAGACGCCTATCTGGACTTGTATTCTGACCCCTATGCCGAAACCGGGACGGACCCGGTCAGGGACCCCTATCTTGACCCCTATGAGGACCCCTATGCTGAATAACGCGTTGAACCGTCGCCATTTTATCGCAGCCGGGCTTGCGCTGGCAGTGCTGCCCGTACCTGCCTTTGCCCAGACCGAGGCCGCCGCCAAGGCGCTTGTGACCAACGTGGTTTCCGACATCAACCGGGTGATCGAGTCGGGTAAATCCGAAAAAGCGATGCTGCGCGATTTCGAAAAGATCTTTGTTCAATATGCTGATGTGCCGATCATGGCGCGCTATGCGTTGGGTGCGGACGCCCGCACAGCCAGCCCGACCCAGCTGAAACAGTTCACCGCTGCATTTCAGGGCTATATCTCGCGTAAATACGGTCGCCGTTTTCGTGAATTTATCGGCGGTGAGGTCGATGTTCGCAATGCCCGCAAGATCAAAGCCGGGTACGAGGTTCGCACGTTGGTCAAGCTGCGCGGATCAGCCCCGTTCGACGTAACGTTCCTTGTTTCCGACAAATCAGGTCGCGACAAGTTCTACAACATGTTCATCGAAGGCGTGAATCTGTTGCTGACCGAGCGAACCGAAATCGGCGCGATGCTGGACGCCCGCAAAGGCAATCTGAATCAACTGATCACGGACCTGAAAAAGACGGGTTAAGCCGTTTCCGGCACAAAAGTGTGCCGGACAGCTCGTGTTTTTGGAAGTTCAAGAGGGTCGGGTCTGCCTGACCCTTTCTCGTGATGCGCGTGCCTGACAGATTTACGGCATGTAGCTGCGAACCAACGCGCCTGCGATCAAAGCCCACCCGTCGGCGATTACGAAAAACGCCAGCTTGAACGGCAAAGACACGATGGCAGGTGGCACCATCATCATGCCCATCGACATCAATACCGCTGCAACCACAAGATCAATGATCAGAAAGGGCAGGAAGATCAGGAACCCGATCTGAAAGGCGCGCGCGATCTCGGACAGCATGAAAGAGGGCATCAACACCGATAACGGGGCCTGAGCTGACAGCTCGATCGCGTCACCGCCGGGGCGCAGGGCCGCCATTGCATAAAACGTATCTGAATCCAGCCGGTTCGCCATGAAGGTGCGAAACGGCTCTAACGCGCGTTCCAGCGCGGGCTCGACCGCCATGGTTTCTTCCATCATCGGGCGTATTCCCGCGGTCCAGGCCTCGGTGAACACAGGGTCCATGATGAAATAAGTCAGAAACAGCGCAAGACTGACCAAAAGCATATTCGGCGGCGATTGCTGCAGGCCGACACCCTGCCGCAGGATCGAAAGCACGGTGATCAGGAACGGGAAACAGGTGATCATGATCGCCAGACCCGGAGCAACGCTGAGCACCGTGATCAACAGGATCAGCTGGATGGTGCGGGCCGAGATCGAACCGCCTTCGCCCAGCGACAGGGTCACATCCTGAGCCGCCGCCATCGACGGCAGTGACACCACTACAGCCAGACCCAGCCAGATCACATAGCGCATCAGCCGATCCCGTTTTGCAGATCCGCAATCTCGGTCAGGCGCACGGCCAGTTGCCCAGCCTGATCGCCCTCCATCTCCTCAAGCACCCCGCGTGCCACCAGCTGATCCCCGACATAAAGGTCGACCGGGTCTTCGATCCGCTTGTCTAGGGTCAGAACCGCGTTCTCACCCATGTTCAGCAAGTCCCGGATCAACGGGCGGGCGCGGCCAACCGAAACGGTCACTTCAATCGGAACCGTTTCGAAAGGATTGGGTTTTTCGGTTTTCGGGAACTGGGTGTCATTCATTGGACAAAGCCTTTCTTGCCTCAAAGACGTATGCGTCAAATGCCTGTGCAATGGTGGACAGCAGGGCCGCGCAATCAATCTCGCGCCGGCTTGTGCCAACCTGCAATCGCGCCTGTCCGGGGGCCAGGCCAGGGTCTTCGATGACGCGCGGTGCGGAGTTCAGGGTCTGCGGCAGCAGGGATTGCACGGCTTGCGCGCACCTTTCCGGCACCATGATCTGCATCGGTTGTTCGATTTCGACGCGCGCCATCTCGCAAAGCTGTTCGACGATCCGGGCGGCCAGCCCGCGTTCGACCATGTCAGGCAATACGGTCTGAACCAGGCTTTCGAACATCGGTTCCAGAGACAATGTCATCCGGTTAAGCGCCTCGTGATAGGTGAAGGACATAACCTCAAGCGAACCCGCCAGTTCAGCTGAAACGCGGCCGCGGTTCTGTTCCTGCGCCTGCGCGGCATCCTCCCAACCGGCGCCGTACCCGCTTTCGAACGCGGCAAGGCGTTGTTCCTCAAGCGCTTCCTCGTCCAGATACAGAACGGCTCCGGCGCTGGTTCGGGTGGTGAAATCCTCAAGCAGATGAGCGATGGACATCACACGCGCTCCTCACCTTCTTCAAGCCAACTGCGCAGGATCTCGACCGTTTCTTCCTGTTTGTCGCCGATCATTGCGCGCAACCGATCAACCGGGTCCCCGATGGCACTGACCCCAAGCACGGGAACGGTCCCTTGTTGGGGCAGTGGCGTGAACTCTGCCGTTCCGTCCGCCGCGATTTCACCGGTCAGGACCGACGGGGGCGGAGCCCCCCCCTCCGCAGCTGGCAACATCGCCGGGACCATCGCAGGTTTCATCAGGATCGGACGGATCACGAACAACGCCAGCACCAGCGACACCAGCGCCAACGCTGCCATCTGGATCAGTGACATGGCGTCCAGGTGGATGTTTTGCCAAAGCGAAGAGGAAACCAGCGTGCCTTGTGGCGCGACCGTTGGTAAATCCAGCGATTTCAGAGTGATGACATCCCCGCGCACGGCGTCAAATCCCACAGCCGAGGCCACCAGCTCTTCAAGTGCGTCGAGTTCCGTCTGCGGCAGCGGTGTGAAGGATTCAGCGCCCGAGGCATCCACCGCCCGCGTTCCGTTGACCAGAACGGCAACCGTAAGGCGTTTGATCGCACCGGGGGCGGTGTGCACCTCCAGCTCGGTTTCGGAAACCTCGTAATTCACCCTCTCACGTGTCTGGGTCCCGGTCGAATTCGATTCTTCCCCCCCCGCGCCATCGCCGTCGGGCAGGTTTGAGGCCACCGTGACATCAGCTGACTGGTTGCGCGCGCTGTCGGAGCGTTCCTCGACATCTGTACTGATCGCCACCCTGCCCTTGGGGTCAAAGCGTCGCTCACGCAGGGATTCCGTCCTGGTTTCGGTATCGACGCTGACCTCGACAACGGCATTCCCCGTACCGACACGCGCTTCGACCAGACGCAGAACCCGTTCCCGCAGCTGCCGCGCCTTGTCATCTGCCGTGTCGGCGGCCACGGCGGTGTCCTGCCCACCAATCACGGACCCGTTCGAATCGATCACTGTCACGCTTTCAGGCGACAGACCACTAACGGCAGAGGCGACAAGAAACCGGATGGCCTTGGCCTGATCGCTAGTGATATCGCCCCCCGAGGGCACCAGATAAACCGAAGCCGTCGGTGCGACGCTGCGCTGAAACGGATTGGCAGAGCCGTTGGCAATATGAACGCGGGCCTGGCTGACATGCTGGCTGCCCACGATTGTGCGCGCCAGTTCCCCCTCTTTCGCGCGCCAGTAGGCAGCATCGAACATTTGGGATGTGGTGCCGAAGCCGTTTAGCGAATCCAGCAGTTCATAGCCCTTGTTGCCGTTGGCCGGCAGACCTTCACTGGCCAAAGTCATCCGCAGCTCGTCCCGCTGTGCGCCCGAGACGTAAATTGATCCGCCCCGAATCTCGTAGGCCACGCCACGCTGGTCCAGCGCGCGCACGATATCCCCGGCGGCCCCGCTTTCCAGATCCGCGTAAAGCAGGGTCATCGACGGCGCTGTCGCAAGGCGCGACATTCCGAGGATCCCGAGAAACACCAGCACAACCGCACCGGCAACGACGATTTGTTTACGCCTGTCCAAACTTGCCCAGACAGTTCCGATCTGCTGCACGCTCACCTCCGACTCGCCGACATTCTGCCCGGCGCATCCTCTGTTTGGACGATTGCCCTTAACAATCGGTTAGTCCCTGCGAGGTTATGACAGGACAGATCACAGGAATGAGGACGTCATGACCGACGCAACGGCTGAACAGGCGGAAACCCCGGAAAAGAAGGGGAAAAAAGGAATGATCGTCGGGGTGATTCTGGCCATCGCCGGTGCCGCCGGTGGGTATTTCCTGACCTCGTCCGGGCTGCTGCCGCTGGGGAACAAGGCCGAGAAGGCGGAAAGCCATGACTTGGAAAAGGAAGAACCGGCCAAGGCATTGGCGGATGTTGCCTTTCTCGATTTGCCGCCGGTGATCGTTTCGGTGAATTCCGGCGGCGCGCGGCATCTGAAGTTTCACGCACAGCTTGAGGTTAACGCCCCGTACATGACTGACGTGGAAAAAATGCGACCGCGAATCATGGATGTCCTGAACGGGTATCTGCGGGCCGTCGAATTAATGGATCTTGAGGATTCACTGGCGTTGATGCGCATCCGGGGCCACCTGCTACGCCGCATCGAGATTGTCGTTGGCGAAGGTCGCGTGCGCGACGTGCTGGTGATGGAATTTGTTCTGAACTAGGAGGCGAAATTGGAGCTGATTGCGGATATTTTGCTGGTCGCCGGCGCCATGGGTGCGGGTCTGTATTGTTTTGTGCTGTCGCGCCGTCTCAAGCGTTTTGCCGATCTTGAAAAGGGCGTCGGCGGCGCGGTAGCGGTGTTGTCAACCCAAGCGGAAGAGCTGCGGAAATCACTGGATGATGCGCGAAACGCCTCTGATCAGTCAGGCGACCAGCTTAAGGCGCTGACGGGGCGCGCCGAAACGGTGGCACAGCGGCTGGAACTCATGATGGCGTCAATGCACGACGTCGTGCCCGAAAAAGACGCTGATCCCCAACCCGAGGCAGAGATTTCAGCGACAAGCACCATCACCGAAGTTCCGGAGAGCGTGAAGCACGAAGGCAAACCCGAGCCGCAGGCCAGCGAAGCCGCTGCGCCCCAAGAACAGGCACGCGCACCTGAGGGGCTGATGTTCTTCCGGCATGACCGCAAGCAAGGCGAGGCGCAGGCATGAGCCGCCCGCGGATCAACACTCCCAACGCGCGGCCCCGCGGAGGGGTGCTTGCCGTGATCTCATTGCTGATGATCGGCTCGGCCGCTATCCGCATCGGACTGGAAGCCGGACCCGCCTTTGCCAAACCAGCCAAACCTGAGGCGGAACACGATGAACCCGCCCCGTCCGACACCCGTGACATGCAAGTTTTGCTGACCGAGCTTCTGCGCCGGGAAGAGCGTGTCAAACAAAAGGAAGACATGCTGCGCGAGCGGGAAAACGCTCTGGAAATCGCGGGTCAGGCTATTGAGATGCGCATGGCCGCGCTTGAGGAGGCCGAGGAGTCGTTGCGCACCACTCTGGCGCTGGCGGACAGGGCGGCGGAAAACGACCTGACGCGCCTGACCGATATCTATCAGAACATGAAGCCGAAAGACGCGGCTGCGCTGTTCGAAACCATGGACCCGACCTTTGCCGCCGGGTTTCTGTCACGCATGTCACCGGATGCGGCAGCCGGGGTTCTGGCGGGGCTCAGCCCCGAAGCGGCCTATACGATCAGCGTTGTCATGGCGGGCCGAAACGCCTCGGCCCCTCAGGAATAGTCGCCCGTGTTCCCCGCGGTTGCAACACACATAGCCGGAGATCTCAGATGATTGGAATTGTTGGAATTGTCGTCATTTTCGTGATGGTCTTCGGCGGCTATCTGGCCGCTGGCGGCAAGATGACCATCATTCTAAAGTCGCTTCCGTTTGAAATGATGATGATCGGTGGTGCCGCGGTTGGTGCCTTTTTGATCAGCAACGACATCGGCGGCGTGAAACACACGATCAAGGACATGGGGAAGGTCTTTAAAGGCCCGAAATGGAAGCCCGAGGATTACCGCGACCTGTTGTGCCTGCTGTTTTCCCTCATCCGCATTGCCCGCGCCAATCCGGTAGAGGTGGAACAGCATATCGAAGACCCCGGCAGCTCGGACCTGTTTTCGTCCTACCCCAGAATTCAGGCCGACAAGGAAGCGGTTGATCTGATTTGCGACACGATGCGGTCCGCGGCGATGAATTACGACGATCCGCATCAGGTCGAAGAGGTTCTGGAGAAACGGATGGAAGCGAATTTCCACCATGCCCTGAATTCGAGCCACGCCTTGCAAACCGTGGCCGACGGCCTGCCCGCACTTGGAATTGTCGCCGCCGTTCTGGGGGTAATCAAGACAATGGGGTCCATTGATCAGCCACCGGAAGTTCTGGGAAAACTGATCGGCGGCGCCCTTGTGGGTACGTTTCTGGGTGTCTTTCTGGCCTACGGTCTGGTTGGTCCCTTTGCGGCCAAGCTGAAATCCGTTGTCGAGGAAGACAACCACTTCTATCAGTTGATCAAGGAAGTTCTGGTTGCAAACCTGCACAACCACAATGCTGCCATGTGCATTGAGGTCGGACGCCAGAACACACCAACGCACAACCGCCCCGGTTTCTCTGAGCTTGAGGATGCGTTGAAAGAGCTCAAACGGGCCGCAGCATGAGGCAAACCGCGATACTGGTTGCAGCGTTGATCACGCTTGCAACGGCCGCAACCTCTGAAGAGGTGACTGTGCGGTCCGGTGAACATGACGGCTACACCCGGCTGGTTTTCACCGTTCCACCGGATACGGGTTGGGTTCTGAGCCAACGCAAGAACGGCGCCAAGCTGGCAATTGACCTGAAGGGTGTCACATTTCGGACGGGTTCGGTGTTCGGGCGGTTGACATCAGATCGGCTGGCCGCGCTGTCGCAAGCGCAACCCGGTGGCGCGCTTGAGCTGGAATTCGGTTGCGACTGCACCGCGTCGGCGTTCCTGTTTCGAAACTCGATGATCGTTCTGGACATTGCGCCAGCAATAGCCCTGCCCCCCTTGCTTGCGGAAATCCCTCCGCCGACTCGAAAAAAACCGGCAGCGCCGAAAGCTTCTCCCGCGGAACACAAGCTTCTTTCCCAGCTGGACCTGCCGCTTCTGACCGGGAAGACGCACGGGATCAGGGATCAGTTGTCGACCCGTCTGGTGCAAGGGGCGGACCGTGAGCTGCTGGACCTGAATCTGGCACCTGTCGGACCGCGCCGTTCTGCCTCGTCCGAGGCCGTGACGCTGTTACCCGGATTGACATCGAACATCCGTGTGACCTCGGTTCTGGATGATCTGCAGGACATTCTGAACTCTGGTTTGCAGCAGATCGACGACAACCCGGTTTGTATCTCAACGGCCGAACTGGGGTTCACGACATGGTCCGGGACGCGCCCGTTTCCAGAGCAGGTGTCCGCCTTGCGCACCGCCCTATACAAAGAGTTCGACCGTCTTGACGCGGAAAGCGCGCTGGAACTGGCAAAGCTCTATGCCTATCACGGCTTTGGGGCCGAGGCGCAAAAGGTTTTGCAGTTATTGAACACCGCGTCGGATGAGGCTGGACGTGTCGAAGGGATTGCACGGCTGGTGGATGAGCGGCTAGCACAGGTGCCAAATCCATTCAGGGGCCAGCAACGGTGTAACAGCGACGTCGCACTTTGGGCCGTGCTGTCCGAAGGTCAGCTGGCATCCGACGCACATCTTGAAGCCATCGAACACAGCTTTGCAAAGCTGCCAGAGCATCTTCGCCGCCATCTTGGCGCGCGGCTTTCGGATATCCTGACAGACACGCACGAACTGGAGGCCGCGCGCAGGATCATGCGTTCGGTCGACCGGGTTGAACAGAACCCGTCCCCGAACGCCACGCTGGCCCGGGCTGGCGTCGCCGAAGCCGAAGGCAACAGCGCCCTTGAAGAGGCCCTGCTGACCGAGGTCGCGACCTTAGCCGGGACCAAGACCGAAGCGCCTTTGGCTTTGGCCCGGCTGGTGGAAAATCGGTGGTCCGACCGCAAGACCGTGTCTTCAAAGGAACTTGAACTGGCCGCGTCTTACGCGATCGAATTCCGGCGATCCGAACTGGGCCCGATGATGAACTGCACCCATGCGATTGCCCTGGGTCTGAGTCAGGATTTCGACAGCGCATTCGATGTGATCCAGTCTTTGCCAGACGGCCCGGACAGCAACAGCGCTTTCAACCGTCACCTGCAATTGCTGGCAGAGCGATCAGACGACCTTACCTTTTTGCGTCAGGTTACGCTGGTGCAGCAATCGGGTCGGGCGGCGGCGCTATCCACGGATACCGCGATTGCACTGGCCCAACGCCTAGCCGTGCTCGGCTTTGCCGATCAGGTCGTAGCGCTTGCGAACAGGCCTGAAGATCAGGCCCGGCGGTCAGAGCGCGCCCGTTTGCGCGCCCGTGCGGCGTTGTTGTCGGACCGCCCGCAACAGGCCATGCTTGAGCTGGCCAATGATACCTCGGACGAGGCGCTCGTCCTGCGGGCGCAGGCGTTGGACAAGGTGCAGGACTACGCCGCAGTGGCCGAACTCATGAAGAGCCGCGGGCAACAGGACGAGGCGAACCGGTACTTATGGCTGGCCGGGTTGCCGGGGGAAAAATCTGGGCCATCTGACGGAAAATACGCAAGCCTCAACCAAACTGCGGAGGCCCTTTTGGCCCCGCCGGTTCGCGTGTCAGGCAAGCCGCTGGCTGATGCGGGAAGCCTACTGGAGGACAGTCAGGCAACGCGGCAGAGGATCGTCGAAATGCTGAACACGGTCAGGGTGGAGTGAGGTTTCCCAACCGACCGGACCAATTGCCCGGATCGATGCAGGCGGGACGGGGCGCGGTTCACGGTTCTGGCGGATCAAAAATCAGCGGTGTCAGGTCTGCATACCGCACGCTTTTGTCCGGCCAGCCAAGTATTACACGACGGATGCGGTCGGCACGTACTTCCCCAAGCACAGGGGCTGCAAACTGCATGTATTTGGCGATGACGTCGTCCCGTGTCATGGGGGCCTCGGGGCCGCCGCGGGCATGAATATCCCCGGATTTCAGAACACGGCCATCCGTTGTTGTGATCGTAACATCTGCCCAGCGCCCTTCAGGAAACCGGACGCTGTGGTGTTCGCTTTCCGCGACCGTGATGCGGGACATCAGATTGGCGACCGCGGGATCAGACAGGCCAGACCTTGAGATATGTTCAACGCCGATGCGCCCGTAAACGGCCTGAACTGCCACGGCAAATGGCAGGGAATACTGCGCTTGCGAAGTTGTTTCGGGCAGCCCCGCAAAAAGACAGGCCGCCTGATGAAAGCTGTTGATATGCACTGTTTCGATCTGCGCGCTGGTCAGGTCATGCGCGATCATGACAGCGCGCACGCCATCAATCGCGGCATGGGCCCAGCGACAGATCGGATAGGGTTTTACATATTGATGTTCGACCTGCCAGAAGGTGCCCAGATCATCCCAGTAGGGTTTGACCTCTTCCGCCTCGATGGTGATGGCGGGCGCGCCGGTAAAGCCGCGTTCGGCCAGAACAGCGGCGGAAAGCCCCACCATCGCGCCCCAGCCCGACCCGTCATGCAGCATTGTCGGGTTGGCAATCTCGCGCATCATCTGGCTGCGTGGCCCGTGATACTCGGCGATCCCCATCGCCTGCCGCATCTGGTCGGCAGACAATCCGCGTAGGCGCGCCGCCATCGCGACCACGCCCAGCGCGTTCCAGGCACCGGATGTGTGGTAGTCGCTGACACTGGCGTGCAGTGACAGGCCCGCGCGCCCGGCCACCTCGTACCCGGTGACGACCGCTGCCAAAGCCTCGGGTCCGGTTAGGTTCGGGCAATGTTCGGCCAGTGCGGACAGCGCTGGCAACACGACCACCCCAATATGGCCCTTGGTGGGGTTATATCCATCGTGACCATCCAGATTGTCGGTTTGCGTAGCGGCGGCATAGGCAGCACCTGCCATGCTGACGGTACGGCCATCGAACAGCATCCGTGCGCCATAAGCAGAATCGGAGCTGGCATAAAGCAACGCCGCCGTGTCCCGCGCGATCACGCCTGCCTGCATCGGGCCGGACGCGATCAGGATCCCCATCGTGTCGAGCATCATCAGCGCCGCGGCCTCTAGTGCGCTTTCGGGCATGTCCGAGGCCGCGCGGGTCAGCGTGAAATCGGCAACCCTGGAAAATGTATCTGTCTGCGGGTTATGCGTCATGAGAGCTCTCCTGTCGGGCGGGGCCGGTACAGGAAAGTCAGCCACAGGTAAGGGCGGGCTTGTACTCTGTTCCCGACGCCAAATGTCGGGAACAGAGGAAAACGTATGAAGAAGAGACCCTAGTAAGGGGCTTCGACGCCGTTCATGGACACGTAGACTGTTTTCATTTCCGAAAAATGGTTGATCGCCAGCTTCGAATTCTCGCGTCCGACACCCGACATTTTCGATCCCCCGAACGGGGCCTCGACCGGGGCAAGGTTATAGGTGTTGATATAACAGGTCCCCGCCTCGAACCCGGCCACAACACGGTGCGCGCGGGTCAGGTCATTGGTGAAGACGCCTGCGGCCAGACCAAATTCGGTGTCATTGGCACGGGCCATGACCTCGGATTCCGTGTCGAAATCCAGCACCGACATGACGGGGCCAAAGATTTCCTCGCGCGCGATGGTCATGTCATCGTTCACTTCCGCAAAAACGGTTGGCTGCATGTAGAAACCGTCGCCTTCGATCCGGTTGCCGCCGAACACCAGCCTTGCGCCCTCGGCCCTGGCTTTGTCGACATAGCTCAGCGCGATGTTCAACTGGTTTTCGCTGACCATCGGACCAAAGCTGACGTCCTCGTCCATCGGATCGCCGATTTTGGCGTTGGCCAGACGTTCGGACAGGCGTTTCAGGAAGGCATCCTTGATCCCTTTTTGCACAAAGACGCGGGTACCGTTGGAGCAGACCTGGCCCGATGAATAGAAGTTGCCAAGGATCGCGCCGGACACCGCGTTTTCGATGTCGGCATCGTCAAAGACGATCATCGGAGATTTGCCGCCCAGCTCCATGGTGACGTGCTTCATGCCGTCAGCTGCCGCGGCATAGACCTTGCGGCCTGTCGGCACTGATCCGGTCAGCGAGACCTTGGCTACACGCGGATCGGTGACCAGTGCGGCCCCCACGTCGCCATAGCCCTGAATCACGTTGTAGACACCCTTGGGTGCGCCGGCTTCGACCAGAATTTCGGCCACTTTCAATGCCGAAAGGGGCGTGGTTTCCGAAGGCTTGAAGACCATTGTGTTGCCGCAGGCCAGCGCCGGGGCACCTTTCCAGCAGGCAATCTGCGTGGGATAGTTCCACGCACCGATGCCCACGCAAACGCCCAGCGCCTGACGGATGGTGTAGACGAAATCGCCACCGCCCAGCGGAATATGCTCGCCGGTCAGAGAGGCGGCCAACCCGCCGAAATATTCCAGCGCATCTGCACCCGATGTGGCATCTGCCACCGTGGTTTCCTGAATCGGTTTGCCGGTGTCATGGGTTTCCAGAACCGACAGGTCGTAGTTGCGGTCGCGCATAATGTCGGCCGCGCGGCGCAGAATGCGGCCGCGTTCTGTTCCGGTCAGTGCGGCCCAAGCTGCCTGAGCGGTTTTCGCGCTGTTCAGAGCCTTTTCTACAATCGCCGGTGTCGCCGAATGCAGACGGGCAATCACCTCGCCGGTAGCGGGGTAGATCACGTCAATGGCCGCGCCATCGGTATCCTCGACATAGGTGCCGTCGATGAAATGGCTGGCCTTGGGCTGAAACTTCATACCGTGTCCTTTTCGCTCGACCCCGTCCGGGCGGGGCATTTGGTCATTTTGAATCGGCCCTAATGGTTATTGACTGGCCAGTCAATAAAATCATCCAAGCGGCAAGGTCACGCCTGCCACCGCGCACAAATCTTGAAACTCCTTGGTTAATGTTCTATATATGTTCCACATAGTCAGAGGACAAACCGATGACCCAGCACATGCGCCACACGGCCCTGAACGGGCCAAACAATGACTACCACCTGCTTCCGGTAACAGACCGGCAGATGCGATATGCGCGCGCCATTGCCGAGAAATCAGCGCTTGAGATCCCGGTTGAAGTTCAACGTGACAGGCGATTGTTGTCCGACTGGATTTCGGCCCACAAATCATGTGGCACCTCGCAATTCGACGATTACCCGACGGGCAAGCAGGTGGCATTCGCCGAACGGATCTCACGCAGCAAGCACCGCCCGATCCCGTCCGAGTGTTTTCGGGACAAGAAAATGATGTCCCGCTGGATTGATCACAACAGATAACCCTTACTTAGGGTCTTCTGGCGCATGATTGCGGGTATAAAGCGCAACCGCAGCCGCAACAAACATACCCAGCAGAATGTAACCGGTCACAGCCTCGGACACTGCAAGCCCGCGACACAGGCCGGTCGGGGACATGTCGCCATACCCGACCGTGGTGAAGGTGACATATGAGAAATACAGGACATCCCCCGGACCCTGCGCCCCGACCACACAGTTGTCGTTGTACCCAAAAGCCCCGTAGACGGCGGCGAACAGGAACGGGACGACCTGGATGAATGACACGCCCATCAGGAACAAAAGCCGTCGCGGCGATTTCACCTGTGTCATGTAGTACCAGGATTGCGACACCAGCCAGATCAGCAGGCCAACCGACGCGATTGTTCCGATCATGTCACCCGCAGCGGTTTCGTTCAGGCGCGACAACCCGAACCAGGCAAGAAAGCTTGTCAGAACCAGCCCCAATGCCGCAATCAGGGTCGATTTCCATTCTTCCAAAGTTGTGGGTTTGCGATGCATGAACGCTCTCTCAGCCTAGTCTGAGGGTGATCATCCGACCTAAAGCAAGGGCCTGCAACCCGCTTTCAGTCCTGACGCAAATGCGGCTCGCCCCGCTTGCGCGCAAGCACTATCTGTTTTTGCCGTTCACGAAAGCGCATCTTGTCGGCCTCGGAGGTTTCGTCGATGCATTGGTGACAGGACACGCCATGTTCATATTCGGGGCGTTTCATATCCTCGGGCAGGATCGGGCGACGGCAGCCATGGCACAGCTTGTGCGGTCCTTCAACAAGGCCGTGCCCTACCGAGACACGGTTGTCGAACACAAAACATTCACCCTGCCACGAGCTGTCTTCGGATGGCATCTCTTCAAGATAGCGCAGGATGCCACCTTTGAGGTGATAGACATCATCTACCCCCTGCCCCAGCAAATAATTGGTGGACTTCTCGCACCGGATGCCGCCGGTGCAGAACATGGCAACGCGTTTGTTGTGAAAGCGGTCCTTGTTCGCCTCCCACCAGGCAGGAAATTCGCGGAAGCTGGCTGTTTCAGGGTCTATTGCGCCTTCAAACGTGCCGATCGCCACTTCGTAGTCATTGCGGGTATCGATCACCACGACATCGTCCGAACGGATCAGATCATTCCAGTCCTGCGGATCGACATAGTTGCCGACACGGGCGCGCGGATCGACATCCGGCTGACCCATGGTCACGATCTCTTTCTTCAGGCGCACCTTCATCTTGCCGAAAGGCGGATGGTCCGAGGTCGCCTCTTTCCACTCCAGATCCGAGCAACCGGGCAAGGCCCGGATATGTGCCAATACCGCATCGATCCCGGCGCGTGGACCTGCGATGGTGCCGTTGATACCTTCCTGCGCCAGCAACAGCGTTCCCGTGACGGACTGCGCGCGGCACAGATCAAGCAACGGTTCGCGCAGTGTGACGGGGTCTGGGAATCGGGTAAAGTGATAGAGGGCAGCGATCGTGTACATATGCGCGATCTACCCCCGCAAACCCGGAGTCGCAAGGGATTGCATTGACGCCCCGGCCCCTGCCCCCTACCGATAAGGCAGTTATACGGAGGCCGCCATGACCCATGCCCTGCTTGTCATCGATGTCCAGAACGATTTCTGCCCGGGCGGTGCCTTGGCAGTGGCCGGAGGAGACGAAATCGTCGCGTCTATCAATACCATGATGGAGGAGTTCGACGCCGTGATCCTGACGCAGGACTGGCATCCGGCGGGGCATTCTTCCTTTGCCAGCTCGCACAAAGGCAAAAACCCGTTCGAGCTGATCGACATGCCTTATGGCCCGCAGGTGCTGTGGCCGGACCATTGCGTTCAGGGCTCAAACGGTGCTGCGTTTCACCCCGAGTTGCGCACTGATGGTGATTTGATCCTGCGCAAGGGGTTCCGCAGTGGCATCGACAGCTACTCCGCGTTCTTCGAAAATGACCATCAGACGCCAACAGGCCTGAAAGGCTATCTTGAGACCCGAGGCATCACCCGTTTGACACTGGTTGGATTGGCGACCGATTTCTGCGTTCACTATTCGGCTGTAGACGCTGCCCGGTTGGGATTCGATGTCACAGTCCGGATGGATGCCTGCCGCGCGATTGACATGGACGGATCACTGTCTGCCGCCGAGCAGGCCATGCGCGACGCCGGTGTTACGCTGGCCTAAGGTGTCGCCCCGGCAGCCGCCAGCAGTTTGATCGTCACAAACAAAACAACGGCCAGCCCAAACGCCAGCCCGATACGCCCCGAAATAGAACGCCGACGTGCCGAAACGGGTTGCTGTGGCTGTGGCGGTGGTTTGCGCACCTGACGCGTGCGCACGATCCCGGCCATGGGCTGCGCCATCCGAATGTAATGCAGAAAATCCCACAGGTTGAATTCGCCGCAATACTCCCCCTGAACGCCGCGCGATTTTATGTTCTCAAACAGAGAACGCAGAATCCTGACCCGGTCCACCTGATCTTCGGCCGGAAACACACCGGGCACGATGCCGCTGTTCCGCGACTCGAGGCTGAACCCGGCATCCAGGAAAATCTTGCGGATTTTCGGCGATGTTCCCCGTAGCGCATCTGCCGTTCTGATGTCGCGAAACACCGCACACACCTGGCGTTCCACATCAGAGTCTGACCCCAGCTTCTCCGGGTCAATTTCGTTCAGTGCTACATTAACAATATCAAAATCGTACTCGAGACCCATTCACAAACTCAGTTTCGTCTTACCATCCCCTTCTCTCACTAACCGGCGAAAACAATGCACAATATGCCCGTATTGTGACGTCATGCTGGCATTGTCACCAAATCAGCGACTCTTGCCATTCCCGTTGTCGATTGATCTAACTACGGAAATCGCAGGAGTTCCCCATGGTCGACATCGCGACCCGCGTCTACAATCATAAATGGAAGATTGACCCGATTGTCCGGTCTTTAATCGACACAGACTTCTACAAACTGCTGATGTGCCAGTCAGTGTTTCGAAACAAGCCCCAAACAAATGTGGTGTTTTCCCTGATCAACCGGTCGAATCACGTGCCTTTGGCCCGTTTGATCGATGAAGGCGAGCTGCGGGAACAGCTGGATCATATCCGCTCGCTTAGTCTCAGCCGGGGGGAAAGCACCTGGCTGCGGGGCAACATGTTCTATGGAAAACGCCAGATGTTCCGTTCCGATTTCATGGAATGGTTCGAAAATATGCGCCTGCCGCCCTACCACCTTGAACGCAAAGGCGATCAGTATGAACTGACCTTCGAAGGCAAATGGCACGAGGTCATGTTGTGGGAAATTCCGGCGCTGGCGGTGCTGATGGAACTGCGCTCGCGTGCAGTGCTGAACGACATGCGTCGGTTTGCGCTACAGGTGCTATATGCCCGCGCGATGACCCGCGTATGGGAAAAGATCGAAAAGCTGAGCACGATCAACGGTCTGGGGATTGCCGATTTCGGCACGCGGCGACGGCATTCTTTCCTGTGGCAGGATTGGTGCGTGCAGGCGATGATCGAAGGGCTCGGCCCCGCGTTTACCGGAACCTCAAACTGCCTGATCGCGATGCGGCGTGAGGTTGAGGCCATCGGCACCAACGCGCATGAGCTGCCGATGGTCTATTCCGCGTTGGCCGATACCGATGCCGAACTGGCGCAGGCCCCTTATGACGTTCTCAGCGATTGGCATGACGAACATGACGGCAATCTGCGCATCATCCTGCCCGATACCTACGGCACCAAAGGCTTTCTGGACAACGCGCCCGACTGGCTGGCTGGCTGGACCGGTATTCGCATCGACAGCGGCGACCCGGCTACCGCCGCCGAGGTGGCCATCAACTGGTGGAAAGCGCGCGGAGAGGACCCGACCCAAAAACGGATCATATTCTCGGACGGGTTGGACGTAGGCAGTATTCAGGAATTGCATGCACAGTTTGCGGACCGCACCAAAGTATCCTTCGGCTGGGGTACCTTGCTGACCAACGATTTCCGCGGACTGGTCCCTCATGACGCGCTGGCACCGTTCTCACTGGTCTGCAAAGCCGTATCCGCCAACGGACGCCCGACGGTAAAGCTGTCGGACAATCCGAAAAAGGCAATGGGCCCCGCGGATCAGATCGAGCGATACAAACGGGTGTTTGGCGTGGGCGCACAGGAAGCGATCAAAGTGATTGTCTGAGCTAAGGCATAATACCAAACACTTACCCTCAATTCATATGATGTCAGGACTGAACGACCACCGACTGGCGTCGGTAGGATCGGCGATATGGTTTTCGAGGTATTGCAGCACGATATCTTCGGTGATGGCGCCGTTGGTGGTTGAGAAATGCCTCCTGCCCCAGAACCGGCGACCCCAGTAGCGGCTGCGCAGCGCGGGAAGTTCCCGTTGCACCTTGTGAGACGAACGGCCCTTCATCTTGCGCACCCGACCCGAGATGGCAATCTTCGGCGGCACCGACACGAACAAATGCACGGGATTGCTCGACAACACCCCGCGCAAGATGTCGACCTCGTTCTCGTGGCAGACCCAACGGATGATGGCGCGTACCCGCAAGCGCACCGCACCGGTCAGCACCTAGTAGCGATACTTGGTCGACCAGACGATATGGTAGCGGTGATAGAAAACACAGTGCTTGCCAGTGTCATACTACATGACCTTACCCTCTGGAAAATGAGCCTTCGAACCGGCTGCGGCTCATTTTCCAGAGGGTAAGGTCATAACACGATTCTCCGCGCTGAAGCAGGTACGACTGGAAGTCGGAGGGTTTACTCCAATGCGTGGATACCAAACAGGTGGTTCATAATTCGCAGCTGCGCAATCTCACATTGATGATCATCACTCAGCGGATACCATCAACAAGCTTTCGAGAAGCGTAACACGTGAACCGCCCATCAAAGTCTTCAATGCCTGTTTTTGAGCGCAAAATTTCCGCTTGCGGTTACCTGCTTTGAGGCCGCACTTCAGACCAAGGTGCGTTTCCTCGAACTGAGCCGAGTATCTATCTGTACATGGGATTTTAATCTTCGGAAAACTGGTGCCGCTGAAGGGACTCGAACCCCCGACCCCATCATTACGAATGACGTGCTCTACCAGCTGAGCTACAGCGGCGCCTTGAGTCATCCGGAACTGGCCTCGACCGGATGAGATGGCCCATTTAAACTGTCAGCCTAAAGCCTGCAAGACCAGTTATGTCCGTTCGGGCCTTTCCCCCCTTTTCACCAGAGGTTGTCGTCGACGTATTGGGCCAATGATCAATCCAATGGGGCGAGCTTTCAGTTTGTGAAATTTTTGTAACGACGCATGAGTAGCTTTGACCCTAAACTTATTATTCTATATTTCGTGAAATATGATAAAAGAGATAACCAACCAGCTGGCCATCCTTGGCCACCCACAACGTATCACCGTATTTCGCATGTTGATGCGACGGTATCCTGACACTGTTCCAGCGGGGAAACTGGCGTCGGAACTGGGGATCAAGTCCAGCACCTTGTCGAACTATCTCAACGCGTTGCAGCGATCCGGGCTGGTCAAGCAGGAACGATCCGGGACGTCACTGCTCTATTCGATTGAGATGAAGAACGTGCAGCACATGTTCGATTTCCTGCTCGTGGATTGCTGCCGTGGCCGACCCGATCTTTGCATGCCCTTGGCCAAAGGGCGCGAAACCATGGCTGACCGAAAGTTCAATGTGTTGTTCATTTGCGTGGGTAATTCTGCCCGGTCGATCTTTGCCGAATCCCTTTTGCGGGATATCGGCGGGGATCGGTTCAATGTCTATTCGGCCGGCATACGGCCGTTTTCCGAGCTCAACCCGTTTGCAATTCGGGTCCTTCAAGACAAGGGGCATGATACTTCGGCGCTCCGCTCCAAGAACGTATCCGAGTTCTCGCGACCGGGCGCACCCGAAATGGATTTCGTCTTTACGGTCTGCAATCAGGCTGCGAACGAAGAATGCCCCGCGTGGGAAGGCCAGCCGATCAGCGGTCACTGGGGCATGGCGGATCCGGTCAAGGCAGAAGGCACCGATGCCGAGAAAAGCCTGGCCTTTCAAAACGCGTACGGCGCGCTGAAGCGTCGGGTTCAAGCCTTTACATCGCTGCCGGTTGAAAGCCTGGACCGGATCACACTGCAATCCGCCGTTGATGAAATCGCGCGGTCGCCACTTGAGGATGCGCCATGACGACTTACGCTGTGAACGGCCTTGGCCGAATGGGGAAACTGGCCCTGAAGCCCTTATTGGAACGGGGCGCAAAGATTGCCTGGATCAACGATGCCGTCGGCGACCCCCAGATGCACGCGCATCTGTTGGAGTTCGACACGGTACACGGGCGTTGGGATGCAGAATTCAGCTTTGATGCCGACAGCATCACTGTGAATGGAGCCCGCCTGCCGTTCATCGGCACGAAAGACCTGAACACCCTGCCGCTGGATGGCGTTGATGTCGTGATCGACTGTACGGGCGTGTTCAAAACCGAGGCCAAGCTGGCCCCGTATTTTGATGCCGGGGTAAAGAAAGTCGTCGTCTCTGCCCCGGTCAAAGACGGCCCGACGGCAAATATCGTTGTCGGAGTGAATGAAAGCACATATGACCCCGCGACCCATAAAATTGTGACAGCGGCCTCTTGCACAACGAATTGCCTGGCGCCGGTGGTCAAGGTGATCCACGAGAATCTGGGTATCCGCCACGGGTCGATGACTACGATCCATGACGTGACCAACACGCAAACAATCGTTGATCGGCCCGCAAAGGACTTGCGGCGCGCACGGTCGGCCCTCAACTCACTGATCCCGACGACCACCGGTTCGGCCACCGCCATCACGCTGATCTATCCGGAACTCAAAGGGCGTCTGAACGGTCACGCCGTCAGGGTGCCGCTTTTGAACGCCTCGCTGACCGATTGCGTATTCGAAGTTGAGCGGGCCACCACGGTTGACGAGGTCAACGCCCTCTTTAAAGCGGCGGCTGAGGGTGACCTGAAGGATATTCTGGGTTATGAAACCCGCCCTCTGGTATCTACCGATTACACCAATGACAAACGCTCCTCGATTGTCGATGCGCCCTCAACCATGGTGATAAACGGGACACAGGTGAAAATCTATGCGTGGTACGACAATGAGATGGGCTATGCGCACCGCTTGGTGGATGTGGCGCTGATGGTCGGGTCCTCGCTGTGACCCAGCGGCCCGAAGGACTGTCGGCTTATGTCGCGGTCACGGCGGCTTATTGGGCCTTCATGCTGACTGACGGGGCGCTCAGGATGTTGGTGCTGCTGCACTTTCACACCATGGGATTCTCACCGGTTCAGCTGGCCTATCTGTTTGTGCTTTATGAGATTGCTGGGATCGTCACCAACCTGGCCGCAGGCTGGATTGCCGCCCGGTTCGGGCTAACGTCCACCCTGTATGCAGGATTGGGGCTGCAGGTGGTGGCGTTGCTTGCCATGACACAGCTTGATCCGCACTGGACCGTTACCGCCTCGGTCATCTTTGTGATGATGGTACAGGGGGCAAGCGGAGTGGCCAAGGATCTGGCCAAGATGTCGTCGAAATCATCAGTCAAATTACTGGCCCCGGCCGAGGGCGGAGGGTTGTTTCGGTGGGTCGCTGCGCTGACCGGATCAAAAAATGCCGTCAAAGGGCTGGGTTTCCTGTTGGGCGCGGCCATGCTGGCCACGTTGGGATTCATGGCGGCAATCCTGGTCTTGGCGGCGGTTCTGGCACTGATCCTGTTCGCAGTTATCCTGTTCATGCCAGCGGGCCTGCCGAAGGGGCGAAAAGGGGCGAAATTCTCGGAAGTATTGTCAAAATCCGCCAATGTGAACTGGCTGTCCGCGGCGCGGGTCTTTCTGTTCGGTGCGCGCGATGTCTGGTTCGTGGTCGGCATCCCGATCTATTTCTACGCCGTCCTGTCGGATGGCACCGAGGACGGCAACCGTTCCGCGTTCTTCATGATCGGAACATTCATGGCGGTGTGGGTCATCCTCTATGGCGCAGTGCAGGCCTACGCGCCAAAGATCCTTCGTGCGGCGGATCGAACCGAAGGCGATTTGATCCGCGCGGCACGCAGGTGGGCGAGTGCCCTTTTCTGCGTTCCTGCGTCTCTAACATTGGCCGTTTCGCTGTCACATGGGCCTGAAACCTGGCTAACCACAACGCTTGTGGCTGGGCTGCTGATCTTCGGAGCAATCTTTGCGGTGAATTCATCGCTGCATTCCTATCTGATCCTGGCTTTCACCCGGTCCGAACGTGTGACAATGGATGTCGGATTTTATTACATGGCAAATGCAACAGGACGGCTGATCGGCACGGTTCTGTCCGGCCTGACCTACCAGATCGGAGGATTGCCACTGGTCCTCGGGACCGCGACCGTGATGGTGGCCCTTGCTGCGTTGACTTCAGGCAAACTGACGGATCAAACCTCCGAAGCACTGACGTGACCATTTCGAACGATATCTCACGGACTGGATCGCTCTTGCCATGATCGGTGGCATTCTGATCGGAGCGGCTGCGCAAGGTTATTGAAGAACGATTAGCGAGAATTCTATATGTTTCGGCATATGACCTCGCAAAGCTTAGCAAATCATGACGGCGCCACTGGCCGCGGAAACCCGGTATCTGTTAAACAATACGGTATTTTTGGTGACCCCGGCAGGATTCGAACCTGCAACCTGCCCCTTAGGAGGGGGCTGCTCTATCCAGTTGAGCCACGGGGCCTTGTCAGGCTCTCTGTAACCGGGATTTTCCGGGTTGTCATCGCCTTTGCACAATTGTTGTACACGCCGACCTGTTCACGCTACCATCGGACAAAACAACAACGCAGGTGCCTCCCGTGAACAGTGAAACCAAACGCCCGCTTACCCTTCGTGATGTGTCCGAGGCTTCCGGAGTATCCGAGATGACGGTAAGCCGGGTTCTGCGTAACCGGGGGGATGTGTCTGACGCCACCCGCACCCGCGTTCTGGCCGCCGCCAAGGAGCTTGGCTATGTCCCCAACAAGATCGCGGGCGCATTGGCGTCCAGCCGGGTTAATCTGATCGCGGTGATCATCCCTTCGCTTTCGAATATGGTCTTCCCCGAGGTGATGACAGGCATCAATCAGGTGTTGGAAGACACCGAATTGCAACCGGTGGTCGGGGTAACCGATTATCTGCCCGAGAAAGAGGAGAAAGTGCTGTACGAGATGCTCTCGTGGCGGCCTTCCGGCGTGATCATTGCGGGGCTTGAACATACCGAGGCCGCGCGCGCTATGCTGGATTCGGCAGGTATTCCGGTGGTCGAGATCATGGACACGGATGGCAAGCCGGTGGATGCGATGGTGGGGATCTCACACCGCCGCGCGGGGCGCGAAATGGCACAGGCAATCCTGAAGGCCGGGTATCAGCATATCGGTTTCATGGGCACCAAGATGCCACTGGATCACCGCGCACGAAAGCGGTTCGAAGGCTTTACCGAAGTTCTTGGCAAGCACGGGATCGAGATCGAGGATCGCGAGTTCTATTCCGGTGGATCGGCCCTGGCCAAAGGGCGCGAGATGACCCAGGCCATGCTGGAACGCTCACCCGAGCTGGATTTCCTGTATTACTCGAACGATATGATCGGGGCCGGTGGCCTGCTGTACCTGCTGGAACAGGGTATCGATATTCCGGGACAGATCGGCCTGGCCGGGTTCAACAATGTCGAGCTTTTGCAAGGCTTGCCCCGAAAACTCGCGACGATGGACGCCTGTCGTCTGGAAATCGGCCGTCAAGCCGCCCAGATCATCGCCGAACGTCTGGAAAATCCTGATACCGAGATCGAGACACGCGTTACTCTGACCCCCACGATCAGTTATGGTGACACGCTGAAACGGCGATGAACACATCCCTGAAAAGGCTCGACAACCGGACGGCCCGGGCGATCTTCATGGACCGGCACGTATTGGGTGAACAACCCTCAGGCTCGGCCAAAGGTTCCGCGCTTCTGGATCTGATCCACCGGCTTGGATTTGTTCAGCTTGATAGCATCAACACCGTTGCCCGTGCCCATGACATGATCCTGTTCTCGCGCAGGCCCGCCTATCGCAGCGCCGACCTAAAAAGGCTCTATGAAAAGGATAACGCGCTTTTCGAGCATTGGACGCACGATGCGGCGGTGATTCCGATGAAATTCTATCAGCATTGGCATCTGCGCTTTCAGCGGGATGCGGATATGTTGAAGGCGCGGTGGAAGAACTGGCGGCGGGATGGGTTCGAACAGCAGTTTGACACAGTCCTGCAACACATCCGCGACCATGGGGCGGTGTCGTCCTCGGATGTTGGCAAGGATGAAAAGAAGGGCTCGGGCGGGTGGTGGGACTGGCACCCATCGAAAACCGCGTTGGAGTATCTGTGGCGCTCGGGTGCCCTGACCGTCGTCGGTCGGGATGGGTTCCAGAAACGCTATGATCTGACAGAGCGCGTGATTGAAACACAGCTCTGCCCCGGAAACACGCCCTGTGATGCCGAAGCGACCGTGGATTGGCTGTGCAACGCCGCATTGGACCGGCTTGGATTTGCAACATCCGGAGAGTTGGCGGCTTTCTGGGACACCGTCAGCGCGGCTGAGGCAAAAGACTGGTGCGCGGCGTCGCTGGAAAGTGGCGATATTGAAGAAATCGAGGTCACCTGTGCCGATGGGTGCCTGCGCAAGACATACGCCCGCCCAAACCTGACGACCGAAGTACCGCAACCACCAGGCCACATTCGCGTGCTCAGCCCGTTTGACCCCATGCTGCGCGACCGCCGCCGGGCCGAGCGGCTGTTCGGCTTTCACTACCGCATCGAGGTTTTCGTCCCCGAGGCCAAACGAACCTATGGATACTACGTTTTTCCTTTGCTCGAGGGCGACCGTATGATTGGCCGTATCGATATGAAGGCCCACCGCGATCGTGACCTGCTGCATGTCAAAGCGCTCTGGCCCGAGCGCGGTGTGCGCTGGTCAGATGCCCGTACCCGACGCCTGAACGCCGAGCTGGACCGGGTGCGGCGACTGGCCGGTGTGGAACATGTGACTTTCGCCAAGGACTGGCTGAAAGACCCTAAATAGGGTCTATTCTGCGTCGGACAGGGACAATTTGATCGGTTCCAGCCCATCAATCTCACCTGTCAGAACATCCCCTGCAACGACTGGACCAACGCCAGCCGGCGTACCGGTCAGGATCAGGTCACCGGGGCGCAGGTGGTAAAAGCCGGACAGGTGCATGACAATCTCGTCGATCTTCCAGATCAGCTCCTCCAGGGTCGCGTTCTGGCGCAACTCTCCGTTTACGCTTAGCCGAATGCGCTTGTCATCCTCCGGGGTCCAGTCGGCAGCTGGTGTCAACGGCGCAAAGACCGCTCCGTTTTCGACGTCCTTTCCCAGATCCCAGGGCCGCTGCTTGTTGCGCTCGCGGATTTGCAGATCACGGCGCGTCATATCCAGGGCGCAGCCATAGGCAAAAATGGCATCCCACGCCTGCGCACTGGTGGCGCGAAACACGGGTTTTCCAATGGCCAATGCCAATTCCATCTCATGGTGGTAATTTTCGGTCCCGGCAGGATAAGGAACCGTCGCACCTGAGAGTACAGCGTTCGGGGCGGATTTAGTGAAATAGAAAGGTGCCTCGCGATCCACCTCATTCCCCATTTCTGCGGCATGGGCAGCATAGTTTCGACCGACACAGAAGATCCGTCCAATGGGATATCCGGCCGCCGCGCCGACAACGGGGATGGTGATCGGGTCCGGAAGCGAAAACAGGCTGTTTGGCATGATAATCCCTGAAGGTTGCGTATCTTCCATATTACGTCTGCCAAACCCGCCAGCAAGCCCGGAAAACACGCTGTATTTCGCCAATCTCGAGGAGGTGTTTCAGCGTGAAACGGCTCAATTCTGACCTGAATGACTGACGCCGTGTCAAAAATTGGTTTCATCAGTTTTTATGGTCTCACCAGTACACAAACAGATCGAAACAACTCTTGGCTCAGTCAAAAGCCGGGCTAAATCCTCAGGTAGTCAGGCCCGTGCCGATTTCGGTGCGGCGTCAAAATTCAGAACAGCAGCTTTGGTAAAGCATTCCACCAAAGTGACGTCGACAAACCATACGCTGACCCATTTACCGATCGGCAACTGCCTAAACCAGTTTCGGAGAGTATAGGTGCTAGGCCCCTCCCCCATGGGCCAAAAAGACCCTGTTCAGAGCCACATTTCAGGCTTTTCGTATACTCCGAAGCACAGGCCGGACCGTCAGGTTTGACGTAACCGGTCTTGGGCCAGGCACCAACGACCAGTCCGGGTCTGGCCGCCCCGTCGGAGACTCCCCCTACAGTTTCCGGCGGGGTCACTGCCAACGACATCGGATACAGTGCCAATAATCAGGAGTCGAGGTCCTTCAACTCGTTCAGCAGATCCAGCAGTAACTCATGCTTGTCCGGTCCAAGCTGAGATCGAATACGTTCCGCCTGGGCCGTGCTTGCAGCCAGATTGGCACGAATGATCTGAACCCCTTTTGTATTGATCTCAACAACCTGACGCCGTCGGTCAGCCGGATGGCTGCGCCGCGTGATCAGTCCACGGTTCTCCAACTTCTGAAGAATGCGCGTCAGGCTTGGCAGCAACAGGCAGGCGCGATCGGCGATGTGGGTCGGCTCTTGTGGGCCTTCTTCGTTCAACACCCGCAACACCCGCCACTGCTGTTCCGTGACGCCAGCGTCAGCCAGCATTGCTCGAATGGGTCCCATAACCTTTTCCCGCGCCCGCAAAAGCGCAATGGGCAAAGATCGCGACGTCAGAGGGAGATCGTCGGTCATAAGAAAATTATCACCGAAATCCGGGATATAAGCAAGCAACCCGACACGCAGCAGCAGCGCCCGCACCCGAATTTGCACCGTCATGCGGGCCGATTTCGGGCTGGACAATTCAAAACGACCGTTGAAGATGCCATCGACATCCGCTTCTTGTCCTTCTCACCCCCTGCGGTCGAAATATGAGGTTTCAGCATGGCAGCCCCACAAAACGCATTCAAACAGGCTCTAATACAGGGCAAACTGCAGGTTGGCTGCTGGATGAGCTTTGCTGAATCCGTCACCGCCGAGATCATGGGAACCGCGGGTTTCGATTGGCTGGTGATCGATGGTGAACACGCACCAAATGATATCCGCTCGATCCGGGATCAGCTGACAGCTTTGGCCAGCAGCGCATCTCATCCCGTTGTGCGGGTTCCTGTCGGAGAGACCTGGCTGATCAAGATGGTTCTGGATGCTGGCGCCCAAACAGTACTGGTTCCGATTGTCGAAAGCGCCGCTCAGGCGCAGGACTTGGTCCGTGCCTGCCGTTATCCGCCGGACGGGGTGCGGGGTGTTGGTGCAGCGGCATCGCGCGCCACGATGTATGGGTCGACAAGCGACTATATCCAGACCGCAGATCAGGAAATCTGCCTGTTGTTGCAGGTGGAAACCCGCGCCGGATTGGCCGCGTTGGATGACATTCTTCAAGTCGAAGGTGTGGATGGCGTTTTCATCGGTCCCGCTGATCTGTCAACCGACATGGGGTACAAGGGCAACAGCGCCGCACCCGAGGTGCGCGAGGTCATCGCGGACGCCCTGGCCCGGATCAAGGCCGCAGGCAGAGCGCCGGGCATCCTTGCCACCAATGACGAAGCACGTCAGACCTATCTGGACATGGGCGCACAATTTCTGGCGGTCGGCATAGATGTGATGCTGCTGGCGCAGGCGGCTCGCGCGCTGGCCGGGCAATGGAAACCATCCTAAACAGTCAACTGCGCATGGCCGCAGCGGCCTGCGCATAGCCGCCCGAGGCTCCATCAACAAAATGCACATGGTCATCCCGCATGGCCGAGGGGACGATACATGTCATCATCGCCTCGTCCTGTGCGTGCAAACCGTATCTGATTTTCCCCCGGCGACGCGCCTCTTCAAGCAGGTGTTCGATTTGGCGCAACGTGTCCGGATCGCAGTCGAACGTCATTTTCAGCCCGTCATCAAACTTTCGGTAATCGGCATTACTGCTGACCATATGTCTGTAATGGTCCGGCTCAAAGCGTCCCATCCGCAGGCCAGTTTTGAACAGTACCGCGATCAACAGGTTCTGAACCAGCAGGACGAGTTTGTGCATAATCACATGACGCCCGTTGCGCGACACATGAGCGTCGATGTCAAGGCCGGGTGGAGGCCACGCTATGGGCGGACCCTTTTCCGACACTGGATGGCCTGCACGATCCAGTGTTTCCGACGCGGACAGGACGGATTGCGCAAGATCGGCAAAGTCCCGTTCGGTTGCTGACGGTGTGGGCTGTACGACCAGCGAAACGATCTGACCGTGACGGGCCGGGCTGTTGGACCACCTGCAAGACAGGCCTGTCAGATCCGGCTGCGCACCTGGCCCGGCGGGTGTAACCATATTTTGCCCGGCTTTCATCACGGCCTCGGCCCAGGCCAGACCACCACCGGAAAACATGGCGTAATCCACTCCGGTAGAGGGTGCATAGCGCGCAACGCGCAGATCCTTACCCGCTTTGCGAATATCAGCCACCGACACCAGCGCTGCCCGCAAAGGCATGGAGAATTCTTCATCTGCCCAGCGCCGCAAATCCGCCAGCGTAGTCCGGGCGATTTCAGCTTTTCCGGGCGGGACAGCAAACCCCGCCCCATCGCCGCCAAAGACATATGGAAACAACGCGCCGTCCATTGCGTTGATCATGGCCGAAATTACCGCAGCGCCCACAGTATTGACAGTCTTGTACCGGCCCCGCGCGATTTCGCCCGTTGAATCGACAATATCAGCAACACCCAGAACCCAATCACCGGGCAGTTTTGAAAACTGCGCGGGGTCTGCCAGACGGGTAAAATCGCGCTGCAAGGGAAGGTTTTCGTAAAATGCGGACTGGAGGTCTTTCATGCTCCCCCTCGGAATCAGTGTTTTGACAAAGATAGCCGTAAGGCGAGCCATGTCCTGACTTTGAAACAATATACACAGGCTTGTGCGTTGCATCACGGCGTGCCAAGCATTTCCCTCGGACGAGCAGGAAAGGGCTGAATATGCAGGCAGGTTTGGTGGTTTTATGCCTGGGCTATGTGCTCAGCCAGTTTTTCCGTGCTTTCCTTGCGGTTCTCAGCCTGGATCTGGAGCGTGACATCAGTGCCGCGCCCGAAGATCTGGCCTTTGCTTCCGGTCTTTGGTTTATCGTGTTCGCCGTCATGCAGATCCCGGTCGGATGGGCGCTGGACAGGATTGGGCCCCGCTTCACGTCCGCCGCGCTGCTTCTGGTGGGCGGGGCAGGTGGAGCGGCGGTTTTCGCAGCCGCAACAACGCCCTTGCACATCAGCATAGCCATGGGCCTGATCGGTGTCGGGTGCTCTCCGGTCCTTATGGCCTCCTACTATATCTTTGCACGCGAATACCCTCCGGCGCGGTTTGCTACATTAGCGGCCGTGATGCTGGGCGCAGGGTCCGTTGGAAATCTGGTGGCTTCTTATCCAACCGCGCTTGCCGTGGAATGGATGGGGTGGCGCGGTACGATGGTCGGGCTTGCCGTGGTGTCCGCCGCAATCGCATTGGGCCTTTGGCTGACTGTTCACGACCCTGCGAAGGTCGAAACAGAACACAAGGGATCGCTGCTGGATCTGCTGAAGGAGCCTGCCTTGTGGCTGATCCTGCCCCTGATGCTGGTTGCTTACGCCCCCGCTGCAGCGCTGCGCGGGCTGTGGGCCGGGCCGTACCTGAATGACGTTTTCGGCCTCAGTTCCACTCAGATCGGCACCGCAACGCTGATCATGGGCGCGGCCATGATTGCGGGCACTTTTGTCTACGGACCACTGGACCGTATTTTTGGCACCCGGAAATGGGTGGTTTTCGCTGGCAACGCTTTGGGTTCAGTTGCGCTGGGCCTGCTCTGCCTGTGGATTGATAATGCAACATGGCTGTCCGTCCTGCTGATGGCCGTGATCGGCTTTACCGGTGCCAGCTTTCCGGTCATCATGGCTCATGGCCGGGCCTTCGTACCTCCGCATCTGGTGGGGCGTGGTGTGACATTGCTGAATCTTTTCGGCATCGGCGGCGTTGGCATTGCTCAATTCGTCACCGGGCGTATTCACGCAGCCACCGTGCAAGACGGATCAACCGTGCCCTACACAGCAATATTCGGGTTTTTTGCGGTCACTCTTGCCATAGGGTGCGTGATCTATCTATTCAGCCGGGATAGTGTGGATTGACGCAGCCATCAGGAGAGTCCGTTGAACGACCCCGTTGTCATAGCCCCAAATCTGAAACGCAGACTGTCGGGCGTAACAGCGACCATAGCAAGGCTGGTTCCGCTGCAGACGCAATGGATCGACATCGCCGCCACCGGGCCAGGTCTGCCCGCTGACACTCCGCACATCCCGCTTGGTCGACTGCCTTTCCTGTCGCGTCGTAAAAGGCGGGTCTGGCACGCGCGCCGCAACACCGAGATGTTACTGGGGCTCATCCTGCGCAATGTGTTCCGGTTGAAACTCAAAATGCTGTTCACAAGCGCGTCCCAACGGCCGCACACAGGCTATACCAAATGGCTGATCGGCAAGATGGATGCTGTCGTTGCAACCTCGCGCAAAACCGCAGGGTATCTTGAGCGAGACTCGCAGGTGGTGATGCATGGCATCAACCTAGAAGACTTCGTTCCGCCTTCAGACAAGGCCGCCGTCCGTGCTCGGCTGGGGCTGCCGGATGGGGTACTGTTAGGGTGTTACGGCCGTATCCGACACCAAAAAGGCACGGATGCCTTTGTCGACGCCATGATTGACGTGTGCGGACGGTTCGAAATAGTGTCAGGCATCGTCATGGGCCGGGCAACCGAGAAACACACCGCTTTTCTGGCCGAACTGAAGACTAAAGTCGCCAAAGCTGGCTTGTCTGATCGCATCCTTTTCAAGCCCGAGGTGACCGTAGATCAGATTGCTGAATGGTATCAGGTCCTGGACCTGTTTGTTGCGCCACAAAGGTGGGAGGGATTTGGTTTGACCCCTCTCGAAGCAATGGCCTGCGGTGTTCCGGTCGTGGCCACAGATGTCGGCGCGTTTTCCGAAATCATTACTGATCCATCCTTTGGCAAGGTGGTAGCCCCCGATGATGTTCCTGCCTTGGTCGAGGCGATTGCCCTAATGCTGAAAAGCAATGATTCCCTGTCACAAGCGGGCCAGGCATCCCGCGCCCATGTCGAGCAGAATTTTGACATTCAGGGCGAAGCAAAGACGCTGGTTGCGCTATATGAACGACTTTTGAACGATTGAACCGCTTGAATTCGGCATCAGTCGTTGAAAACCCCGCTGATAGCCCTTTTTTCTTCGCCGCAACGCGGCTATGAACGCGCGTCCTTAACTTTGGAGACATGAAATGGGCTATCGCGTCGTAGTCGTCGGCGCCACGGGCAACGTGGGCCGCGAAATGCTGAACATTCTGGCTGAACGCCAGTTCCCGGTTGATGAACTTGCCGCACTGGCAAGCCGTCGCTCGCTGGGTACCGAAGTAAGCTTTGGCGACAAGACCCTTACGACCAAAGATCTGGACACGTTCGATTTCACCGGCTGGGACATGGCGCTGTTTGCCGTGGGTTCCGAGGCGACCAAAGTCTACGCTCCAAAGGCGGCGGCGGCGGGTTGCGTGGTGATTGATAACTCGTCGCTCTATCGCTATGACCCGGAGATTCCGCTGATCGTGCCGGAATGTAACCCGCAGGCGATCCACGACTACAAGAACAAGAACATCATCGCCAACCCCAACTGCTCGACCGCGCAGATGGTTGTCGCGCTGAAGCCGCTGCATGACCGCGCCAAGATCAAGCGCGTTGTTGTGTCGACCTATCAGTCAGTTTCGGGTGCCGGCAAGGAAGGTATGGATGAGCTTTGGGATCAGACCAAGGCCGTCTACAACCCAACCACCGAAGTCGCACCGAAGAAGTTCCAGAAACAGATCGCCTTCAACGTCATTCCGCAGATCGACGTCTTCATGGAAGACGGCTCGACCAAGGAAGAGTGGAAGATGGTTGTCGAGACCAAGAAGATCGTCGATCCGTCGATCAAGGTCACCGCAACCTGCGTCCGCGTTCCGGTCTTCGTCGGCCATTCCGAGGCCGTGAATATCGAGTTCGAGGAATTTCTGGACGAAGACGAAGCCCGCGATATCCTGCGCGAAGCGCCGGGCATCATGGTGATCGACAAGCGCGAAGCCGGTGGCTACGTCTCGCCCATCGAGTGCGCAGGCGACTTTGCCACATTCATCAGCCGCATCCGCCAGGATTCGACCATCGAAAACGGTCTGAACCTGTGGTGCGTCAGCGACAACCTGCGCAAGGGTGCCGCCCTGAACGCGGTTCAGATCGCCGAACTGCTGGGCCGGGAAGTCCTGAAAAAGGGCTGAGGGCTCGCGAAGCTGAAAACCCCCAAGGGTCGCCCTTTGCAGGCGGCCCTTTTTTGTGCTTGCAGTCGTCCATCCGGGCTGCAACCTTTGCGGGAATATAACACCTGATTTCCGCGAGTGATTATGAGACCCCTGATTTACCTTCTGGCCCTTGCGCCCACCGTCCTGCATGCTGAAACATTTTTGATCGACACCAAAGTCAGTGAGGTCACGGTTTACCCCAGAGGAGCCGACATAATCCGCACAGGGGTCTACGAAATTCCTGCTGGCAACCATCGTCTGATCTTGCAGGGCATTCCCGCACGTGACGAAAATCAGTTGTTTTCAATTCAGGTTCTGACCGAAGGCCTGACACAAACCGCGTTGCTGCGGCGCTTTGAAAACCTTCCGGTACAGGACCGCAAAAGCGAAGCTGTAATGCAGGCCGAGGACCGGATCGAAGCCATCGAAGATCAGATCACTGCTGTCACTGACAAGGCAAAAGCCACCCGTCTACGCGCCGAGGCTGCACGCCAATCCTTATTGTTTCTTGGTCAATTGGGACAGAATGAAGGCCTGCCTGCCGACCTAAACACGCTGCGTGAGATCACCCGCATGATCGCCGAGGAATCTCTGCGCGCCGAGCAAGAAGCCCAAACGGCTGAAATCGAAGCCCGAGGTGTCGAACGGCAACTGGAACAGCTGGAAGAAGATTTGTTGATTGCTCAGGCTGATCTGGCAGCACTGATCCCCGAAGCTGATGACCATGTATTCGTTGCCATCGACGTGACCGCCGAAACAGCAACAAAAGGTGCTTTGACCGTGTCGTACATCGACTCCTATGCCGCAGAATGGTCGCCGGGATACGAGTTTCATTTGGCAACAGGCGACGCGCCCACAGTTCGGATCGACCGCAACCTCCTGATCACGCAGGACACCGGTGAAAACTGGCGCGATGTTACGATGCATGTGTCGACCATTGCCCCAACTGGACAGAACGCTGCATCATGGCTGCCTTCATTACGACATTGGATACGCGAAACACCGCCACCGCAACCAGAACAGGGAAATTTCGGGAAATTGGCAGAAGCGGTTGTCGAGGCACCTGTTGTGGTAGAAGAGACATCCATTGGCACGATACTGACCTCGTCAGTAGAAGGCACCGGCATCACTTACACTTTGCCAAATCTCATCTCGGTTTCCACTGGTTATGAGATTACCGAGGTCGCATTGGACGCAATCACCCAATCTGCCGAGGTTTTTGCGCTTGGCGTGCCCTGGCGCGATGACACGGCGTATCGGACCGCTCGGTTCACCAACCCAATGGATCAGAGGCTTCTGGAGTCTGCTGCCGCACGGTGGTTTGTAGATGATGTTCTGGTTGCTGCCGGAGACTCGCAGGAAATTGGCCCTCGGGAAGAAATCGAGATGGGGTTTGGCCCAATCCATGGTCTGACACTTTCCCGACAGATCCTGAACCGCAGCAGCGGTGACACCGGGATTATTTCACGGTCCAATCAACGGATCGAACAGGCTGAAATCAGCATTGAAAACCTGACGGACCAAACCTGGCCGCTGCGCCTTTTGGACCGGGTTCCATATTCCGAGCAGGACGATCTGGAAATCACGTGGAACGCCAATCCGCGCCCAAACGAAGAGAATGTGGACAACCAACGCGGAATTCTGGCTTGGGAGATGGATATTGCCCCCGATCAAAAGGCAAACATCACCTTGAACCTTGAATTGAATTGGCCTGAGGGGATGGACCTGAAGTAGTTTCCAAAGACGCTCGGCTTTTGCCGTCTATTTCATCAGCCGCACCCATCAAGGCACCGACTGGACCCCAAGCTTCGGCAGAGCGCTGACGGCAATCCAAATTGCCGACCTGTTGACAAATTCAGGCGTGCTTGCCAGCTAAGCACGGACCTGAACGCGACGGATGGGCCAGAACAGACAACAGGTGGTGCCCTGCACAGGGCATCAGAGGTATAGTATGGGAATTTCGACCAAACGCAGAATTGGAAAATACCTGATCATTGGATGTGCAGGCATTCTGGTCGGGCTTATCCTCATCGGCTTTTCTGGGCAATTCCTGGCGGTGGGAGATTCCTTTGCGCTTTTCCGCCCGCAAGCCGGCGTTCTGCTTTTGCCGTGTGCCGCGATCCTGCTGTATATGCGCGCCAGATACCTTGCTTTGGTGACCCTGGCCTTTGCCGCTGTTGCTGTCGGATCAATCGCAACCAGTTTCGCCGCCCCGCCCAAGGACTGCGACGGTCCGTGTCTGACCCTGTATCAAAAGAACCTCATGAGCAGGGCGTGGCCGCGGTATTCGCTGGCCGACGACATCATAGCATCCGATGCTCAGATCGTGACGTTGCAGGAAGTCTCAAGTCACAACCGCGAATACATGAGCAACCTGTTCGAGCATTACCCCGAAAAGGTGATCTGTGAGTTTCGTTCCGAACAAAACGTTGCCATCCTGACAACTTTGCCGATTGTCGAAGGGTCCGGGTTCTGCCTGAAAGGTCATGGTCTTGTCGGAATACAAGTCGAAGCCCCGGATGGGTCTTCGGTCTGGATCGTATCGATCCACCTGAACTGGCCTTTTCCTTACGACCAATCGACCCAAAGCCGGATTATTGCAGAACGCATCGCAAAATTGGATGGCCCGGTTCTGATTGCCGGAGATTTCAACATGGTTCCATGGGGCGCAAGCGTCCGGCGGATCGCAGCGGCAGCCGAAAACCAGAGTTTTGGGGCTGTCCTGAATACGCATAATCTTGGCAGCTGGCACCTACCCTTGCCGATCGACAACCTTTTGTTCCCAAAGGGAACCACCGGAACGGTCGAACTGCGTCCGTTCATGGGGTCCGACCATTTCGGCAAATTCGCGCGGTTTCGTTTGGATTGATCCGCGAGGTCCCCGCTGCCTTGGTGGGCAAACCAGAACGCATGTTGCGATCTCAAGAAGGGTCTAGGTGTTATTTTCGATCAGAACTTCCAGATTATTCAACCCGCGCTCGTAATCGCCGCCAACCCATTTATCCACCATCAACCCCATCCAGCGGGACATGGGATTGAGCCCCAGATCGGATTCGAACCCCCAAGTCACGTTGGTTGCGTCACCATCGGGTTTCAGTGTGAACGAAGCCGAGGCCGTGCCCATCTGCCCAAAGTCCAGATCTGTTTTGACCAGTTGATTTTCCACGCTTTCGACGATTTCCTGCGTACCGCTGCCAACCTGTGCGTGATCAGAGCTCCAGTTCAACTTGTTGCCGACACCTTCATCGGGGCCACTGTAGCTTAGTTTCGTCTCCGGATCGCGTGACAGCCAGGGGGACCATTTCTCAGTCGCTTGCATGGAATTCACAAACGGAAAGATCACTGCGGCCGGGGCGTCGATGGTGATGCTGCGGGACACTTCCGCCTTGCCGGGCAATACGTAAGAGACTGCGACGAACAGTACAACAAGAAGGCACAACCCTGCGAGAATTCGTTTAAGCATCTTCATAGCAAGCTCCAAATTCAAACGTAATGTGTGGAGCATACAAAATAACGGCTCTGAATCAGAGCCGTATTCCGCATCATTTATTCACTTTGAACTGTCGTCAGACCGGAACGAATTTCTTCTGTATTGGGTCGAAACTCTCTAACCCGCCAGCTCCGATATCGGTCCACAACCCGTGCAGGCTCAGGGTGCCCTGTTCGACCGCTGACGAGATAAACGGGAACGTCATCAGGTTTTCAAGCGACGCGACAACCGATTGACGTTCCAGCTGTCGGGCTTGTTCGAGGCTGTCTTCGATATCAGCGACAAGTTCGAATTTTGGTTTCAGAATGTCCATCCAGCGGCCTACAAAGCTTTCCTTTGCATCCAGTTGCGGCGCCTGACCCTTGCACATGTCGATACAGCCCTGAACGCCACCGCATTGCGAATGACCAAGAACCATCAGATGCGCAACCTTGAGAGAAGTGACGGCATACTCGATTGCTGCGCTGGTACCGTGATGATCGCCGTCCGGCGCATAGGGAGGCACCAGATTGGCGATATTGCGGTGGATAAAGAAATCGCCCTGATCCGCACCAAACATCGAAGTCACATGGACCCGGCTGTCGCAGCAGGAGATCACCATCGCCCGGGGCCGCTGCCCTTCATCTGCCAGCCGCTTGAACCAGACCTGGTTTTCCGAATACGTGGTCGCTTTCCAGCCGTGATACCGCGTGACCAGATAGCTCGGCAAAGGTTTGGCAAATTCCATTACGGTGTCCCCGTTCTTGTCGCTGATCGATCCTCTAAACCGAATTCTAGGAAAATTCGAGCAATTATCCGATTTCTCTGCAAGGTTTTGCAAAGGAATTTGCCACCAGTATCAAACCTGCGCCGTGGGGGCGTCAGAATTAGGGTGAATGTGGTGGAAAAAATAATCACGCTTGAACACAAGGAATCCGTCCGTCTGGATTCGGATCAATTAAGTGGCCTTTACCGTCAACTGGGCGACAAGAACGCGCTGGATGTGCTGTGCCGCACCATCGAAGAACTGGCAGTGCGCCTGTCGAACTGCGAACGCTTTTGGCGTCAGCGCAAGTGGGCCGACCTGCGCAAATGCGCAAGGTCGCTGGTCGCGATTTCCGAACAGGTCGGGATGACGGTTCTGGCCAGGGTTGCAGGGGACGTGGCGCAGGCTGTCGATGCCGGTGACGCGGTAGCAGCGGGCGCGACCCTGGGACGTCTGATCCGCGTTGGTGAGCGGTCGTTGACAGCCGTCTGGGACCAACAGGACCTTTCCGTCTGACAGGGGTTGCGGGCAGATTATGCGCGGCTAGTCTGTGCACAGAAACAATCTGTCGAGGCGCCCATGACTCTGTCCTTCGCCCCATCCTCTGACCCTTCCGTACCGCTTCATGTAATCGCGCAGCCGGATTTGGACGGCTGGCTTCTGGATCAGCCTGAGCGCGTGCAATCCTGGGTCGCAGCAAACGGGTTTTCCGGCGCACTGGGGCAGGCCCTGCTTGTGCCGGCAACGAACGGCGCAATTGAGTTCGCGCTGGCTGGTTACGGAACCGCAGAAAAACGTGCGCGCAAACGGTTCCCCCTTGCCGCAGCGGCCATGGCGCTGCCGGAAGGCACCTACGGCATTGCTTCGGGCATTCCTGCGGATCTTTTGGAGATGGAGTGTCTTGGCTGGCTGATGACTGGCTATGTCTTCGATCGATACGCGTCCAAGACCGGAGGGCCAGCGGCATTGATTGCACCTGATGGCATCAACGCCGCCCGTATCGAGGCCATGGCAAATGCCGAAGCTCTGACGCGCGATCTGGTCAACACGCCCACTTCGGACATGGGACCGGATCAGTTGCAGCAAGCGGTCGAGGTTCTGGCGAATGAGTTCGGCGCGTCTTGCAAGGTGATCACTGGCCATGCGCTGCTGGATCAGAATTTTCCCATGATTCACACGGTGGGACGGGCCGCAGCGCAGGCCCCCCGGCTGATCGAGCTGGCCTGGGGCACCAGTGGCCCCAGACTGACACTAGTGGGCAAAGGTGTTTGTTTCGATACCGGCGGGCTGAATTTGAAACCGGGCGCCTCCATGGGCCTGATGAAAAAAGACATGGGCGGCGCGGCCAATGTGCTGGGACTGGCCCGGATGATCATGGCGCTGGACCTTCCCCTGCAACTGCGGATTCTGATCCCGGCCGTTGAAAACGCAGTCTCAGGCAATGCCTTTCGCCCCGGTGATATCCTGACGTCACGCAAGGGCCTGACCGTTGAAATCAACAACACCGATGCCGAAGGGCGTCTGGTTCTGGCTGATGCGCTGACTTTGGCGGATGAAGGGAATCCCGATCTGGTGATCTCGATGGCGACGCTGACCGGTGCGGCGCGCGTGGCCGTGGGCCCTGATCTGGCACCGTTCTACACCGACGACGAAAGCTGCGCGCTGGCCTTGGCACAAGCGGCCAAAACTTCTGCCGATCCGGTCTGGAGAATGCCGTTTCACACACCCTACGAGGCGATGATCGAACCCGGCATTGCCGATCTGGACAATGCCCCCTCGGGCGGGTTTGCCGGGTCTATCACCGCCGCGCTGTTTCTGCGCCGGTTCGTAGGGTCTAGCCGCTATATCCATTTTGACATTTACGCATGGCAACCCAGCAATGAACCCGGCCGCACAAAAGGCGGTCTGGGTCAGGGATCACGCGCGGTGCTGTCGGCCTTACCGGAGGTATTGGGATTATGACCAAGCGCCGCGTATCCAAACCGGTCGTCGACCTGTTGCGTGCTCCTGACGGGCCGCGTGATCGTCAATTGCTGCTGGGGGACACGGTTCACGTCAAAGAAAACCACGGCGGGTGGAGCAGGATCGTCGCAGAAAAAGACGGATATGCTGGTTGGCTGGAAACAGACCACCTGTCCGAGGAAATACCTGCAACGCATTGGATCAATGCGCCCGCAACACATGCATACTTGACCCCTGATATCAAAAGCCGCGATCTCGTGTCTCTGAGTTTCGGAAGTAAAATCCACGCGACTGCCGAAACGGATCGGTTTGTGCAGACCGAATTGGGTTTTGTCCCAAAGGTTCACATGGCCCCTATTGCAGAAAAACCGCACGATCCGGTTGCCGTGGCCGAGTTGTTCCTGGGTACGCCCTATCTGTGGGGCGGCAACAGCCGGTTCGGCATTGATTGTTCAGGGCTTGTTCAGGCCGCGTTGCTGGCCTGCGGTATTCCCTGCCCCGGCGATAGCGGCTATCAGGAACAAGCCTTGGGCGCTGCCCTGTCAGCTGGAACACCTGCGCAGCGCGGGGATTTGCTGTTCTGGAAAGGTCACGTGGCCTGGGTTTCGGGCGACAACATGATTTTGCATGCGAACGCCAGCCATATGGCGGTTGTGTACGAGCCGATGGACCGGGCGATCCAGCGCATTCAGGATCAGGGCGACGGGCCTGTTACAGCGCGAAAAAGGCTCTAATCCGGGTTTACGGCCCGGATGAGCTTGCGTTCCAGCACCCGCAGCACGGCTCGCAGATCGTGGCCGCGTTTCAGGATGCGGCCATCCATACCGATGACAGAGTACATCCCCTGCCGGGATTTCAGGCGCGGGTGCTTTTCGACGCGGTAGATCGGGTGCTCAGCAGTGCGCCGGAAGATCGAGAACACCGCCATGTCGCGCAGGTTTGAGATACCATAGTCCCGCCACTCTCCGGCGGCGACCATCCGTCCATAAACGGACAGGATTTGCGACATCTCGTGCCGGTCAAAGGCCACGGGCATCTGCGCTGCGCTTGCCGAAAACCGGTTGGGAGGCTGCATGTTCATACCGCCAGCCTTGCCGGAAATTATGTTTGAATCAAGCCTGATGCGCGGTTGTCCGGCATTTACAACACAAGTGTTACCGCCGACCAACCTGACGGCAGATCAGGATTACCGGCAGCAGGCCGACCGCCAGAATGACCAGTGAGGGCACGGCGGCACCCTCAAGCCTCTCATCCGAGGCAAGCCTGTACGCCTGTACGGCCAGTGTGTCGAAGTTGAACGGGCGCATGATCAGGGTGGCAGGCAATTCCTTCATTACGTCCACAAAGACGATCAACAGCGCAGTCAACAGCGACGGTGTCAGAATGGGCAGGTGAACGCGCCGCAATGTTCCCAGCGGTGTTTGCCCCAACGACCGGGCCGCGGCATCCATATTGGCATGAACCGTGCTTTGCCCCCCCTCATATGCGCTGAGCGCGGCAGCAAGGAATCGCACCATGTAAGCGGCGACCAGCAGCCAGATTGAACCTGTAACCAACAACCCAGTTGACACATCGAATGTCTGCCGCATCCAGGCATCCAGCGCGTTGTCAAAGCTGGCGAAAGGTACAATCAAGCCGACTGCGATGACGCCACCGGGCACGGCATATCCCAGCCGCGCCATGTAGGCCGTGGCAGACGACGCGCGCCCGGGTCTCAGACGCTGAAAGAACCCGACACAGATCGCCGCAAAGACAGTGACGACCGCGGCCGTGCCGGCAAGGGTCAGCGAGTTTTGGATGAAACTGATATAGCGCCGCGACAGCAGGTTCTGTTCCGATTCCAAACCCATCTCGACCAGTATGATAACGGGCAGCAGGAACCCGAAGATAACAGGTATGGTACATAACAAGAATGCCGCGACGGCGCGAAGACCGGTCAGATCTTCCGCCGGTTGGGCAGCATGTTTCTTTCCGGCCTGATAGTATTTTGCCTTACCGCGTTGGGTGCGCTCGGCCACAGCCATGATCAGTGCAAAGACAAGCAGGCACCACGCCAGCTGCGCCGCCGCCGCACGGTCGGCCATGGAAAACCAACTGGTGTAAATCCCGGTCGCAAAGGTCTGCACACCGAAATACGACACGGTTCCGAAATCGGCGATGGTCTCCATGATGGCCAGAAGCACACCACCGGCGATTGCCGGGCGCGCCATCGGCAGCGAGACGCGCCGAAACGCCAGCCATGGGTTGTTGCCCAGCGCCCGCGCCGCCAGAAATGCCGTAGCACTTTGTTGCAGGAACGCAGCCCGCGCCAGAAGGTAGACATAGGGGTACAGCACCAGAATCAGCATTACTGCAGCGCCCCCGGTCGAGCGGATTTCAGGGAACCAGTAGTCGCGCGGCCCCCAACCCGTTACATCCCGCAAGGTGCTTTGAACGATACCCGGGTGATCCAGAATAAAGGTGTACGCATAGGCGAGCACATACGCCGGAAAGGCCAACGGCAAGACCAGCGCGATCTCAAGGATCCTGACACCGGGAAAGCGGGTCATCGTCACCAACCAGGCAGCGCCCGTGCCGATACTGAACGTACCCGCCGCAACCAGCACCACAAGGATCAGGGTCGTCACGGTATAGCCGGGCAACACCGTTTCCATCAGGTGCGAGATCGTATTTGTCCCGCCGGTCACCGCTGCCAAGACCACGGCCACCATGGGCAGCAGGCACGCGGCAGCCACAAGATAGGCGACAGCGGCCAACAGCCGTGTGCCGCGTACACCGCGATTGCGTGATCCGTTTTCTGAATAGTCGATCTGGGCCATCATCCCGGCTTTTGATTGGCAAAGGCTTAGGGTCTGCCTTTAATCGACCAAAATGCTCGGAAACACCAGTGCGTCGGTCAACAAATCTGCGACACAAACTGCCGCAGACCTGATTTTCACTGCTATTCGTAGACGCGCTGATCCTCAATCACCAGCCCGTCTTTGGGCAGCGAGCCGGGGGCGACGACTTCGATTGCGCCTTTCAGTTTCAGCACTTCGGCCACCGATCTGGCATATGCCGTATCATCCCCGCCTGTGCTTTCGATCTGGACAGTCATCGAATCCATCTCGCCCTGACGGGTGGCGATGACGCGGGCCTTGACGATTTCTTCATGCTTGTCGACCAACGCGGCAACCTGTTCCGGTCGCACGAACATACCTTTGATCTTGGTTGTCTGATCTGCACGCCCCATCCAACCCTTGATCCGGGTGTTCGTGCGACCGCAAGGAGAAATTCCCGGCATCACGGCGGACAGGTCGCCCGTCGCAAAGCGGATCAGCGGGTAATCGGGGTTGAGTGAGGTTACCACGACCTCACCCACCTCACCCGGCGCCACCGGAGTTCCGGTTCCCGGTGTAACAATCTCGACAATCACGTGCTCGTCGATGATCATCCCGTCGATCGCGGCGCTTTCATAAGCAATATTGCCCAGATCCGCTGTCGCGTAACATTGCAGGCACGAGATACCCCGATCGGCATATTCCTGTCGCAAAGACGGGAACAAAGCGCCTCCGCCAACGGCGGCTTTCGAGAAATGCAGTGAAACGCCCATCTCGTCCGCTTTGTCCAGAATGACTTTCAGGTAATCCGGCGTGCCTGCATAGGCCGTACAGCCAAGGTCGCGGGCGGCAGTCACCTGCAACTCGGTTTGTCCGGTTCCTGCGGGCAGAACAGCCGCGCCAACAGCGCGTGCGCCGTTTTCAAAAATCATACCGGCCGGGGTCAGGTGATACCCAAAACAGTTCTGGACGATGTCCCCGGCGCCAACACCCGCAGCATTCAGGAAACGGCCCATGCGCCACCAGTCGTGATCAGTGCTGCCCGGCTCATAGATCGGTCCGGGTGACTGGAACACATGATGGAAATGCCGCGCCGGTTTTACCGTAAATCCGCCAAACGGGGGGCGTTTGGCTTGTGCTCGGGTCAGATCCGATTTCCGCAGAACGGGCAATGTTGGCAAATCATCTGCTGACATTACATTATTAGTGTCTGATTCTGACAAATGCGACGCAAATCCAGGGGCCGACATCGCGCGTTTGATCTGCTCCACTAGTGCCCTGGCCTGATCCGAGGCGCGTTCGTCTGCCGAGCGTGTTTCGAGTGCGTCGAAATAGGTCATCGCCATATCCTCCATCCGCTCACAGCCACCTTTTGCGACGACGATAGGACCGCACATCACGAAAGCTTTTGCGGCCCTCATCGGACATGCCCAGGTAGAACTCTTTCACATCCGGGTTTTCGCGCAGGTCGGCTGCCGGGCCATCCATCACGACACGCCCGGATTCAAGAATGTAACCGTAATGTGCAAAGCGCAGGGCGACGTTGGTGTTCTGCTCTGCCAGCAGAAAGGACACGCCCTCTTTTTCGTTGAGGTCCTTCACGATACTGAAAATCTCTTCGACCAGCTGCGGAGCAAGACCCATTGAGGGTTCGTCCAGCAAAATCGTCTCGGGCCGCGACATCAACGCCCGCCCCATGGCAACCATCTGCTGTTCCCCACCCGAAGTATAGCCTGCCTGTGACCGGCGGCGTTCCTTGAGCCGGGGGAAATATGCGTAAACCATCTCAAGATCCTGCTGGACCGCAGCCGCCCCGTCTTTTCGGGTATAAGCACCGGTCAGCAAGTTTTCCTCGACGGTCAGGTGCTCGAAACAATGGCGACCTTCCATCACCTGAATGACACCCTTTTCAACCAGATCGGCCGGATCGCTTTCATGCACGTTCTGGCCACGATACTTGATCGAGCCTTTGGTGACTTCTCCGCGTTCGGAATGCAGCAGGTTCGAAACAGCCTTGAGTGTGGTTGTCTTGCCCGCACCATTGCCGCCCAGCAGTGCTGTGATGCCGCCCTTTGGAACGTTCAGGCTGACGCCTTTCAACACGAGGATCACGTGGTTGTAGATCACCTCGATATTATTGACCTCAAGCAGGGTTTCCGCCTGCACGTCAGTGGTTTGTGCCGCATCCAGCATCAGCGCGTTTCCTCATGCCTGCCCGTTCCGGGACTGTTCGTGAGGAGCGGCAGGCGACCCGCCGCTCCGGTTGTCTGAACGCCCCGGATCACATCCGTGGCGCAACATGCCTTACTCGCAACGTGGCGAGATGCTGTTTTCGGTTGCGTAGGCACCGGAATCTTCATCGATCAACGCGCCGATAACTTCGGCATCTGTCGGTTTGAAGTCCTGTACCGGGTTCCAGGCGCCAGTCGCCGCATCCCACTGAACAACACCGACAAGGCCGGGGCCGCCGTGATTTTCGCAGGAAACCGAGAATTCAGGGCCGAACCCGGACATGCCAAGAGCTTCCATCTTGGCGTTGGTCATTTCCAATGCTTCCATGCCATCGCGCATCATCGATGCGTCGATATCAGCGGTTCCGTGCATCGCCTGCGCCGTTTTCACAGCCTCGGCTGCCAGCATGGCGGCATAAAGACCACGGTTGTACTGAACTGTACCCAGCTGATCGCCGGCACCTGCAGCCTTGCCCGAGTCAACGACGTACTTTTTCAGGTCGTCATAGACAGGATAGTCCATGCCAAGGCCAGTAAAGGTCAGCGCCTTGTAACCGGTCGCTTTTTCCCCAGCAGGCTGAACGTCGAATTCCGCGCCCGACCACCAGACACCGATGAAGTTTTCCATCGGGAAACGGATGTTGGCCGCTTCCTGAACCGCAACCTGGTTCATGACGCCCCAGCCCCACATGATGACATAGTCAGGCTTTTCGCGGCGAATTTGCAGCCATTGCGACTTCTGCTCCTGGCCCGGGTGATCAACCGGCAGCAAGGACAGCTCATACCCATGCTTTTCAGCCAGAGTTTCCAGCGTCCGGATCGGTTCCTTGCCATAGGCCGAGTTGTGATAGACCAGCGCAATCTTCTTGCCGCTCAGGTCACCGCCATTTTCATCCAACAGATAGTTGATCGCACCGGACGCACCGTTCCAGTAGTTGGCCGGATAGTTGAACACATGACTGAACACTTTGCCATTCGCAGCCGAGGTCCGGCCATACCCCATTGTGTGCAACGGAATGCCGTCGGCGGTTACTTTGGGGATCAGCTGATAGGTGATTCCGGTCGACAGCGGCTGATACACCAGTGCGCCTTCACCTTTGGTGGACTCATAACATTCCACGCCTTTTTCGGTGTTATACCCGGTTTCACATTCGATCACGTTTGCAGGTACACCGCCAATGCCACCGTCCCGCTCGTTCAGAAGCGTGAAATAGTCGGCGTAACCGTCCGCGAACGGAATACCACCGGCCGCATAGGGCCCGGTTCGATAGCTGAGCGACGGGAACACAAGATCCGCCATCGCAGGTCCTGCCGCCATCAGGGCGCTCAGCGCCACAGTTGCCAGTTTCTTGTTCATCGGGTGTCTCCTCCCTTGATTGATCCGATATTGAGTTCGGGCTTGATCACCCGTCTTTATGATTGGGCCAGCCCTCAGTGCGGGAACGGCCAGAGTCTGAGTTTCTCTTTCGCCACGCGCCACAACTGGGCCAGACCGTGGGGCTCGAGGATCAGGAACATGATGATCAGCGCGCCCACGATCACGAGCTGAAGATGGGCAACGATATCGGTCGGCCAACCCAGAAGATCGACGCCAACCAGTTTGAGCAGAACCGGCAGCAGCACCAGGAATGCCGCCCCGGCAAAAGACCCGAAAATCGAGCCTAATCCACCGATAATCACCATAAACAGCACCAGAAACGACTTCTGGATGCCGAATGCTTCGCCCACCTCGACCGCGCCAAGATAGACGGCAAAGAACAACGCCCCGGCGATGCCCACAAAGAACGAGCTGACAGCGAAAGCGCTGATCTTGGCTTTCAGCGGGTTCACCCCGATGATTTCGGCGGCGATATCCATGTCGCGGATCGCCATCCATGTCCGCCCGGTCGTGCCACGGGTCAGGTTGCGCGCAATGATGGCGCTGAAGGTCAGGAAGATCAGGCAGAACAGGTATGTCGCCCAGGCCGGGGCGTTCGGGCCCGAGATGATAATGCCGAACACGTCACGTTCCGGTGCGTTGATCTGGCCCGAGGCCGAGTAGTTGTAGAACCACGGCACCCGGTTAAAGAGCCAGACCAGAAAGAACTGTGCCGCAAGCGTGGCCACCGCCAGATAGAACCCCTTGATCCGCAGGGAAGGCAGGCCAAACAAAACGCCTACAATCGCGGTAATGCCACCAGCCAGCAGGACATGAATGAACATGCTGACGTCTGGAAATGCGGTCATCAACTTGTAGCAGGCATAGGCGCCAACAGCCATGAAACCGCCTGTACCAAGGCTAACCTGCCCGCAATAGCCCACGAGTATGTTCAACCCAATCGCCGCGATGGCGTAGATCAGAAAGGGCAGCAGCAGGGCGTTTGCCCAATAGTCGTTGATGATGAACGGAATGATCCCAAACGCCACCGCCAGAACGACATAGTACCGGTACCGGTCGAACTTGATCGGGAAAGTCTGGCTGTCATCCACGTAGGAGGTTTTGAAATCTCCGGCCTCACGATAGAACATCTGTTACTTTCCCCATTCTTCCTGCGCCCGGTTACGGGTCGCGGCGTCCAGCTGGCTGGACCCTTTGGCATATCCGCTCGCCTCAGAGGCGCGCACGAGTTTCAGGTAGGCCAGAACGCCCATGATCAGCCCGGCAAAGGCCAGGATCGCGGCAATCGTCAACTGGCTGTCTGTCAGGTCATTCGAGGTCAGCGCGATGTAGCCAAAGGCCCAGAACCCCGCCCATGCGATTACGTTGATGATGGCGATCACCTTGGTCATGAGATCGAAGCCTTTTCCTCATTTCCGCGGTCGAGGAGCACCAAGGACGTTCCGACCAGCGACAGAGCAGTGATTGCGAGTGGAAATGTTCCAAAAATGATCCCGGTGATTCCAATGCTTACCATTACGCCAAACACAGAAATCGCTGCAAAAAACAGCAGTGAAAGCGCGATCAGAAAGCCAGCTGCCGCCACAGTTCTTTCGAAGAAACCAGTCCTGAAAAGCAGAGCGGCAATGGCAAAATAGAGCAATGCCACCAGTATCGGTGCCGCGTAGATCATCAATTTCTTCAGCAATCCAAAGCGGAATACGCCCTCATCGGTCCATAGCTCTGGAACACCCCAAGCGGCCAGCGCGCAAAGAAAAACTATGCTCGCAGAGACACCCAAAATTATGGGGAACTTAAACCCTTTCAATGATCTTCTCCCCAAACAGACCCTGTGGTCGGAACACCAGAAAGATCAACGCCAGCACATAGGCGAACCAGTTCTCGGTCGCGCCGCCGACCAGCGGGCCAATCGAGAATTCGAACAGCTTCTCGCCCACACCGATGATCAGTCCGCCGACGATGGCACCGGGGATCGAGGTGAACCCGCCCAGCATCAACACCGGCAGCGCCTTGAGTGCGATCAGTGACAGCGAGAACTGTACGCCCGATTTGGTGCCCCACATGATCCCCGCGACCAGCGCCACGAATCCGGCCACCGACCAGACCATGACCCAGATGAAGTTGAGCGAGATCCCGACCGAAAGTGCCGCCTGATGGTCATCCGCCACAGCGCGCATGGCCCGCCCCTGCTTTGTGTACTGGCTGAAGGCCACCAGCGCCGCGACCAGAAGCGCCGCGATCACGGTTGCCACGATGTCGAGGTTGTCGATGAAGAAACCATAGCCGAAGATGTTAAAGGTGACCTCGTCAATCCACAGGTTGATGCCCTGCGGCAGACCCACATCCAGCGTCTTGATCTCGGATCCCCACATCAGGTCGGCCACGCCTTCAAGGAAATAGGCCAGACCGATCGTGGCCATGAACAGGATGATCGGCTCCTGCCCAACCAGATGCCGCATGACAAAGCGCTGCACACACCACGCCAGCAGAACCATCACGCCCATTGTCAGGATGATCGCCAGCAGGGCGGGGATGGTCCAACCGAAGTTGTAGACATGAGTGCCGAAGGTCGCGTTGATCAAATGCGCGAAAGGCACCTGCCCGTTCATGATCCCGACCAGTGTCATCGCCGCAAACAGGGCCATAACCCCTTGCGCGTAATTGAAAATCCCGGATGCTTTGTAGATCAGCACAAAGCCCAGCGCGACCAGCGCATAAAGCACCCCGGCCATCAGACCGTTAAGGATGACCTCCGTGGCAAAGATTAACTGCTCAGGCATATGTGCCTCCCCGGATATCTGCTTTGGTCTCAGTCATGGCTGACTCCCAGATAGGCGTCGATGACTTCCTGATTGTTGCGCACCTCGTCGGGCGTGCCGTCACCAATCTTCTTGCCGTAATCCATCACGACCACGCGGTCGCTCAGGTCCATCACCACGCCCATATCGTGTTCGATCAGGGCGATGGTGGTGCCGAATTCGTCATTCACGTCGAGGATAAAGCGGCTCATGTCCTCTTTCTCTTCAACGTTCATGCCCGCCATCGGTTCATCCAGTAGCAAGAGCTTTGGTTCTGCCGCCAGAGCACGCGCAAGTTCCACCCGCTTTTTCAACCCGTATGGAAGGCGCGACACGGGCGTTTTTCGGATGTGCTGGATTTCAAGGAAATCGATGATCTTCTCGACCGCCTCACGGTTTTCAACCTCTTCCGCCTCGGCCTTTCCCTTCCACCAGGCCTGCTGGAGGATGTTGGTCTGCATGAAATTCAAACGCCCTGTCATGACGTTGTCCAAAACGCTCATCCCCTCGAACAGGGCGATGTTCTGGAACGTCCGCGCGATCCCCTGCTGCGCCACCTCAAAGGGCCGCATCGCTGGGCGTTTTGATCCGTGGAACCAGACCTCTCCCTCCTGCGGGACATAGAACCCCGAGATGACGTTCAGCATCGATGATTTTCCGGCCCCGTTCGGCCCGATGATGGCGCGAATCTCACCCTCGCGAATATCGAACGAGATATCCTTGATCGCCACGACGCCGCCAAAGCGCAGAGTGATGTTCTTCATCTCCATCACCACGCCGCCGATCTTGCGACCGTCTTCAGTGACATATCCTTCGGCGTTATCCAGCATCAGTCACTCCCTGACTTGCGCAAAAACGGGATGGCGGACAGGGCGATGGCCGCAGGTCGCGCGGTGCTGTGGCGGCCCTCATTCCGCTGCCACCTTGTGCTGCGCAACCGGTACAACCGGCGCGTCCACGATTTTCAGCGTTGCGCTAATCGATCCCTTGCGCCCATCCTCATAGGTCACTTCGGTCGTGGTCGAGACGCTTTCGGACCCGTCGTAAAGCGCCGCAATGATGTCGTGGAACTTCTCTTCGACAAACCCGCGCCGAACTTTCCGGGTGCGGGTCATCTCACCATCATCAGCATCCAGTTCCTTGTGCAGCACCACAAAGCGATGCACCTGGCAACCGGACAGCATTTCATCAGCCGCTACCGATTTGTTGACCTCTTCCACATGCGCCTTGATCGTCTCTAACACACGCGGATGGCCCGCCAGTTCCTGATAGGACGCATAGGCCACGTTGTTGCGTTCCGCCCAGTTGCCGACCGCTGTCAGGTCAATATTGATGAAGGCCACACAGCGATCCTTGCCGTTTCCGAACAGAACGACCTCGAGAATATCGGGGTAGAACTTCAGCTTGTTCTCGACATATTTCGGCGCGAACATGGACCCGTCGGCCATTTTGCCCACGTCCTTGGCCCGGTCGATGATCCGCAGATGGCCCGAGCTTTCCTCGATGAACCCGGCATCACCCGTTGCCACCCAGCCTTCGGCATCTTTGGTTGATGCCGTGGAATCCGGGTTGTTGTAATATTCGACAAACACGCCGGGCGAGCGGTAGTGGATCTCGCCCTTGTCGTCGATCTTGATCTCAACATCCGGCGCGGGCACGCCAACCGTATCGGCCCGAACCTCACCATCCGGCTGCACGGTGATGAACACGGTTGCTTCGGTCTGACCGTAAAGCTGTTTCAGGTTAATGCCCAAAGATCGATAGAAATCAAAGATTTCCGGTCCGATCGCTTCACCCGCTGTATAGCCAACCCGGAACCGGCCATAGCCCAGCGTATCCTTGAGCGGCCCATAGACCAACAGGTTACCCAGCGCGTATTTCATCCGGTCGCCAAAGCCGACGGGTTTGCCATCCAGCAACTTGCCGCCCACCTTTTTGGCATGCGCCATGAAGTGATGGAACATGCGCTGCTTCAGCTTGCTCGCATCCTCCATCCGGATCATCACATTGGTCAGCTGGCTTTCAAACACGCGCGGCGGGGCGAAGAAATAGGTCGGCCCGATTTCGCGCAGATCGGTCATCATCGTGTCGGCGCTTTCCGGGCAGTTCACGCAGAACCCGCACCAATAGGCCTGACCGATGGAAAAGATGAAATCCCCAACCCATGCCATTGGTAGGTAGGAGAGGATATCTTCATCGCGGGTCAGATGGTCGAAGATCGCTGAATTCTTGGCGCTTTCAATCACGTTGCGGTTCGACAGAACCACCCCCTTGGGCTTGCCCGTTGTGCCCGAGGTATAAAGCATGACGCAGGTGTCGTTATAGGTGATCTCAGAGATGCGCTTGTCCAGCTCTGCATCAAACCGCTGATGTCCTGCCTGACCTTCGGCCATGAGGTCTTCCAGCGCGTTCATCTGACTGTGGTCGTATTTCCGCATCCCGCGTTTGTCGGTATAGAGGATATGCTTGATCTGGTGCACTTTTTCCTGAATTTCGATGACCTTGTCGACCTGTTCCTGATCACCGCAGACGACATATTTCGCACCGCAATGCTCCATCACATAGGTCATCTCTTCGGCGACTGCATCCTGATACAGAGGCACCGGAATTGCACCGACCATCTGTGCCGCGACCATGGTCCAGTAATGTGCTGGCCGGTTGCGCCCGACCACGGCAATGTGGTCACCGCGCTCAACGCCAATTTCAAGAAATCCAAGGGCGAGAGCACGAACTTCCTTGGCCGCTTCAGCCCAGGTCCAGCATTGCCAGATCCCAAATTCTTTTTCCCGATAGGCCGGGGCATCCCCGAACTGGGTCGCGTTGCGGTGTAGAAGCGCCGGAAGGGAGTGCAACCCTTCGGCGCCCGACTGCGTCTGAGCCAATCTTTTTCTCCTCCCCATCCGGCCTCCTCTAAGCCGGAAATGGCGGATCCGGGAAAGCCCCCGGATGCCAGTGCCCCGATTTGGGACACCCGCACGATCAGCGTCAAGTTTTGCCTGATGTTTTCTCAATTCTTACGAATTGTAACAGGTGCAGAAGGGTGATGTTACGTTTTGTACAATATGTACAAATGCAGACTGTTACGAGGAACCCGTTCGTCCCACGCAATTACCGTACCAAACAGGTCCTGTGTGCAGCAGGGACGCCGGACCGGCAAACAGAATTCGACCTTCGGCAGGTTGGCGCGGTTACTGATACTTAGCTTTTAATGCTGCTTTTTTAAAACGACCAACAGATGTTGAGCGCAACGTGTACAGCAACCCCAAAAGTTTCGTGTTCAAGGGCATTGTCTTATCGCGGTAAACGAGACTTGCCTCATAGGGCTTGTTGGCGTCGCAAAGTTCAATGATTTCACCTGCGGCCAAAACCATCTCTTCCATCAGGGTTTCTGCGGCTACTGCCTTGCTTGCCTCATCCTCGGAAATTGTTTTGTCTCTTTGGGACTTTCGCCGGAAATCCACAATGGCAGCGGGCACGTATTCAGTGACCCGATTTCTGAATCGCGTCATGTCAGAGCCATTGGCCTGAGTGCCGTCCGATTTGGTGTAGGAGTTGTAATCACCGTATAGGGCCAGGATCGTGCTCGTCTGGTGAAACAAAAGATCTTGCCGTGCAAAATCGAGTTCGACATAGCGATCAATTCGGGCCTGCTCTTCGATCATGACCGATACTGCAGTCTTCGCATCATCTGCTTTGGCACTATGAACCGCCAAAACAAATAAGGCCAAAATCAAAACAATCCTGGACACCCAAAGCTTTCCAACTCGACTTGCAATCATAACGAGGTACTCCTTCACCATTGAGAAAGCACTCGAACACTACCACAAATCGGCAAATAAATCCGCCAAGCCGAAATTCGGGCCGTTAGCGCCTGACGCCTTTTGAGCCCCTACAACCAATCCCGCAGGATCGGGATCAGGGGCACATCCGCGGCCGGCATGGGGTAATTGCGCAGGTCATTTGCGCGGACCCATTTCAGCGCCTGCCCCTCTTTCGACTGTGGGATGCCCTGCCATTTGCGGCAGGCGAACAGAGGCATCAGCAGGTGGAAATCATCATAGCTGTGGCTGGCGAAGGTCAGGGGGGCAAGGCACGAGGCCCAGGTGTCGATGCCCAGCTCCTCGTGCAATTCGCGGATCAGGGCGGCCTCGGGGGTTTCGCCGGGCTCGATCTTGCCGCCGGGAAACTCCCAAAGACCGGCCATGGATTTGCCCTCGGGGCGTTGGGCCAACAGCACCCGGCCCTCGATGTCGATCAGGGCGACAGCAGAGACCAACACGGTTTTCACGAGCGGTAATCCGCGTTGATCTCGATATATCCGTGCGTCAGATCGCAGGTCCAGACGGTGGAATTGCCTTCGCCCAGGCCCAGATCAACGGCGATGACCAGATCCTGACCTTTCATATAAGCGGCAGCTGTGTCTTCGCTGTAATCGGGGCTGACCCAGCCTTTTTCGGCCACAAGGATGTCGCCGAAGGAAATGCTCAGCAGGTCGCGGTCCGCCGCGGCACCGGATTTACCGATGGCCATGACGATACGACCCCAGTTCGGGTCTTCGCCCGCGATGGCGGTTTTGACCAGCGGAGAGTTGGCGATGGCAAGGCCGTGGATCTTGGCGTCAGCGTCTGTTGCGGCCCCTTTTACGCGGATTTCGACGAATTTCGTGGCACCTTCGCCATCGCGCACCACTTGCTGGGCCAGATCCAGCATCACGGCTTCCAACGCCTCGGCGAAAGCCGCGTTGCCGGTGGCGTCCACACCCGAAGCGCCGGTGGCGCACAGCAGCAGGCTGTCCGAGGTGGATGTATCGCTGTCCACGGTGATGCAGTTGAACGTCCGGTCTGTCTGCGCGCTCAGCATCGCCTGCAACGCTGATTGTTCGACCTGCGCGTCGGTGAAGATATAGACCAGCATCGTCGCCATATCTGGCGCAATCATGCCCGAACCCTTTGCAATCCCCGCAATAGAGACTGTTTTGCCATCAATTTCGACCTGCGCCACGGCCCCTTTCGGGAAGGTGTCCGTGGTCATGATCGCGCGTGCGGCGTCTTCGATCGCGTGACGGCTGAGACCCGCCTTCAGCGTTTCAAGCTTGGCAATGATGCGGTCATGAGCCAGCGGCTCACCAATCACGCCGGTTGAGGAGGTAAAGACCCGCTCGACCGGAACACCAGTCGCCTTCGAGACGGCCTGCGTTACTTCGGCCACCGAGGTCTGACCATAATGCCCGGTAAAGGCATTGGCATTGCCCGAGTTCACCAGGATCGCCGCCGGGCCGTCACTGGGCCCGCCGATCTTGTCCTGACAATCCAGAACCGGTGCCGCCCGTGTGGCCGAACGGGTAAAGACCCCGGCCACAGATGTGCCCGGGTCCAGCACGGCCAGCATGACATCGGTGCGGCCCTGATATCGCACGCCCGCCGCGACGGTGGCAAACCGCACACCGTCAATTGCAGGCAAATCAGGGAAGGACGCTGGCGCCAGCGGCGAAACCTTGGTGATCTTGGCCACGGGGGTTACTCCTGAATCAGGTCCAGCTGGCGCAGGACTTCGGGTCCGGCACCTTCCAGAGCGGGGCGGTCGATCTGGGCCTGCTGTGTCAGTTCATCGATGCGCGCCTGAATGGCGTCCTGCTGAACGGTTTGTGCAAGCTCTTCGCGCACGGCGTCCAGCGCGGGCGCTTCGGTTTTGCGCTTGTCGTTCAGCTTGACCACATGCCAGCCAAACTGCGTCTGAACCGGATCGGACACCTGCCCTTTTTCAAGCGCGACCACGGCTGTTTCGAACTCCGGTACCATCTGGCCCTTGCCGAACCAGCCCAGCGCGCCGCCATTGGGACCGGACGGACCGGTGGAGTGCTCGCGCGCGAGCTCGGCGAAATCGGCGCCGTCATCAAGCTGCGCCTTAAGGTCGTTGGCCTGTTCTTCGGTCTCAACCAGAATGTGGCTGGCATCGAATTCGTCCTCACCCGCGAAATCGTTGTACTGCGCGTCGTAGGCCGCCTGAATGGCCTCGTCCGTGACAACGGTATCGGTCAGGGCTGTGACGGTCTGAACCGCCAGAAGTGAGCGTTCTTCATTTTTCAGCCGCAGCGTGTTCAGTTTGTTCAGCCCATCCTGCTGTTGCCCCAGCAATTGCTGCTGGATCAGCTGTTCCAGCACGAAGTCGAACAATACGTCATCTTCGGCCTGCTGGTATTGCGGCGGCAGGGCGGCAACGGTAGCGATCACGTGACCCAAAGTGATCTCATCCCCGTTCACACGCGCCACCACGGTGGATGCATCCGGCTGGGTTTCGGCGGCCAGCGGCAAGGCCATCATGGCGGTCAGAGCCAGCGATGGCAGAAAAGTGAGGCCTTTGGGCATTGAATCATCCTATTTCCTTGCCGCGGCAGGGCGCAGCGTTGACACTCTGGAACCTGCCGCTTACATCGCTTTGAAGCCTTGGACAGGGCCGCCTTTCACCCCCCGTATCTATGGGTTGCGCGCAAGGTGGGCAAGCCTGTCAAAAACCAAGACAAGAACAGATCCGCTGGAGTGAACATGCTGGGACTCGGAACGCTCGCCAAAAAGGTGTTCGGAACACCGAACGACCGCAAGATCAAGGCGACCCGCCCCCTGATCGAAAAGATCAACGCGCTGGAACCCGAGTTCGAGAAGCTGTCCGATCAGGACCTGATCGACAAGACAGAAGACCTGCGCAAACGCGCGCTGGATGGCGAAAGCCTTGACGATCTGCTGCCCGAAGCCTTTGCCAACGTGCGCGAAGGTGCCCGCCGCGCGCTGGGACTGCGCGCCTTTGACGTACAGCTGATGGGCGGTGTGTTCCTGCATCAGGGCAACATCTCGGAAATGAAGACGGGTGAGGGCAAGACACTGGTCGCGACCTTCCCGGCGTATCTGAACGCGCTGACCGGCAAGGGCGTGCATGTGGTCACGGTGAACGAATACCTGGCCAAGCGCGACGCGGAATGGATGGGCAAGGTGTTTGCTGCCGTGGGCATGACCACCGGCGTGATCTGGTCGGGCCAGCCCGATGCAGAGAAACTGGCCGCCTATAAATGCGACATCACCTATGCCACCAACAACGAGCTGGGTTTTGACTATCTGCGCGACAATATGAAGGCCGATCTGGAGCAGGTTTACCAGAAGCACCACAATTTCGCGATTGTGGACGAGGTCGATTCGATCCTGATCGACGAGGCGCGGACGCCGCTGATCATCTCGGGCCCGGCACAGGACCGCTCGAACCTGTATACCGCCATCGATGCGCTGATCCCGAGCCTGACCGACGAACACTACACGTTGGACGAAAAGGCCCGCAACGTGACCTTCACGGATGAGGGCAACGAGTTTCTGGAGCAGCAGCTGTTGGCTGCCGGTTTGATTCCCGAAGGCCATTCGCTGTATGACCCGGAAAGCACGACCGTTGTGCATCACGTGAATCAGGGTCTGCGCGCGCACAAGCTGTTCCAGCGCGACAAGGATTACATCGTGCGCGACGGCAATGTCGTTCTGATCGACGAGTTTACCGGCCGCATGATGCCGGGCCGCCGCCTGTCCGAGGGTCTGCACCAGGCCATCGAAGCCAAGGAAAACGTGCAGATTCAACCCGAGAACGTGACGCTGGCCAGCGTGACCTTCCAGAACTATTTCCGCCTTTACGACAAGCTGGGCGGCATGACCGGGACCGCCCTGACCGAGGCCGAGGAATTTGCCGAGATTTACGGCCTGGGCGTGGTCGAGGTTCCGACCAACAAGCCGATTGCCCGTGTGGACGAGGACGATCAGGTCTATCGCACCGCCATGGAAAAATACGGCGCGATGATCGAAGAGGCCAAATTGGCGCAGGAAAAGGGCCAGCCGGTTCTGCTGGGCACGACCTCGATCGAGAAATCGGAACTGCTGAGCCAGATGCTGACCAAGGAAGGCATCGCCCATAACGTTCTGAACGCCCGCCAGCACGAGCAGGAGGCGCAGATTGTCGCCGATGCCGGCCGTCTGGGCGCGGTAACCATCGCCACCAACATGGCCGGTCGCGGTACCGACATTCAGCTGGGCGGCAATGTCGAAATGAAGGTGCTGCAAGCGATTGCGGACAACCCCGAGGCTGATCCGTCGGAGCTGCGCGCCGCAGAAGAGGCGCGCCACGCGGAAGAAAAAGAAAAGGTTCTGGCCGCAGGGGGCCTTTATGTGATGGCGTCCGAACGCCACGAAAGTCGCCGCATCGACAACCAGCTGCGCGGCCGTTCGGGCCGTCAGGGCGATCCGGGCCGTACCGTGTTCTACCTGAGCCTTGAAGACGACCTGATGCGCATCTTTGGCTCGGAACGGCTGGACAAGGTGCTGACCACGCTGGGCATGAAAGAAGGCGAGGCAATCATTCACCCCTGGGTGAACAAGTCGCTGGAACGCGCGCAGTCCAAGGTCGAGGGCCGCAACTTCGACATGCGCAAGAACGTTCTGAAATTCGACGACGTGATGAACGATCAGCGCAAGGTGATCTTTAGCCAGCGCCGCGAAATCATGTCGGCCAATGACCTGTCCGAGATCGTCTCGGATATGCGCGAGCAGGTGATTGACGATCTCATTGACGAATACATGCCGCCGAAATCCTATGCGGATCAGTGGGATACCGACGGTCTGCATGCGGCGATCAAGGACAAGCTGACCATCGACGCCCCGGTTCAGGACTGGGCTGCCGAAGAAGGCGTGGATGACGAGCAAGTGCGGGAGCGCTTGGTTAAGGCCGCAGATGAGATGATGGCCCAGAAGGCGGTTGCCTTTGGTCCCGAAAACATGCGCAACATCGAAAAGCAGGTGCTGTTGCAGACCATCGATGCCAAATGGCGCGAGCATCTGCTGACGCTGGAACACTTGCGCTCGGTCGTGGGTTTCCGCGGCTATGCCCAGCGCGATCCGCTGAACGAATACAAAAACGAAAGCTTCCAGCTGTTCGAAACCATGCTGGACGGTTTGCGGGAAACCGTGACACAGCAATTGTCGCGCGTGCGGCCACTGACCGAAGAAGAGCAGAAGGAAATGCTGGCGCAGATGGCGGCGCAACAGGCGCAGGCACAACAGGCCGTGGACAAAGCCGCAAGCCAAGCCGAGGCCAAGGCCGAAGCGGCGGCGTCAGGCGATGCCCTGCCGGGGTTTGATGAGGGCGATCCGTCAACCTGGGGTAACCCGTCGCGAAACGACCTGTGCCCCTGCGGATCCGGAAAGAAGTTCAAACACTGCCACGGCAGATTGACCTAACGTTAACACCCTTTCATCACAATGAGTCCGTCTCGCGGCCACAAATTGGCCGCGATTGGTGGCGAGAGTGCAAGCTGCTCCTTCAACTGGGGAGGGTGTCTTGTTTGTAGTTCGCAACTACGTAACCATGTGCGGAACGGTCGCTTGTGCCTTGGGCATAGGCTATCTGATGCAGAACGGACCGGCTGCGCAGCAGAACCGCGCGCAGGGCGGTGTTGATGTGGCCTCCGTTGCCGATCAGTCTTCGATTCTGTCGGGGCTGGACGGTATCGTGCTGACGTCGGCTACAGTATCAGATGCCGATCCGGTCAATGTCACACCGGCACCCCGCGCTGTACCCGCTGTCCCCAGAACATCGAGTTGCAGGATCAGCGCGCACGCGACCGCAGCGCCCGGTGCCTTGGCGCACCTGTCGCTGAAAGCGCCGTGCCACAAGAATGAGCGGATCGAAATCCACCATAGCGGCCTGACTGTTAGCCAGATGACTGACGCCAGCGGCGCGCTGGATATGGCGATCCCGGCCCTTTCGGAATATGCGATTTTCCTGTTTTCCTTCGAAGATGAAACAGGCACCGTCGCCACCACTCACGTCCCCGAAATCGCCGGTTTTGATCGTGTTGTCCTGCAATGGCAGGGTGATACCGAGTTGCAGATTCACGCGCTGGAATTTGGCGCCAGCTATGGCGCGGATGGCCATGTCTGGGATGACGCATCTGCAGAAGGCGCCGGTAAGGTTATGCGTCTGGGTCAGTCCGGTTCCGGTGTGACGCAGAATATCGAAGTGTATTCTTTCCCGGCCAGTACATCGGATCAGTCGGGCACGATTGACCTGACCGTCGAGGCCGAAGTGACCGATGCAAATTGCGGCCACACGCTGAACGTGCAGTCGCTGGAGCTGTTGTCGGACCGCCGCCTGCGGTCGCGCGACATGTCCGTGACCTTGCCGGATTGTTCGCGCTCGGGCGAGTTTCTGGTGTTGAATAATCTGCTCTCAGACCTGACAATCGCGGCAAAGTAATCCGCAGGCAGGCTTGAACCTCTTATGACATTTTTCCGTGTGGCGGTGGCTGCGCTGTTTTCCGTGACGGTGGCGACCGGTGCTTTTGGGCAGGACATCACGTTGACCTCGCATGATGGCAAGGTCGAAGTGACAGGCAATCTGCTGAGCTTTGACGGTGAGTTTTATCGCGTCGATACGCAATTCGGGACGTTGACCGTGGATGGTTCCGGCGTCACATGCGAGGGACCCGCCTGCCCCAACCTGATCGATTTCGTCGCCGAAGTGCAGTTTTCCGGATCATCGGTGATGGCCGAAACGGTGCTGCCCGCCCTGATCATCGGCTTTGCCCGTCAGGAAGACCTGACCGCGACCCCCGCCCGCGTGGATGAGGACACCTTTATTTACGAGTTGCATCAGGCAGGCCGGTCGGCGCCGCTTGCGCGGTTTTTCTTTGACGTGGGCACCACGGATCGCGGGTTCAGCGACCTGATCGCAGACCGGGCGGATATCGTGATGGCCCTGCGCGAGATGCGCGAGGCCGAGCGGGAGGCTGCCGAAGCTGCGGGGTTGGGCGATCTGAAACGCACGCGGCGATCACGGGTCATTGCACTGGATGCCATGGTCCCGGTCGTGGCCCCCGACAGCGTGATGCGGCAGGTTTCGCTGGCGGATCTGGCCCGCATTCTGTCCGGAGAGATCAGCAACTGGGCGCAGCTGGGTGGGCCGGATGCCCCTATTGCACTGCATGTGCCAGAGGCCGGGTCGGGTCTGGCGCAGGCGGTCGAGGATCAGGTTCTGAAAACCGCCGGTGTGGTGCTGACCGATACGGCGATCCGCCACAATCGCATACATGACCTGACCGCGGCTGTGGCTAAGGATCCGTTTTCCATCGGTATCGCCAGCAAGGCATCGGCCCATGGCACCCGCGCTGTGCCTTTGACTGGCGGGTGCGGGCATCCTCTGGCCGCGACCCGCCAGTCAATCAAGACCGAAGATTACCCGCTGAATATGCCCATGTTCCTGTATCTGCCGGAACGCCGCCTGCCCCGGATTGCGCGACAGTTTCTGGCCTATAGCCAAAGCCCCGAGGCACAGGTGGCGATACGTGACGCGGGATATGTGGATCAATCTGCTGAAACCCTGCCGGTTGGCGTGCAGGGGGACCGGCTTGCCAATGCGGTCGTCACCGGCGGAACTGAGGTCGGACTGGAGGAGTTGCAGCGCATGATCGAAACCTTGCGCCCGCTGTCGCGCCTGTCCCTGTCGGTCCGGTTCGAACCCGGATCGTCCCGTCCGGACGCGCAGTCACGCGCCAATATTCAGCAACTGGCGCAAATGCTGGACGCGGGTACGTTGCAGGCACGCAAGGTGGTGTTTGCAGGCTTCAGCGATGGGGACGGGGGTGCCGTTTCAAATGCCCGCATCGCCCTGCGGCGCGCGCAAACCGTGCGAAACGCGGTTATCGCCGCGCTTGAAGCCCCGATCCCTGATAGTATCACGGTCACCGCCGAAGGATTTGGTGAAGCGATGCCCATGGCCTGCGATGACACCGAATGGGGCCGCAAGGTCAACCGCCGGGTCGAGATTTGGGTGCAGTAGCCGCTAGAGATACCCTTCGGAACGAAAGCTGAGCTCGGTCGATTTGCCGATGATCAGGTGGTCATGCAGAATCAGCCCCAGGGCGGAACAGGCATCCTGAATGCGGTTGGTCATATCGATGTCTGACTGTGACGGCGTTGGGTCGCCCGAAGGATGGTTGTGCACCAATATCAAGGCCGAGGCATTCAGTTCCAACGCCCGTTTCGCCACTTCGCGCGGATAGACCGGCACGTGATCCACGGTGCCTTTGGCCTGTTCCTCATCCGCGATCAGGACGTTCTTGCGATCCAGATAGAAAACGCGAAATTGCTCGGTCTCGCGATGCGCCATTGTCGTGTGGCAATAATCCAGCAGCGCGTCCCAGCTGGATATTACGTGTCGTTGCATCACCCGCGCCCGTGCCATCCGATGCGCGCAGGCTTCGAGGATTTTCAGATCGGTGATGACCGTATCACCAACGCCCTTGATCTGCCGCAGCCGTTCTTCGGGTGCTGTCAACACACGGTTGAAATCGCCAAAGGCATTCATCAATGCCCGCGCCAATGGTTTCACATCCTGCCGAGGGATGGACCGGAACAAAACCAGTTCCAGCAACTCATAATCCGGGATCGCTGCGGATCCGCCCGCCATGAACCGTTCGCGCAGCCGCTTGCGATGGTCTTTGATGTAGGAGGGTAACCGACCATTCGGCAGCGGCTGCGCTGGCGCTTCGTCCGTATCAAACAGCATGGTGGCTTCGGCAAAGGCGTCCTGTGTCATGCGTTTACCCTGTCGCAGAATCACTTTCCGAAAGGTTAACGCACCTCTCCTGCCATATGCGCGGTGGCGCGGCGGACAATCATGTGCAGAAGGATCGAAAATACGCCCAGAGTCAGCATCGCTGCAAACATCAGGTCCGTCTTGGCGCGGCCATTGGCCAGCAGCATCAGATATCCCAGACCTTGCGATGAACCGACCCATTCACCGATCACGGCACCGATCGGCGCATACACCGCTGCCAGCCGCATCCCCGAGGCCAGAGACGGCAACGCCGCAGGGATACGGATGTGCCACAACACAGTGCGCTTGCTGGCCTGCATCGTGCGTGCAAGGTCCAGATACCCCTGCGGTGTCCGCATCAAACCGTCAAAAAAGGACGACGTGATCGGGAAATAGATGATCAGGACCGCCATCGCGACCTTGGACAACAAGCCATAACCCAGCCACAGGGTCAGCAACGGGGCCAGTGCAAAGACCGGCAGGGCCTGCGTGAACACCAGCATTGGCTGCACCAAAACTCGTGCGACGCGGGAATTGGCCAGCTGCAATGCAGTGACAACGCCAAGCAGCGTGCCGCAGGCAAGGCCGATAATGACCTCAATGGCTGTGATCCAGGTGTGTTCGGCAATCAGCCAGCGGTTCTGCCACCAGGTCTCGGCAACCACCAAGGGGCCGGGCAGGATGAACTTTGGCAATCCGGTCAGGGTCACGATCCCCTGCCAGATGGCAATGGCAAACAGGGTTGCTGCCAGAACAGAGAGGGACTTCATACCCCGCCCTCCCGCAGCAGCCGCAAAAGCGCGCCTTGTGTTTCCAGCGTCTGCAGATCGTCCACGCTGCGCGGGGCTGGAGCAACCGGCGGATCGCACGGCGTCAGCCCGTGCTGTGTCATGACGACGATGGATTGCCCCAGACGCGCGGCCTCGCCCGGATCGTGGGTTACCAGAAGGACAGTGCGGCCCCGCAGCGCCTCGGCGGCCAGATCCTGCATATCGGCACGGGTTCGGGCATCAAGGGCTGAAAAGGGTTCATCCAGCAACACAATCGGCCGGTCTTCCATCAAGGTGCGGGCCAGTGCCACGCGCTGACGCTGCCCGCCCGAAAGCTCGGGCGGTTTCTTGGTCATATGGTCCTGCAACTGCATCCGTTCGATCAGGCGGTCACGCCGGTCAACGTCAACTTTCTCGCCCCGCAGCCGCGCGCCCAGTGAGACGTTTTGCGCAACACTCGCCCAAGGCAGCAACAGGTCGTCCTGCGCCATATAAGCAACCCGGTCTGAAACCGACTGGCCATCGCTGGCGGTGATCCGGCCCGTGAATTCAGCCCCGGTTTCCAGCCCGGCAATCAACCGCAAAACCGTGGTTTTGCCAACACCCGATCCACCCAGCAGACAGGTCCACGCCCCTGCGTCAAGCGTCAGGGTCAGCGGCGCGAACAGAGTCGCGCCATCGATCATGGCTGTGCCGCTGATGGTCAGATCGGGCGCCGGGGTCATGGGGTCAGACCCATCTGCCAGAAATTGACTTCCAACTCCGTGGCCGTACGGAACGTCCTGCACAGACGATCCCAGCGAGGCGACGTTTGGAAATCCGCCCCAATCCGCCTTGTTAGAGCCGAATCCAGCAACTCACCCACGGCCACGCAGGCGTTCTGGTAGCCCTCGTCCGCGTAGGTATCGATCCAGCCACGATAGGTCGTTGATGTTGCCTCCTCAGCCAGGCGGGTGCCTATCTCACCATATCCCATGACGCAGGGTACAAGTGCTGCCAGAAGATCCAGCAGATCACCGCTATAGCCCGCCTCGAGAACAAAGCGGGTATAGGCCAGGTTTTCGGGCCGTTCCGGCGTTGCAAAAAGGTCTGCCTGCGAGATGCCTTCTGCTTCGCAAATGCCGATATGCAGCTTCATCTCTTCGCTGATCAGGCCGTTCACGGTACGCGACGCTGCCAGCATTTCAGCATGTGTTTCCGATTTCACCACGGCCAGCGCCCAGGCGCGCGAGAAGTGTATCAGGAACACATAATCCTGACGCAGATAGTGCAGGAACGCCGGGCGTGGCAGGGTGCCGTCTTTCAGTGCTTCGACAAAAGCGTGGCGGGTGTAATCCCGCCACGGCCCCTGCGCCGCATCGCGCATCAGCGCAAAGGCTTTGCCATAATCGCTCATTGCGCGGTTACGTCGATGGCAATGTCACTGACGGGCAGGACGGTGTCGATCATGCCGCTGTCGTTCAGGAATGCCTCGAACCGGGCATAACGGCCAGCGTCAAACCCGGCGGGACGCAGGGCAAAGCGCGGCAGCGTGTCGACCCATGCGCGCGCATTCAGCTCGTCCTGCAGTTCGGGTGAAGTGGCTGAGAAGACCTCCCAGCTTTTTTCGGGGTTGTTGACGATGTACTGAGTCGCTTTTTCGGTCGCGGCCAGGAAACGGGCGATCTTGTCTTTGTCCATCGTATCAGGGTTGGCGACATAGATCAGTTCGTCATAAGACGGCACGCCCTCTTCCTCGATATAGAAACAGGTGCCGGGGCGGCCTTCGATATCCATCTGGTTCAGCTCGAAGTTGCGATAGGCGCCGATCACCGCATCCACCTGACCGGTCATCAGCGAGGGCGAGAGCGAGAAATTCACGTTGATCATCTCAACATCATCCAGCGCGACGTCGTATTTGCCAAGCACGGTGCTGAGAATGGCCTCTTCCACACCGGCGACGGAAAAGCCGATTTTCTTGCCTTTGAGGTCAGCGGGCGATTTGATCGGGCCGTCTTTCAGAACCAGCAGGCAGTTCAGGGGCGTCGCGACCAGCGTGCCGACCCGTTTCAGCGGCAGCCCTTCGTGGATCTGCAAATGCAGTTGCGGTTGATAGGATACCGCCAGATCCGCCTGACCGGCAGCCACCAGACGCGGCGGTGCGGATGGGTCGGCGGGGGCAACGACTTCGACCTGCAACCCCTGTTCGGCGAAATAGCCGTTTTCCTGCGCCACGATGATGGGCCCGTGGTCAGGGTTGATAAACCAGTCCAGAAGGACGGTCATTTTGTCTTCGGCCCAGGCTGGCGCGGCGGCCAGAAGGGCAAGGGCTGTCATCAGCTTTTTCATATCACACGTTTCCTTTTCTCAGGAGGCTGAGGCCGCGACGAGCACAATCTCGCCCGGCCAAATCGGTTGGATTTTCTCGGCAGCGCGCCATGCGCGCAGCCCGGTGGCACAGCAAAGGGCGAGGCGTTGCCCCTTGTTTGGGTCTATTTTTTGTATTTCTTCGGGTGAAATGCGCGTTGCATTCGGGTGAGCCGGAACCGGAGCTTCGTTCGGGTCACGCAGTTCGATAATCTGGTCTGTCTCCCTCAACTGACTGGCGGAGAGAAAGCGGAAACAGCTTGACGGTTCCGGCGCGTCATCAAAACGAAACCCGGTGCTGCGCAGGGTTCGCGCATCATATTGCACCATCTGCCCTAGGGGTGATGGGTCAAGCCGCAAGATCAGGCTCAGCGCCATCTGCGCCTGAATGGACCCGATCACACCGACAACGGGACCCAGAACACCCGCCGTGGCGCAGCTTGCGCCGCTATCCGGCGCATCGGGGAAAACGGCTCGCAGAGAAGGCGCGCCGCCACAGAAGCCGCCCGCATATCCTGAAAGCCCCAACACCGAGGCGCTGATCAGTGGCTTGCCTTGTGCCAGACAAGTATCCGACAGCATATAACTGACCGCATAGCTGTCGGCACAATCCAGGACAAGATCCGCCTGCGACACCAGATTGGGCGCATTTTCCCCTGTTAGAGCCTGTTTCTTGGCAATCACATCGATTTCGGCATTCAACGCACGGCATCGGTCAGCGGCGCGTTCAGCCTTTGACTGCCCGCAATCTTCTTCTGAAAACAACGTTTGGCGATGCAGATTCGACAGATCAATGATATCACCATCTACAATCGTGATGTGCCCCACTCCGGCTCCGGCCAATAGCGGCAGAAGCGGCGCGGCCAGACCACCTGCGCCGACCACCAGAACACGGGCCGCAGTCAGGCGGCCCTGTCCTTCGATCCCAACCTCGGGCAGCAGCGTTTGGCGGACATAGCGGCTCATCTCCTGACCTCGATCCAAGCACGCACCCGCGCTTCGGGGTCGGTGTTCAGCGTGATGTCCGTGACGGCCGAGACAATGTCGGCCCCCGCTGCCAGCACCCCTGCTGCGCGCTCGACGCTCATGCCGCCAATACCGACCAGAGGAATGTCCCCAACCCGCGCCTTCCATTCGGTCACGCGGGGCAGGCCCTGCTGATGCCATTTCATCTTTTTCAGGATGGTCGGATAGACCGGGCCCAGCGCCACGTAATCAGGATCCATGGCCAGAACCCGCTCAAGCTCATCATCGTCATGAGTGGAAACACCCAGCTTTAGACCCGCTTTTCGGATAGATTTCAGGTCTGCGTCATCCAGATCCTCTTGCCCCAGATGAACCCAGTCACAACCCAGATCGATGGCCTGCTGCCAGTAATCGTTGATCACCAGAACCGCCCCATAGTCGCGGCACAGATCGCGCGAGGTGGCAATCTGATCGCGCACCACCTCATCCGGCTGATCCTTGATACGCAGCTGCACCAGTTTGACACCCAGGGGCAGCATCCGCCGCAGCCAATCCGCGTGATCAAAGATCGGATAGAAACGGTCCAGCGTCATGACAGGAAGGCCTTTCCAACAACAGGGGTCGAAGGCTCGGCCATATCACGCGCCTCGATTGGGTCTGCCTGATGGGCCAGTTGTCCGGCATGGATTGCCTGCGCCATCGCCTTGGCCATCAGAACGGGATCACCGGCACGGGCCACAGCTGTGTTCAGCAGAACGGCATCATAGCCCAGTTCCATCGCGTGGGCCGCGTGGCTGGGCAGGCCGATCCCGGCATCCACCACCAGCGGCGTGTCGGGGAACTCGGCCCGCATCGACCGCAGGGCGTATTCGTTGTTCAGCCCACGCCCAGACCCGATAGGCGCGCCCCACGGCATCAGCACTTCGCACCCCGCTTCCAGCAGGCGTTCGCCCACGATCAGATCATCGGTGGTGTAGGGAAACACCTCAAACCCGTCTTCGGTCAGGATTCGCGCAGCCTCGACCAGCTGGAACACATCCGGCTGCAAACTGTCGGTGTGGCCAATCAGTTCCAGCTTGATCCATTTGGTGTCAAACACTTCGCGCGCCATATGGGCTGTGGTCACCGCCTCTTTCACCGTATGACAGCCAGCCGTATTTGGCAGGATCAGAACACCCAGCTCACGGATCATCTGCCAGAATGTCTGCCCCGCGCCGGATTCCCGCCGCAGCGATACCGTTGCAACCGCCGCACCGCTTTCGCGAAAGGCCTGTTCCAGAATGGCGGGGCTGGGATATTGGGCGGTGCCCAGCATCAGCGGGTTCGGCAACTCGATGCCGTAGAACGTTCTCATCCTCAGCCCCCCTGCATCGGCGCGACAACTTCGATCCGGTCGCCATCGGTCAGTTTGTGCGCAATGCGCAGGCTTGACGGCACGAAATCTTCGTTCACTGCGGTGGCCACACGGCCCGAGAAGCCGCATTCCAGCAACAGACCCGACAGGGTTTCAGCGCGCACGTCCCGCGTCTCGCCGTTAAGCACGATCTTCATCGACCATCTCCGAATGTGTGTTGTCCAATGCCAGATCAGCGACACCCCGCGCCATTGCAGGGGCCAGCAGATAACCATGGCGATACAGCCCATTGGCATAGATTGTCCGACCCAAGCGCCGGATACGCGGCAGGTTGTCCGGGAAAGCGGGGCGCAGGTCGACGCCGATCTCCAGCACCTCGGCCTCGCCAAAGGCCGGGTTCACGGCATAGGCCGCGCTGAGCAGTTCCAGCATCGAGCGGGCGGTGATGCGGCCGCTGTCCTCGGATTCGATCATGGTTGCACCCAGCATGTAGACGCCGTCCCCGCGCGGAACGATGTAGAGCGGCATCCGCGGATGCAACAGCCGCACCGGGCGCGAAAGGTTCACATCGGGGCAGCGGAGAACCAGCATTTCACCCTTCACGCCGCGTAGGTCATGCAGATATTCGCGCGCGTGCAGGCCCCGGCAGTCAATGGCGTTGTCCAGTTGCGCCGGAGCCAGCTTTCGGTGGAATTCCACGCCTGCGCCTTGCAGGTGACGATGCAGATCGCGCAATGCCTGGCGAGGATCAAGGTGCGCTTCGTTCTCAAAATACAGAGCTTTGCCGAACTTGCTCAGATCAGGCTCTAATTCAATTATTTTCGCGCGATCAAACTCGCTGAACCCTTCGGTCCTGCGTGCAAACCGACGCAGGTCGGGCAGGTCACGTGCGTTGGCAACAACAAGGGTTCCACTTCTGTTTACCTGCGTTCGCTGCACCCACCATTCGATGGCTTCCTGCCCCAGCCGCAGAACCGGTTCTTCCGCATTTTCATATTCACACCACGGCGCCAGCATCCCACCGGCCCACCAGGAACACCCATGCGGGCCGGGCGGGCCGCCCGGATCAAAAACCTGCACCCTTGCGCCGCGTGACACAAGCTCACTGGCCACGGCCAGACCCGCAACGCCTGCACCTATGACCGACCAGAGCGTCACGCGGGCCAGATCCGATGGAAGTGGTGCACAGGGCCGTGCCCGGCACCAATCTTCAGCTCATCCGCCCGCGCGATGGCCCCTTGGAGATAATCATGCGCCTGCGCGACCGCATCCCTCAGCGGCAGGCCCCTGGCCAGTCCGGCGGCGATCGATGACGACAGGGTGCATCCGGTTCCGTGGGTGTTTTTCGTGTTCTGACGCGGGGCCTGAAACGCGGCCACGATACCTGAGGGGTCGACCAGCAGATCGTGGCAGACATCGCCGGACCCATGCCCGCCCTTCATCAAAACCGCACCTGCGCCCAGATCACACAGGGCCTGGCCTTGTGCGGCCATCTCGTCCGGTGATTGCGCCGGTGTCGCATCCAGCAAACACGCCGCTTCGGGCAGATTGGGTGTCAGCACAGTCGCTGCTGGCACCATCACTTCGCGCAGCGTCCGGACCGCTTCCTGCGCCAACAACGCATCTCCGGATTTTGCGATCATGACAGGATCAAGAACGACGGGACCTTTGAACGCTTCCAGGCCTTGGGCCACTGTATGAATGATCTCTGGCGTCGCAAGCATACCGATCTTGATGGCCGTCACATCCAGATCGCTGAGCACCGCGTCGATTTGAGCGGCAATGACATCCAGCGGAACCCCATGCACCGCAGAGACGGCTTGCGTGTTCTGCGCCGTAACAGCGGTAATGACACTAGCGCCGAATACACCCAACGCGGACATCGCTTTCAGATCGGCCTGAATCCCGGCGCCTCCGCCACTGTCAGACCCCGCAATGGTCAGGGCAATTGCCGCCATGTCGTTGCTCCATCTTTTTTGGGCAACGAGGTAAGGAAAACGTCTGTGTTCATAAGACCGTTCCCTACGCCGGAATTGCCCGGATCAGGTTCGATGGGTTAGCGCGGCTGCGCCTCTCAGCCCTGATACGGGCACCCCAACGGTTGTCGTGGACAATTTCAGGGTCGACGGTCGGAATCAAGACCCAATTTGGCAAATGCATTGCCACTTTTGGTCATCTGATAAGGCCAATTGAGTGTCTTTAGGGAGTGTTTTGCGAGGCTCTGCCTCGCGCTCCGGGATATTTAGAGCCAGATGAATAACGGATCCCTGCTTCATCTGGCTGGAAATATCCCGGGGGAGGCGCCCGGAACGGGCGGCGGGGGCAGAGCCCCCGGGTAACCCTGGTTGTCAGCTTTTCATACCGTCCCAGAAGGATTTGACGGATGAGAAAAAGCTTTTTGATTCCGGGTGGTTGTCTTCGCCCAGGTCATCAAACTCGCGCAAAAGTTCTTTCTGGCGGGTGGTCAAGTTGACCGGGGTTTCAACCGCCAGTTCGATGAACATGTCGCCAACACCGCCGCCGCGCAATGCGGGCATGCCTTTGCCGCGAAGACGCATTTGCCGACCCGACTGGCTGCCAGCCGGGATCTGCACCCGCCCACGCCCGCCATCGATTGTCGGAACCTCGATCGATCCGCCCAGCGCGGCCTTGGCCATGCTGACCGGTACACGGCAATAAAGGTTTACGCTGTCGCGTTCGAACAACTTGTGATCAGACACTTCCACAAAGATGTAGAGGTCGCCCGGAGGGCCACCACGCATTCCGGCCTCGCCTTCACCCGCCAGTCGAATACGCGTTCCGGTTTCGACACCAGCGGGGATGTTGACCGACAAAGCGCGATCTTTTTCGACGCGGCCTGCACCTTTACAGGATTTGCAGGGGTTCTTGATGATCTGACCCAGACCCGAACAGGTGGGGCAGGTTCGTTCGACCGTAAAGAAGCCCTGTTGCGCCCGCACCTTACCCATACCGGAACAGGTGGGGCAGGTTGTCGGCTCGACCCCGCCTTCTGCACCGGTTCCTTCGCAGGAGGAACAAGCCACGGCTGTAGGTACATTGATGGTTTTCTGCTGGCCCGAGAACGCCTCTTCCAGCGATACACGCAGGTTATAGCGCAGGTCCGAGCCGCGCGCGGCGCGTCGGCCGCCACCGCCACGTTGCCCGCCCATGAAATCGCCGAACAGGTCGTCGAATACATCCGAGAACGCGCTGGAGAAATCGCCCTGCCCAAAGCCGCCGCCAGGCCGACCACCGCCGCCCATGCCGTTTTCAAATGCGGCATGGCCAAAGCGGTCATAGGCCGCCTTTTTGTCGGCGTCGCGCAGCACGTCATAAGCCTCGTTGGCTTCCTTGAACTGCGCCTCGGCATCCGGGTTGTCCTTGTTGCGGTCCGGATGCAACTCTTTGGCTTTCGTGCGAAAACCTTTCTTGATCTCATCCGCCGAAGCGCCCTTGGACACACCGAGCACTTCGTAATAGTCGCGTTTTGACATCAGTATTTCCTTCTGCCTCAACGTAAATAGGCCGGCCCGGCATCCGGACCGGCCCACATTGGCCCGGTTACCCGTTAGTTACGCTTTTCGTCGTCCAGATCTTCAAACTCGGCATCGACGATATCGTCATCACCATGTGCGGCATCCGCTGCGACAGGCTCGTCCTCGGCCTCTTCGGACTGCGCCTTGTAGATGGCCTCACCCAGCTTCATCGCTGCTTCGGTGACATTCTGGATGCCAGACTTGATCTTGTCGGCATTGTTGGTTTCCAGCTCGTCCTTGAGTGCGGCGATGGCCAGTTCGATGGCTTCGATCGTGGTCGGGTCGACTTTGTCGGCATGCTCTTCCATCGACTTTTCGGTCGAGTGGATGAGACTTTCCGCCTGGTTCTTGGCGTCGACCAGCTCGCGGCGTTCCTTGTCGGCTTCCGCGTTCTCTTCGGCGTCCTTGACCATCTTTTCGATGTCTTCGTCGGACAGACCGCCCGATGCCTGGATGGTGATCTTCTGTTCTTTGCCGGTGCCTTTGTCCTTGGCCGAAACCGAGACAATGCCGTTGGCGTCGATGTCGAAGGTCACCTCGATCTGGGGCATGCCGCGCGGTGCGGGCGGGATGTCTTCGAGGTTGAACTGACCCAGGATCTTGTTGTCCGCAGCCATTTCACGTTCGCCCTGGAACACGCGGATGGTCACGGCGTTCTGGTTGTCCTCGGCAGTCGAGAAGACCTGAGACTTTTTCGTCGGGATCGTGGTGTTGCGGTCGATCAGGCGAGTGAACACGCCACCCAGCGTCTCGATGCCCAGCGACAGCGGGGTCACGTCCAGCAGAACCACGTCCTTGACGTCGCCCTGAAGAACACCGGCCTGAATGGCGGCGCCCATGGCAACCACTTCGTCCGGGTTCACGCCTTTGTGCGGCTCTTTGCCAAAGAACTTTGTGACCTCTTCGATCACTTTCGGCATCCGGGTCATACCACCGACCAGAACAACTTCGTCCACGTCAGCAGCCGACAGACCAGCGTCTTTCAGAGCAGCCTGGCACGGTTTCATCGACTTCTTGATCAGGTCGCCGACCAGAGATTCCAGCTTGGCACGGGTCAGTTTCATGACCATGTGCAGCGGCTGACCGTTCGAACCCATCGAGATGAACGGCTGGTTGATTTCGGTCTGCGAGGTCGAGCTGAGTTCGATCTTGGCTTTTTCCGCGGCTTCTTTCAGACGCTGAAGGGCCATCTTGTCAGCAGACAGATCGACACCGTGTTCCTTTTTGAACTCATCCGCCAGGTAGTTGACGATGCGCATGTCAAAGTCTTCACCACCCAGGAAGGTGTCACCGTTGGTCGATTTGACCTCGAACAGGCCGTCGTCGATTTCCAGAATGGTCACGTCGAAGGTACCGCCACCAAGGTCATAAACCGCGATGGTTTGGGTTTCCTGCTTGTCCAGACCGTAGGCCAGCGCGGCAGCTGTCGGTTCGTTGATGATCCGCAGCACTTCCAGACCGGCGATTTTACCGGCGTCTTTGGTGGCCTGACGCTGTGCGTCGTTGAAGTATGCCGGAACGGTGATGACCGCCTGCGTGACTTCCTCACCCAGATAGCTTTCCGCGGTTTCCTTCATCTTGCCCAGAGTGAAGGCCGAGATCTGGCTTGGGGAGTATTTTTCACCGCGGGCCTGAACCCACGCGTCGCCGTTGCCACCATCGACGATGGTATAAGGCACCATTTTCTTGTCTTTTTCGACTTCGGCATCATCCACACGACGACCGATCAGACGCTTGACGCCAAAGATCGTGTTGTCGGGGTTGGTGACCGCCTGACGCTTTGCAGGCTGACCGACCAGCCGCTCTTCTTCGGTGAAGGCGACGATCGAGGGCGTGGTCCGCGCCCCTTCGGCGTTTTCGATAACCTTCGGTTGCGAACCGTCCATGATGGCCACGCACGAGTTTGTGGTCCCGAGGTCAATCCCGATTACTTTTCCCATTTTTGCAATCCCTTTCTCTTCAAGGCGATGTCTCGACGGCAGGACCCGTTACGGCATCCCGTCCCCGATCTGATGTGCGCGACAGCACTACCATCGCGCGTCCCGGCGTATATAAGGGCGAGACCAGAGGCCTGCAAGCACCGTAGAACGCAGGTTTTAGGGATTCTGATGCCTTTTTTGGCAAGGAATTGGAAAGGATTGGGGTTTCCGGAATGGCGCGATTGGTTTTGCGGGGGTTCGATATCAGGAAAGGCTATCTTGATCCTGCGGCCCAGTCGCGGGTGATCGCGGATTTGCGCCCGATTCTGAAAGCCGCGCCCCTGTTCCGGCCTGTTACCCCCTCAGGCAAGGAGATGTCGGTTCGGATGACCTCGGCTGGCGATCTGGGTTGGGTAACCGACAAGGCGGGGTACCGGTATCAGGATCAGCACCCCAAAGGTGGCGACTGGCCGGAAATCCCCGCCGCCATTCTGGATATCTGGCGCGATCTGGTCAGCACCGAGCAGGCCCCAGATTGCTGTTTGGTCAACTATTACGGGGAAGGTGCAAAAATGGGCTTGCATCAGGACAAGGACGAGGCCGATTTTTCATGGCCCGTCCTGTCGGTTTCGCTGGGCGATGATGCCTTGTTTCGGATTGGCAGCACGACGCGCGGCGGCAAGACCGAGTCGATCTGGCTGAGTTCGGGGGATGTGGTTGTCATGGGCGGTCCGGCGCGGCTGGCATATCACGGTGTGGATCGGATCAGGTTCGGATCCTCGCGCCTGCTGCCCAAAGGCGGGCGCATCAACCTTACGCTGCGGGTGGCGCGCTAGCGGCGCGCATTCCAGCTTTTTGAGACGTGCTGACGGGTGAAGAATTCGCCCATAAGACCGATCATCAACAGAGCGATTCCGACCCAGGCCGCGTATTCCCAGCTTGTGTTTCTTGGATAATAGTTGCGGAACACGAACCCGCGGGTCTGGTCGATGATGTGAAACAGCGGGTTCCAGGCAAACATCATCAAAAGCCCGCCACCCAGTGCGTTCGCAATGAACATCTTGCCGGAAAACACCATGTTCAGCCGCCGGTAAATATTGGTCAGCATCGAAACGGTCGTCGGGGCCCACGGTTTCAGTGCCATGAACACAAGCCCCACCGCGCAGCCGGTAAACCAGGCCAGCACCAACATTGCAAAGGCGCCGCCAGGGTTCTGCACCTCAAGCGGAGCAACAGCGACACTGTAGACGAACAGGATGATGAACATGGCCAGCAGAAACTTGTAGAAAGTGCTGAAGGCCGCAGCGAGAATCGTGACCATTACGTTCATCGGCGAATGCAGCATCATCGGGTTATTGGATGACCCAACCCCGGAAATCGCGCCGATCGACTGTATGTGCAGCATGAACGGGAACACGCCTGACAGGACATACAGCAGAAATTCGCCCCTGATCCTGGCGACCCCACCCCGGCCCATCAGCGACATGAGAAGATAGAACGTGACCATCATCACCAGCAATTGCACGACGTTAAGCATAATCGCGATCACCGCATTCGGATGCTGCGCGCGCACGTTCCGCACCACCGCGTGGAACACCAGTTCCGCAGTCGTCAGTGCACCGCCCAGCAGCGTTTGATTGCGCTTGTAATAGAACACTAAAAGGGTCTTTCCTGCCTCGTCGTCCCTAACCTGGCATGAATATCTTGCCGTTCGGTAACCGTCGCATCATAAGTCGGTCACGAGTTTGGATCAACAAACCACAGGAACGGAGCATTTTTGTGACCTACGACGCGCTTATTCCCGTCATCCGGCGTCTGGCCCTTGAGGCTGGCGACAGGATCATGGAAATCTATGAGGCAGACGATTTCGACGTCAAAGTCAAATCAGACTCCAGCCCTGTGACCGAAGCGGATGAGGCAGCCGATGCGCTGATTTCAGCCGGGTTGCGTCAGGCGTTCCCCGATATCCTGCTGATCACCGAGGAACAGGCCGCCTCGCATTCCGAAAAGGGGGATACCTTTTTGATTGTCGATCCGCTGGATGGCACCAAGGAATTCATCAACCGCCGTGGCGATTTCACCGTCAACATCGCACTGGTCGAGAACGGAACGCCGACACGGGGCGTGGTCTATGCGCCAGCGCGGGGTCGCATGTTCTATACGCAGCCCGATGGTCAGGCGGTCGAGGAAACGGGCGCGTTTGACAAGGATGCACCCGGCACCCCGACCCCAATATCAGTCTCTAACCCGGACAATTCCGCGCTTTTGGTCGTGGCGTCAAAGTCGCACCGGGATCAGGCCACCGAGGATTACATCAACAAGTATCAGGTCAGGGACAGCAAAAGCGCGGGATCGTCTCTCAAGTTCTGTTTGGTTGCGACGGGCGAGGCGGATCTTTATCCGCGGGTCGGGCGCACGATGGAGTGGGACACGGCGGCAGGGCACGCGGTACTGGCCGGGGCCGGAGGCCAGGTTGTGCGATTTGACGATCACGCGCCGCTTCTCTATGGCAAAGAGGGCTATGCGAACCCGTTTTTTATCGCGTACGCTCCGGGTGTTAAGTTGAAGGAGGCCTGATGTCAGTTCTGATCGCCATCCCCGCCCGCTATGCCTCGACCCGCTATCCGGGCAAGCCATTGGTGCCGCTGACCGGCGCGACCGGCGTTTCGATGACACTGATCGAACGGTCCTGGCGGGCGGCCACTTCTGTCGCGGGCGTGGACCGGGTTGTGGTCGCAACCGATGACGACCGCATCCGCGAGCTGTCCGAAGGCTTTGGCGCCGAGGTGGTGATGACCTCGGAAAACTGCCAGAACGGCACCGAACGCTGTGCTGAGGCGCACAAGGTTCTGGGCAGCGGATATGACATCGTGGTCAACCTTCAGGGCGATGCACCCCTGACACCGCATTGGTTTGTCGAGGACCTGATCACAGGGCTGCGCGCGGCACCCGATGCTGGCGTGGCCACACCCGTCCTGCGTTGCGACGGGGACGCTTTGAACAGCCTGCTGAATGACCGCAAACATGGCCGTGTTGGCGGAACAACCGCCGTGTTCGGGCGCGACAACAGCGCGATGTATTTCTCGAAAGAGGTCGTGCCTTTCACCTCAGAAACCTATGGCGGGGATGAACCCACGCCGGTGTTTCACCATGTCGGCGTCTATGCCTATCGGCCCGATGCGTTGGCGGCCTATCCGGGCTGGCCAACAGGCCCTCTGGAAAAGCTGGAAGGTCTTGAACAACTCAGGTTCATGGAAAATGGCCGCAAGGTTCTGTGCGTCGAGGTTGACGCCAAGAGCCGTCAGTTCTGGGAGCTGAACAACCCGCAGGACGTGCCCAAGATCGAAGAGATGATGGCTGCGATGGGGCTGGAGTAGCCGGTTTTGCCCATGACGCCCCGCGGTTCCCATATCTCGATGACAGGCAATCTGGTTCCAAAGGACGCTTCATGAAACCAATCCTCGTGACCGGTGGTGCCGGATATATCGGGTCGCATGCCTGCAAGGCGCTTGCGCAGGCGGGCTATGTTCCCGTGACCTATGACAATCTGGTCACCGGCTGGCAGGATGCGGTGAAATACGGGCCGTTTGAACAGGGCGACCTGTTGGACCGGGCACGCCTGGACGAGGTTTTTGCCAAACACAAGCCGGTTGCGGTGATGCATTTTGCGGCGCTCAGCCAAGTGGGCGACGCGATGCAGCAGCCCGGTTTGTACTGGTCGAACAATGTGACCGGATCGCTGACGCTGGTCGAGGCTGCGGTTGCGGCGGGCTGTCTGGATTTCGTGTTCTCGTCCACATGCGCCACCTATGGCGAACATGACAATGTGGTGCTGGACGAGGCCACCGCCCAACACCCGCTGAATGCCTATGGTGCATCGAAGCGCGCGATCGAGGACATCCTGAGGGATTTCGAAGCGGCCCATGGGCTGCGCCATGTCATTTTCCGGTATTTCAACGTTGCTGGTGCCGATCCCGAAGGCGAAGTGGGCGAATTTCACCGGCCTGAAACTCACCTGATCCCCCTGATGCTGGATGCGATTGATGGCAAGCGCGAGGGTTTGACCGTTTTTGGCACCGATTACGATACGCCGGACGGCACATGTATCCGCGATTATGTCCATGTCTGTGATCTGGTCGACGCACATGTTCTGGGGCTGGGCTGGCTGGAACAGGGAAAAGAAAGCCGTGTTTTCAATCTGGGCACCGGCTCGGGGTTTTCCGTGCTTGAGGTGATCGAGCATTCCAAATCCGTTACCAACCGTCCGGTACCGTATTCGGTCGGTACCCGACGGGCGGGCGATTGCACCAAGCTGGTGTCCGGCTCTGTCCGCGCCCAAACCGAACTGGGATGGAAGCCGAAAAGGTCAACGTTAGAGACGATGATTGCGGATGCCTGGCGCTGGCATCAGAACGGCCACTACGAGAAATGAGGCCCCGGTGACGTCCAATACGGTTCAGACACTTCCTGATATCGGTTGGCAACAGGAATACCGGTTGCGCTGGAAACGGCGACGCCTTCTTTGGCGCTCGATGCGCAGCCGACATCAACTGACCTGCCTAAATGATCAGACAAGCAGGATACGGGGCGGCGACGTGCTGGCCTTTACCACCTTGCGCAATGAGATTACCCGCCTACCCTGGTTCTTCCGTCACTACCGCCAGCTGGGCGTGAACCATTTTCTGATCGTCGACAACGGCAGCGATGACGGCTCGGCTGACTACCTGCAAGGGCAACCGGATGTGTCCCTTTGGCAGACCCGGTCCAGCTATCGCGGATCACGCTTTGGGCTGGACTGGCTCAGCTGGCTACAGATGCGTTACGGCCATGGCCACTGGTGCCTGATGGTCGATGCGGATGAGTTGCTGGTTTATGCCCGGCACGACCGCCATTCCCTGCATGAGCTCACAGAATGGCTGGACCGGCAGGGGCGGGTCGGGTTTGGCGCTTTGATGCTGGATCTGTATCCAAAAGGGCCGTTGGGCGGACAAACCTATGACCCGGAAACGGACCCGATCGAGGTGCTGAACTGGTTTGACGCAGGCCCGTATCGCGCGCAGCGGCAAAGCCCGATGGGAAACCTGTGGGTTCAGGGCGGCGCACGCGAGCGGGTGTTTTTTGCCCAGATACCGCAGCGATCCCCGACGCTGAACAAGATCCCGCTGATGCGCTGGTCGCGGCGATATGCCTATGTAAACTCGTGCCATTCCGCCCTGCCCCGCCGCCTGAACGCAGTGTATGACGGGCCAAGCGGCGACACCCCGTCCGGCGTGCTGCTGCATACGAAATTTCTGCCGGACATTATTGAAAAATCCAAAACTGAAAAGCTGCGCCGCCAGCATTTTCATGACCCGAACCAGTTCGGCACGTATTACGATCAGATACTCAGTCAACCAGACATGTGGACCCCGCACTCGGTGCGCTATACCGGCTGGTCGCAGTTGCTGGAGATGGGGCTGATGCGTGACGGCGGCTGGTGTTGAAAACATATCCAAAGGGATCAACGGCACCTTTACCACTTCCGGGGTTTAAAAAAGTTGCCTCAGAAGAGGTAGAAGTGGCATAAACCGACAATGTCCTGTCGCACCAGCGGTCACGGCAGGTTCGGGGAAAGCTCGCGTCATAATAAAGGTTGGGCAGTCGCGTGAGCCTGTTTGATTCATACAAGATGAGATTGCGGCGCAAGCGCCGTATTCTGCGCTGCCTCAGACGTCGGCGCGAACTTAAGCCCGCCAGCACCAACACGTCTGCCATCCGCCGTGACGATATCCTGTTGATGAGCGTTGTGCGAAACGAGAAAATTCGCCTGCCCTATTTTCTGGAATATTACCGCAAACTGGGCATCGACCATTTTCTGTTCATCGACAATGACAGCGATGACGGCAGTTTCGAATTCCTGAAAGTGCAGGCCGATGTATCGGTCTGGCGGACGACAAGCAGCTACAAACGTGCAAGCTATGGTCTTGACTGGTCGAATTACATTCTGCGCAAATACGCGCATGGACATTGGGTTCTGAGCGTCGACCCGGATGAGTTTTTCATCTACCCCTTCTGCGACACCCGCCCGATCCGCGCCTTGACAGATTGGCTGGACGGAAGTGCCGTGCGCAGCTTTGGCACCATGCTGATCGACATGTACCCCGAAGGACCTGTCGATGCCGTAACCTATCGCGAGGGGCAGGATCCCTTTGAAATCGCACGGTGGTTCGATCCGGGGAATTACACGATCACCAAGAACCCCGATTACAAGAACCTGTGGATTCAGGGGGGCGCGCGGGCGCGGGTGTTCTTTCGCGACAAGCCATCCAAAGCCCCGGCACTGAACAAGATCCCGCTGGTCAAATGGGATCGGCGGTATGTCTATGTCAGCTCGACCCACTCGCTTTTGCCGCGCGGGCTGAATCAGGTTTACGACGAATGGGGTGGGGAAAAGGCCAGCGGTTCGTTGCTTCATGCCAAGCTGATCGACACCCTTGGAGACAAGGCACGCGAAGAATTGCAGCGCAGCCAGCACTATAGCGGTTCTGGCGAATACAAGGCCTATGCCGCACAGCTTGAAGACAAGCCCGTATTCTGGTGCGAATGGTCTGAGGCCTATATCAACTGGCGGCAGCTTGAGATTCTGGGCCTGATGTCAAAAGGAAACTGGGCATGAGCGGTCTGGGCATCGTCATGCTGGTTCATACCTCGCTGGACCGGGCCGAACAGGTCGCGCGTCATTGGACCGCTGCCGGATGCCCGGTTGTGATCCATGTGGATCGCAAGGTGCCCGGTGAAGAATTTGCGCGATGCGTCGCGTCCTGTTCCGACAACCCCCGGATCGCATTTTCTGACCGGCATCAATGCGACTGGGGCGGGTGGGGCATCGTTGCTGCCTCACAAAGCGCGTCCGAACTGATGCTGGAGCAATTTCCGGAAACGCGCCACGTCTTCCTGTCGTCGGGGGCCTGCCTGCCGCTGCGCCCGGTTCAGGAGCTGATCGATTACCTGGCCGACCGGCCTCGTGTCGATTTCATCGAAAGCGCGACAACGTCTGATGTCAGCTGGACAATCGGCGGGTTGGATCATGAGAGGTTTACGCTACGGTTCCCGTTTTCCTGGCGAAAACAGCGCGGATTGTTCGACGCATATGTAAAGCTTCAGCGCGCGGTCGGGTTTCGCAGGAAAATCCCCGACGGTCTGGTCCCGCATATGGGCAGCCAGTGGTGGTGCCTGACCCGTCAAACACTGTCTGCCATTCTGCAGGACCCCAAGCGCAAACAATATGACAGCTACTTCCGCCATGTGTGGATTCCGGATGAAAGCTATTTCCAGACATTGGCGCGGCTGTATTCCACACATATCGAGAGCCGATCCCTGACCCTGTCCAAGTTCGACTATCAGGGCCGCCCGCACATTTTTTACGACGATCATCTGCAATTGCTGCGGCGGTCAGACTGTTTTGTTGCCCGCAAGATCTGGCCCCGTGCGGAACGGCTGTATCAGGCGTTTCTGACCGATCAGGCCAGAGCGATGAAACCGGCAGAACCCAATCCCGGCAAGATTGACCGCGTGTTTTCCAAGGCGGTCGAGCGGCGGACACGGGGGCGTGACGGGCTTTACATGCAAAGCCGGTTTCCCCGGCACGGCAGTGAAAACGGCCTTACCTCGTCACCCTATTCCGTATTTCAGGGCTTTTCCGAACTGTTTGAAGATTTCGAAGATTGGCTGGCCGCGGCCACTGGCACACGCGTGCACGGGCATCTGTTTGGACCCGAGCGTGCGGAATTTGCAAAGGGTGAAACCATCACAAACGGTGCGCTTAGCGATTGTGCTTTGCTGCGCGATTACAATCCGACGGCCTTTCTGTCGAATCTGATCTGGAACACACGCGGCGAACGCCAGTGTTTCCAGTTCAGCCCCCGCGACACGCAGGACATCAATTGGTTTCTGGCGCGGGACAAGAATGCGCAAATCTCGGTCATCACCGGGGCCTGGGCGATTCCGCTATTCCGGTCGAACCTGAATTTTTCGGATATCCGGTGCGAGGCCGCGCGTCTGCAACAGATCGAAACCAAACAGCTTGAGGTACTGACCTCGGTCTGGACCAAAGCGCGGATGCGCAGCTGGTCTCTGGCCGATTTCATTGAAGCACCGATGGAGCCCTTGCAGACAATCCTGGACGAGATTGGCGCGCATCAGGCCAGCCACCTGACCGAAGTGCCCACCATGGTCGATCTGTCCGGGTTCGGGAAGTTCCTGCAAAACCTCAAGAACCAGGGAATGCACCCTTACCTGATGGGCGATTTTCCTTCGGACGATGTGTTCGGCCGTCAGACGAAACCCTATCGCAAACCCTATCTGGTGCAGTAATCATCCATGCCAGCCAATTTTGACTACTTCGTTGTTCTGGCTGCCATGCGCACAGGGTCGAACCTGCTTGAGGCCAATCTGAACGCGCTGGACGGGGTTTCCTGCCACGGCGAAGCCTTCAACCCGCATTTTGCCGGCAACCTGAAATCCGATACCCTTCTGGGTCTGTCGCTGGAAGACCGCGATGCAGATCCGATGCGGCTGTTGACGGCAATCCGTTCGGCACCGGGCGACTTGAACGGTTTTCGGTATTTCCAGGACCACGATCCACGCATTCTGAAGCCAGTGCTGAACGATCCGCGCTGTGCCAAGATCATTCTCACGCGCAATCCGCTGGACAGTTTTCTGTCCCTGAAGATCGCGCGCGCCACGCAGCAATGGCAGCTGAAGAACGTGAAGCGCCGCGTCGATGCACAGGTTGCGTTCGACGGGGCCGAGTTTTCTGAGTATCTGGATCAGGTCCACAGCCACCAGCACATGTTGCGGCGGCATTTACAGAAGACCGGTCAGACTGCCTTTTTCATTACCTATGACGACCTGGCCGAGTTGGACGTTCTGAACGGTCTGGCCGCATGGCTGGGGGTTGAGGCGCGGCTGAGCAAACTTGACGATACTCTGAAACCGCAAAACCCGGCTCCTGCCGTATCGAAAGTCACCAACCCCGATGAGATGCAAGACGCCCTGTCCAAGCTGGACAGGTTCGGATTGCACCAGCCCGCCCGTTTCGAACCAAACCGGGGCGCGGCGGTGCCGCAATACGTCGCCGCAGCCAGATCAGCATTGATGTATTTGCCCATTCGCGGCGGCATAGAGCCTGTTATTGCGCAATGGATGGCCAGCCTGGATGGCTGTTCTACGGACGATCTGGTCACAAACCGGAACCGCAAGGAAATCCGCGTCTGGATGCAAGACCACCCCGGACACCGAAAGTTCACCGTGTTGCGCCACCCGTTGGCACGGGCGCATTCGGCGTTCTGCCAGTACATTCTGGATACCGGGCCGGGCAGTTACAAGATGGTCCGCAATTATCTGCGCAACCGCCTCGTCCTGCCAATCCCCGGGCAGGTACGCGACAACAATTACTCGGTCGAACAGCATCGGGATGCATTTCTGGCGTTCCTCGGGTTCCTGCGCATGAACCTCAACGGTCAGACGCCGATCCGCGTTGACGGGACGTGGTGCAGCCAGTCCCGCACGCTGGATGGCATTGCCAGCTTTCTGATGCCCGACGTGATTCTGCGGGAAGAGGAGCTGATCACGGCTCTGCCGGATCTGGCCCGCTCAACAGGCCACCCCAATCCGCCGGTTCCCGGCCCGTGCGCGCAAGATGTTCCGTATACGCTGGATCAGATCTATGACGAACAGCTTGAAGCGCTGGCATCCGAGGTCTACCAGCACGACTATGAAACATTCGGGATTGCAGCGTGGGCGCCTGTGCCCCCTAAGGGCGCAGAGTGATCAGCGTCCCTCGGTTGACCATCGCATAGATTTCTTCGATCTCGTCATTCTTGACCGCGATGCATCCCGCGGTCCAATCCGGAGTTTTCTTGGCGCGTTTGAACTCGGATCGCAGATTTGGCTGCCCGTGAATGAAGATGTCCCCACCCGGATCAACTCCCTCAGCCTTGGCCTTGGCGATGTCCTGAGAGTTGGGATACGATATCCCGATAGACAGGTGATACCGGCTGTTGGGGTTGTGCCGATCGATCAGGTAACTTCCTTCGGGCGTGCGGCCGTCTCCGCGTTTGGTTTTTGTGCCCTGCGGCGCAAACCCCAAATCCACATCATATTCCTTGAGGACTTTTTCGTGGTGCAACAAATAAAGTTTGCGCGCGCCCTTGTTGACCACCAGCGAGGTGACCTCGGGCCCATCATAAGTCAGAAAATTTGGTCGGGCTGATGCACAAGCCGAAAGGCCCAGCGTTGCCATCGCCCCCAATCCGAATGCTCGACGATCCATGTTTCACTGCCTGCTTTGTTTTTTGGGGCTTATTATGCCAAAAAACGCGAAAACTGAAATCACTTTTTGATGTTCAAGTTTTCGGTCAGATGCCGCTCGATGCTCTCCAAGCGTTCCAGAACCTCATCACGATACGCATCAGTTTTGACCTCATCCTCTGCATGGTGCGCGTCCTGCATGGAATTTACGATCAGACCCACCAATAGGTTCACCACCGCAAAGGTGGTGACCATGATGAAGGGGACGAAGAACAGCCAGGCATAGGGATAAACCTCCATCACTGGGCGGACGATCCCCATCGACCAGCTTTCCAGCGTCATGATCTGAAACAGTGTATAGGCTGACCGGCCAAGATCGCCGAACCAATCCGGGAAGGTTGCCGAGAACAGCTTGGTCGAGATCACGGCACCGATATAGAACAGAATTGCCATCAGCAGGAACACACTGGCCATTCCCGGCAGGGCCGAGATGAACCCTTCAACCACCCGGCGCAGTCTTGGCGCAACGGAAATCACGCGCAATACCCGCAGGATTCGCAGGGCTCGCAAAACGGACAGGCCTCCGGCGCTGGGAACAAGCGCAATGCCGACGATCAGGAAATCGAAATTGTTCCAGCCGTTTGTGAAAAACCTGCGCCCAGTCGCGATCAGTTTCATGGTAATTTCCGCCACAAAGATCGCAAGGCACAGCTTGTCCAGCATCACGATCAGCGGCCCGGCGGCTTCCATCAGGGTCGGCGACGTCTCCATCCCTAAAAGCACTGCGTTAAAGATGATGACAGCCGTTATGAATTGCCCGAATGCAGGCGCTTCGATGATGTTCAGCAAACGCTGTCTGAAACCCATGGGTCGCTTTCTCCTGTCTGATCAAGATGCGGCGTTCAGGGTAAACCGCGCAGCAAGTTCCGTATGTGACGACCATCGAAACTGGTCAACGACCTGCACCCATTCAAGGGTATAGCCAGCGTTAACCAATATTTTTGCATCGCGCGCGAAGGTGACGGGGTTGCACGAGACATAGGCAATCACCGGGCGTCTGGCCTGTGCCAGCTCGGCCACCTGCGCCTCGGCACCGGCGCGGGGCGGGTCCAGTACGATTGCGTCAAACGATTTCAGTTCATCCGGCATCAACGGACGACGGAACAGGTCGCGGGCCTCGGTCGTCACGCGTTTCAGACCTTGCGCCCTGCGCCAGCCCTGATCCAGTACCTGCATCATGTCTGCGGCACCTTCGACCGCGTGAACCTCGACTTTTTCTGCCAGAGGCAATGAGAATGTGCCGCTGCCCGCAAACAGGTCAACAATCCGTTTCGCACCCCGTGTTGCCTCGGAAACGACCTGTAATAGAGCCTGTTCTCCGTCGTTGGTCGCCTGAAGGAAGGCACCGGGCGGCGGCGTGACGGCGGCAGCCCCAAAGCGCTGAACCGGAGCGTGGCGCATAGCGATCACTTCACCATCCCAGCTGAGCCGCGCCAGACCGTGTTTTTCGGTTTCCTGCGCGAGCGCCAGTTCCAGCGGCCCATCCAAGGGCTTGCCGCCCTTGACGGCCACATCCAGCCCGCCCTCGGACAGGGTGAGCGTGACGGCCAAGACGCCCTTGCGGCTGCCGCCCAGAACCGCCAGCGCCTCGGCCACGGGAATGGCGACGATCAGGGCCGGGTCAAGCAAACGGCAATCCGGGATTTCGGTGATCGTATCCGATGCACGTCCATGGAACCCGGCCAATGTGCCTTTCTTGGTCCGCCTGACGGCAATCGTGGCGCGTCGGCGTGAGTGTTCGGGTGATGTGTGTATCGGACGCATCGGCGCCTCAAGCCCCTGCGCGGACAGGGCGTTGCGGACAATGCTCAGCTTCCAGTCGGCGACAAACACATCAGAGGCGTGTTGCAACTGACAGCCACCGCAGGCTTTGTAATGGCGACACGGGGCCTTTACCCGGTCATCAGACGGTACCTCGACGCGGATATCGGTCAGCACCTGATCAACAAGGGTGCCGCTGACAACCTCACCCGGAAGGGTGCGCGGGGCATAAACGGGCCCATCAGCGATGCCGTCGCCCTGATGGCCAAGCCGGGTGATTGTGTAATACTGCGTCATGAGGCGCCTGATATCCGGGCTTTGGGTGCAACAAAACCCTTATTCGGCAGCTTCTGCCTGAATGAAGCCACCAGATTGCCGATGCCAGAACCGGGCGTAAAGCCCGCCCTGATCCAAAAGGTCTTCGTGGGTTCCGGTTTCCACGATTTGCCCCTGATCCAGAACGATGATCCGGTCCATCTCGCTGAGCGTTGACAATCTGTGGGCGATGGCCAGAACGGTTTTGCCCTGCATCACCCGATGAAGCGCCGATTGAATCGACGCCTCGACCTCGGAATCAAGGGCCGAGGTTGCCTCGTCCAGAACCAGAATGGGCGCGTCCTTAAGAATAGCGCGAGCCAGGGCGATCCGTTGCCTTTGGCCACCGCTGAGCTTTACGCCACGCTCGCCCAGATGAGCGTCATAGCCGGTACGGCCCTGGGCGTCCTTGAGGCTCAGGATGAAGTCATGCGCTTCGGCCTTGATTGCGGCCTTGATCAATTCGGCCTCGGACGCGTCCGGGCGGCCATAGAGGATGTTTTCGCGGGCGGACCGGTTGAACATCGCCGTTTCCTGCGTGACCATGCCGATTTGGCGGCGCAAACTGTCCTGCGTGACCTGCGACACGTCCTGCCCGTCGATGCAAATAGCGCCGTTTTCCCTATCATAGAGCCGAAGAAGCAGCGAAACGAGTGTTGATTTGCCCGCCCCTGAGGCACCGACAATTCCCAGCTTCTCGCCCGGTTGCACGGTAAGCGTCAGGTCCGTAACACCGCCCACATCCCGACCGTATGCAAAGCTGACATCTTCAAACGAGATGGATCCTTCGGTTACATAAAGATCTTTCGCGCTGCGCGCATCCTCGACCCTGTCCCGTCTGGCCAGCGTCTTCATCCCGTTTTCGATCTCACCCACATTGGCATAGAGGCCCATCAGCGTGAAACTGACCCATCCGGTCATCTGCGAAATACGAACCGACACGGCGCCCGCGGCAACGATGTCACCCGCAGTCGCCAATCCGAACTGCCATAACCACAGCGTCGCCCCCAGCAGGAGAACAGGCAAAATGCCGGCAAGCGCCATCAGGACGAACCGGAAACTGGCCGACAGCTTGCCAAACGCCAGTGATTTTTTCCGCAGTTCGACCATCGAGTGCCGCGCGGCCTGATCTTCGAAATCCGAGTGCGCAAAAAGCTTGACGGTTTTGATGTTGGTGATCGTGTCGACCACCTGCCCCGAAACCATCGCCCGCGCCCCGGCACGCGCAGCCGAGCGTATGCGAATACGCGGCAGGTACCAGCGCACCAGAAGGAAATAGACCACCAGCCAGGCTGCAAAGGGCAGCATCACCAAAGGATGAATAGACCCTAACAAAAGCAAAGAGCCCGCCAGCGACGCCAACGCAAACACAATCGCACTGATCGTTTCGGACACGACCGAGGCCATGGCGTTCGACGTCTGCATCTGTTTCTGGGCAATGCGCCCGGCGAAATCATCGTCGAAATAGGTGACAGACTGGCCCAGCGTCCAGCGGTTCAGCTTAGCCAGCACCAAAGGCGTGATGTTGGGCATCACGATATAGTTGTTCGAAATCGAAGACAGCCCAAACAGGATCGGGCGCAGCAGCATGAAGAACACCACCGCCCCAAAGATCATCCACATATTCCCGACGGTCATGAAATGCTCGGGCCCGCTGGATGTTGCCACATCGATCACACACCCCAGAATCCACGCTGTTCCAGCCTCCATCGCGCCAGCCAGGGCCGAAAAGAACGCGGCGACAAACAGCATGGGCCAAGCACCGGAAAGGCTCCAGCGAATGAACGCCCCCAATGTCTGCGGCGGGGGCGTTTCTGTGGTTCTGAACGGATAGATGAGATCGGCAATCTTCATTCAGCGGCCTCCGGGTTCATGAAGCCGCCAGATTGCCGCGCCCAGAACTGCGCGTAAAGGCCACCCTGCGCCAATAGATCAGAATGCGCGCCCTCTTCGACGATGCGGCCCCCGTCCATCACCAGAATGCGATCCATCTGCGCAATGGTGCTGAGACGGTGGGCGATGGCGATCACGGTCTTGCCCTGCATCATTCCGTAGAGCGTTTCCTGAATTGACGCTTCGACCTCGGAATCCAGCGCCGATGTCGCCTCGTCCAGCAAAAGGATTGGTGCGTCCTTCAGGATCACCCGAGCCAGCGTTACCCGCTGCCGCTGACCACCAGACAGCTTTACGCCCCGCTCACCCACATGCGCATCATACCCGGTGCGCCCCTGCGGGTCTTGCAGGTCAAGGATGAACGCGTGCGCTTCGGCCTGTTTGGCTGCGGCAATCATCTGCGCCTCGGTCGCGTCCGGACGACCGTAAAGGATGTTGTCACGCACAGAGCGATGCAGCAACGCACTATCTTGCTGGACCATGCCGATATGGCTGCGCAGACTGTCCTGTGTGACATCCGCTATGTTTTGATCATCAATCAGAATGGCACCGCGTTCGACGTCATAAAATCGCAAAAGCAGCTTTACCAGAGTCGATTTCCCGGCACCCGACCGCCCAATGAGGCCGATCTTTTCGCCGGGCTGAATGGTCAGGTTGATGTGGTCAAGCCCACCGGCCTCGCGCCCGTAATGGTGCGAGAGATTGCGGATCTGGATCTCACCCCTGGTCAACCGCAGGGGTTTGGCTTCGCGTGCGTCAAGCAGGTCGATGGGCTGGGCAATGGTCTCCATCCCCTCAGCCACGATACCAAGCTGGCGGAAGAAGCTGGTCAGCGCCCACATGATCCATCCGGTCATGGCGTTCAGGCGCAGGGTCAGTGCGGTTGCTGCCGCGACGACGCCGACCGAAGCGGAACCCTGCATCCACAAGGCAATTGCCCAGCCCACGACACCAACGATCAGCACCCCGTTCAGGGTGACCAGAACCGCATCCATGATGGTGAAAATCCGCATCTCGATCTGGAATGTCCGGCGGGTTTCCTCGATCGCTTCACGGGCATAGTCCAGCTCTTGCGGGCCATGGGCGAACATCTTGACGGAATGAATGTTGGTATAGCTGTCCACGACGCGGCCGGTAACAGTTGACCGCGCATCGGAGGCCGCCTTGGAGGCCGGCCCGACACGGTGAACCGTCCAGCGCACCAGCATCGCGTAGAACACAAACCAGATCAGCAGCGGGATCAACAGGCGCGCATCCGCTACATAAAGCAGGATCGCCGCACCGACCAGGTAGGCCAGTGAAAAGGAAATCGCGTCAAAGACCTGAAAGATCACCTCACCCGCTGCGGGCGGTGTCTGCATGATCCGGTTGGCAATCCGCCCTGCAAAATCGTTTTCGAACCAGCCAACCGACTGACGCAGAACGTGTTTATGGGCGCGCCATCGGATCAGAGTGCCAAAGTTCGGCAGGATCGTGTTGTTCAGGATCAGTACATCGACAAGATGCAACAAAGGGCGCAGAAACAGGACAAAGGCCGCGATCAACAACAGCTCGGTCCCGTGGTTCTGCCAAACCTCGGTTGGGGTACCGCCCAACAGGTCGACGACACGACCCATATAGTAGATCAACCCGATCTCGACACCGGCGACGATAATGGAAATCAGCGCAGCCCAGACAAAGACCCGGTAGAACGGGCGCGAATAGTCCAGCAGGAACGGCCACAGTCGGGTCGGCGGCGTGTCAGCCTCATGATAGGCGACAAAAGGGTCAACAAGGTTTTCGAAATAGCGAAACATGGAGTGTGCTCCGATTGAGCAGAGAAAAAGACGTGCGAAGACAGATGGCGCCTGAACACCACCCTTTACGGGGCAAGTGTCCCGGCTTTAGCCGAACCAGATCCCGTAATACATTCGCATTCCTCCATCCATATGACGGGCGCACCTAACCACAATGGGCAAAAGTTGTCATCCCCTTTTGAGACTAAACATCAGCTTGCAAGCAAGTCTTCGCGTGACAGCTCAAAACCCGACGCGATCCAGAGGCTTTCAAGCTCGGCCAGTTTCTGGCCCAGCGCCGGGCCGGTGAACCCGGGGATCAGGTCCTTGGCCTGTATCGGGAAACGCGCGGCTGCACCTGCGTGCAGGTCCTGTCTGAAGTTTTCGGACCAGGGTTGTTCAAAGAAGGCGCACCGCAAAAGGGTTTTGTTCAACCCGCCTTCGTCACCATACCGATAGCCCAGTTCAGCCACGCTGGTGGTTGACTGCGCTTCGGCTCGCATTCCGGTCAGGCGTTGCAGTTGCGAACGGCTCAGGCGCAGGGTTGCGGCATCATCGGGCGTCGCGATAGCCGCCAGACGGCACAGGGGGTTCGGCTCGGCACCTGCCGCATGTTCCAACGCGACCAGAGGTGCCAGCGAACGGTCATCCGCACCCGGCAGCAATTGCGCCAATACGCCGGTGCTGCGCATCGTCGCAATGGCCGGGGCCGGATCGGGTGCGCCCAGCAGTTTCAGCAGCTCGGCTCCGACGCGTTCCCGCGACAACGAGGTCAGCCCATCAAGATTGGCACCAATGGCAGCCAGCGCGTCCGGGTCGAAACCGGCATCCGGGTCACCATACCAGGCGTGAAACCGGAAATAGCGCAGTGACCGCAGATAGTCTTCGCGAATGCGATCTTGGGCCTCGCCGATGAACCGCACGCGCCGGGCCTGAAGGTCGGGAAGCCCGCCAAGGGGGTCTAACACGGTGCCATCTGGCAGTGCATAAAGCGCATTCATGGTAAAGTCGCGCCGCGCGGCATCTTCTTCGACGTGATCGGAAAAGGCGATGACGGCGCGGCGGCCATCAGTTTCGACGTCACGCCGGAAAGTGGTGATCTCGTGCGGGATACCGGCGCTGACCACTGTAATAGTGCCATGGTCGATACCGGTGGGGATGGCCTTGAGGCCCGCAGCCTGCGCCATCTCGACAACCTGTTCAGGCCGGGCGTCAGTGGCAATGTCGATATCCGACACCGGCGCGCCCAGCAGCGCATTGCGCACGCACCCGCCCACAAAAAGCGCTTGCACCCCGGATGAGGTCAGGGCGGCGCATACCTTTTGGGTCGCCGGTTCGCTGACCCAAAGTTCTTCAATCTGCATCATTCATTCACCCGTGCAGCAAGCCCGCGCAATATGCGGGCCGTCGCGCCCCATATGTAATAAGGGCCGTACGGAACTGTGTAATATCTGCGTTTCTGGCCACGCCAGCGGCGCGATTCAACCAGATAGTTCTTGGGATTCAAGAGATGCGCAAGGGGGGTCGAAAAGACTTCGTCGACTTCGCCGGGTTCCGGAACAGGTTGGAATCCCTTTCGAAGAACGGCCACCACGGGTGTAACCGTGAAAGAGGTGACTGTTTCATGCGTCGGCAGGTAACCCAGAATTTCTGGAAGATCCGCGGGAAGACCAATCTCTTCCTGTGCTTCGCGCAGGGCCGTAGCCGTGACATCTGCATCCCCTTCATCCTGTTTGCCGCCGGGGAACGCGATCTGACCCGGGTGGTGTTTGAGGGCCGAGGACCGTTTCGTCAGAATCACCCGAGGGGTGTCATCTGCAAGCGAGATTGCAACCAGAACCCCCGCCGGGCGCAGGCGACGCCCGGGCGGCAGGGAAGTGTCCGGGTTCAGGTCAAAGTCGCTGGACCCGTGACCGGGACGGCGCAGCGCCGTCCGGATCTGTTCAATCGGGTCAAGCACCCTTGCGGTCTTCGGCTTCAAAGCCAACTGTTGACGGATCGAGCACGTAATGTGCGCCGCAGAACTGGCAATCGGCAGTGACCTGACCTTCGGGCGTCGTCATCTTTTCGAGGTCCTTTGCCGAATAGATCGACAGGCTCTGCCGCACCCGGTCTTCGGAGCAGGTGCAGCCAAACTGCACGGACTGCGCATCATAGACCCGTGGCTGTTCTTCGTGGAATAGCCGGACCAACAATTCAGTCGGTGCAATTGAAGGACCGATCAACTCAAGATCCTCGACTGTGTCCAGCAGGATATTGACCCGGCCCCAGTTTTCGCCCTCTTCGCCGTCGACCAGATCGCTGGCGGTCAGAATCTCGCCATTGCCTTCCCCCGAGGCGGCGAATGGCGAGGCTTTGGGCATATGCTGCAACATGATACCACCGGCACGCCAGTGTTCATTCACGCCGGGCTCGGTCGATTTGCCAAAGCTCAGCGAGAACCGGGTTGGCAGCTGTTCGGACTGCGCAAAATAGGCCTCGGCGCAGGCGCTGAGAGAGGCCCCGGTCAGCGGAGTGATGCCCTGATAGGGCTGCGTGCCTTTGCCCTGATCTATCATGATGGCAAAGTACCCCTCGCCCACTTGGTCGAAGGGTGCTGAATTGGTTAGACGTTCACGGTCAAAGCTGGCATAGGCCCGGATCTGCGCAGGGTGGCCTTCGGTCTTGGGTGCGTAATAGTCGGTCGCAATCATGCGCACCGGCCCCTTGGACTGCACCTGCAACGACAGCTTCCAGCGCAGCGCAACCGTCTGCCCGATCAATGCGGTCAGCAAGGCCATCTCGGCCACCAGCGCCTCGACCTGTTCGGGGTAGTCATGCTGCTTCAGGATGCCATCCAGCACACCATCCAGACGAGCCACACGGCCACGCATATCCGATACATCGAGTTGAAAGGGCAGGACGGTATCGTCCCACGCGATTTTCGTTCCAAGAGACATGGGGTTTCCTTACGCGCCACAGGTTGGCATACCGGCACCATATAGGTCGAACAGATTAGGTTTTAAGGGGCCATACATGATCAGGCGGTTCGGTGAAACCCCAGAGCCGGGGCGGAAATACACGCGACGGGTCGGTGTTTACGCACTTTTGCCCCGCAGAAGTCACCTTTTGCTGACCTGCCAGACAGAACCCGGACCCGACCTGCAATTGCCCGGCGGGGGTATTGATCCGGGCGAATCACCTGTTACCGCCCTGCATCGTGAAGTCTTTGAAGAAACCGGGTGGCTTATTGCTGCACCCCGACGGATTGGCGCCTTTCGACGCTTCACCTATATGCCGGAATACGACCTGTGGGCCGAGAAGGTCTGCCTAATCTATCGCGCCCGCCCCGTACGCCGCATAGGCCCGCCGACCGAGGCGTTTCACGAAGCGTTGTGGATGGAAACCGCCGACGCCGTCGGTTTACTGGGAAATGACGGTGACCGGCATTTTGCCGAAATACACCTCGGCTCGCTTTAAAGTCCGTTATATTCAAAGAAGACGGCCGAGACGTCGTCTCCGATACCGTCTTTCGGTGACATCACTTGCGTCAAACGCCAGAACAAGTCGTCCAGAAACTCTGACCCGCCCCTTTCCGAGATGCTCTGTTGGGCCATCTGTCGCAAACCGTCTTCGTCCAACAAACCTCCACCAGCCAGTTGGCATTCTGTAAACCCGTCCGAGTACAACAGCAGCTTGTCGCCGGGCTGCATCTGCGTTTCGATTTGTTGAAAGCGCGCATCTTCGATCAATCCTATGGGCAAGCCTCCGTCACCAAGAAACTCGGCGCGACCACCCTGCCGCAGCAGCAGGGGATGCGGATGCCCGGCTTGCACCATCTTCAGATGCCCGTTGCGCAGGTCGACGATGGCGTAGATCATCGTAAAATACTCTTCGATACCTTCATCGGCCATCAGCCGGGAATTGAGCGTTTCAGCCACATGTTTCGGTGGTAGAAGTGCGTAAAACTTGTCGAACCTCCGCTCCATCGCGACGTTCTGGTCAAAATGTTTGCTGGACAGATACCCCCCCAATCGCGCCGTCATCATGGCCGAGGTGATACCATGCCCGGATACGTCGATGCTGTAGAACCCAAGCCGGTTCACCCCGGGCGAGAACATCCCCACCAGATCACCGCCGATATGACCACAAGGTTTCAGCAACAGACTGACCCGCGATTTGCCGAATGTCCGGGTCAGTTCGGGAACCAGCGATTCCTGAATTTTCCGCGCCTGCATCAGGTCCTTGTCGATCGCGTCATGCGCAAGCCTGAGTTCCTTGAGCGCGGATTCAATCAGGCGGTTTTTCTGGGAGAGCTCGCGCTGCATGTCCAGAATGCGCGCACCAGCTGAAATCCGGGCGCGCAGTTCGTCCGCCTCAAGCGGCTTGATCAGAAAATCGTCGGCCCCGGCATCCAGACCGCGCGCGACTTCCTGCTTTTCGCTTTTGGATGTCAGAAGGATGAAATAACTGTATTGATCCGTTTCCAAGGCCCGAAAGGCACAGCAGAATTCAAGGCCGCTCATTCCCGGCATGACCCAGTCGCTCAGCACAAGATCGGGCGGATTATCGACACAAAGCGCCAAAGCGGCATGGCCTGTATCGGCCTCGATCACCTCGAACCCCCATTTCCTGAGCGAGGCCACCAGAATGCGCCGTTGCAGGCGGCTGTCATCCACCACCAGCACCGTGCGGATCGCGCCGAAATCCAGATCAGTTCTGGTTTCCTCAAGACTCGCCCCCGGCACCATTTACCCTCTGCTCTGATGAGTTTCGTCACTTATGGCGACCCTATCGCCGACTGATTTAACATCCGGTGAAGAGTGACGATTGCCGGAGCGTGACCCCGTTAACCTGCTTTTTACCGGACGCGTCTATTCAGAACCATGACCATTCATTAGCTGGTGTATAGGATGATCCACTGGGCCAGAGTCAGGCAGTTGCGGGATGAAGTCGGCCCCGAGGAATTCGATGAGGTGGTGGAGATATTTCTGGAAGAGGTGCAGGACGTGATCACCCGCCTGCGCCGCGATACCAACCGGGCCGAGCTGGAACAGAACCTGCATTTCCTGAAAGGCAGCGCGTTGAGCCTGGGGTTCGATCAATTCTCGAAACTCTGCCAGGATGGGGAACGACAGGCCGCAGCAGGGCAAGGGGCCGAGGTTGATCTGCCGGCGCTTTTGGCCGCTTTCAACAGCTCGAAAACCATGTTTGAAGCTGAGCTGAACAAGAACCTGAGCTAGATCACGAACTGTGCCAGCGTCTCGTCCTCGGTGATGTCGGTATAGGTGAACCCGGCATCGTCCAGATGGGCAAACAGGCGCATGAAGTTTTCGGGCTTGCGGGTTTCGATCCCGATCAGAACCGAACCGAAATTGCGCGCCGATTTCTTCATGTATTCAAACCGCGCGATATCATCCTCGGGGCCGAGAATATTCAGGAACTCCTTCAGGGCACCGGGTCGCTGCGGCAGGCGCAGGATGAAGTACTTTTTCACACCGGAATACCGCTGCGCACGTTCCTTGACCTCGGGCAGGCGTTCGAAATCGAAATTGCCGCCGGATGTCAGGCAGACCACGGTCTTTCCGCGAACAAAACTTTGGATATCGCCTACTGCCTCGATCGCCAGCGCCCCCGCAGGTTCCAGCACGATGCCTTCAACATTCAGCATATCGATCATGGTGGTGCAGATACGATCCTCGGACAGGACCAGAACGTCCGACAGGTGACGTGATTTCAACAACTCGAACGGCTTTTCACCGATCCGCCCGACCGCCGCGCCATCGACAAAGGTATCTACTCGATCCAGCGAAACAGGGTGTCCTGCCGCCAGGGCTGCGCGCAGACAGGCCCCTCCGGCCGGTTCGACGAACAGGCAATGGGTGCGGTCCCCGAACCATGTGGCCACGCCGGCGGACATGCCGCCTCCGCCCACGGGAAGCACAACGTGATCGGGCGCACCGCCCATCTGCCTTTCGATTTCAACCGCCAGCGAGGCCTGTCCTTCGATCACATCGGCATCGTCAAAAGGCGACAGGAAATACCCGCCCTGCTGTACACACCACGCCTGAGCGGCAGCAAGCGTGTCATCGAAATAGTCACCGATCAGATGAATCTCGACGTTGTCCCCGCCAAAAATGCGCGTTTTCTGGATCTTCTGCTGAGGCGTCGTGACCGGCATGAAGATCACGCCCCGGACGCCCAGATGCTTGCACATGAAGGCCACGCCCTGCGCGTGATTGCCCGCGCTGGCACAGACGAACAGGTCCTGCCCCTGTTGCTTGCGCATTGCGTTGAACGCACCGCGGATTTTGTAGGACCGAACCGGGCTCAGGTCTTCGCGCTTGAGCCAGATATCCGCCCCGTAACGGTCGGACAGGTGGGCATTGCGCTGCAACGGCGTTGCCGGGAAGACAGAGCGCATCGCCTTTTCGGCGGCGCGGGCGCAGGTCATAAAGTCGGTCATGCCCGCTTCCCTGCCCCATCAGCGTGATAAGGGCAAGGAATACATATGTGTACGTCGGTTAGGAGAGTTGGCGTTTTTCGATAAAGACGCCGTACATCGTGGTCCATACACTTACATGCACAAGCGAAAAAAACAGATGAAATACTACATCAGCGGCCAAAGAAAGCATCGGAAGAACACTTGCGACCACACCGATGATAACTTCAGTAAGAAAAATGCCAGTCAATTGTACAATAGCAAGAAAAAGCAATGACCCGGCTTTACCTTTGGTAAAATAGTATGCGTTCTTTATACTCATAGTCTGACCAATGGCGGTTGCCGGAAAGGTTATCCCCAAGCGAAAGACAACGAAAAAGGAAATAAAGAACGAAACAAGCGGCGGTAGGTTCAAAAATCCGCGCGGAAGTAAAGATGCGCTCGTCAAGAAAACCAATACCAGCAGGCAAACGAAACTGATCAAAAAAGACACGACAAAAGCAACGGCTAAAACTTTTACGCCCTGTTTCAGATATTGACCTAAATACATGGCGTGCAAAGGCGGAATCCAACCATTTGGATACTCTTCCAGCAGCACAAATCTATGCCAAACCACAAAAACCCAGAGAATAACAAAAAGATTTCCTACAACGACTAGGGCAAACCCGGCTTGCGCAGCACTACTCATCGATTCAAACCACGCGAACCAAGACTGATTTGTAGAACCAGTCGCTTGCGAACCATGAAAGATGAATGTGAGCACTGCAATCAGTGTGGAAGGTATTAACCCAATCCGAAGGGCTTGGCGCCAGTTCTGAAAAACCATCCGCACCGAATGCACAAAAATCTGCCAACCCAACATCCTGAAACTGCCCCCTCAACCAATCATTGTTTTCTTTGCGCCGGTTTCACCTTAATTCCTGCCCTGCGTCAACGCTCATAACTTGCCCCCGCGTCCAAAACCCGCTAGGGGCCAATCGTTCTACGCATAAAGGGAAGTCAGATGTCCGCGCCCAAGAAAGTTGTTCTGGCCTATTCCGGTGGCCTTGATACCTCGATCATTCTGAAATGGCTGCAGACCGAGTATGGCTGTGAGGTCGTGACCTTCACTGCCGATCTGGGTCAGGGCGAGGAGCTGGAGCCCGCGCGCCAAAAGGCCGAACTGCTGGGGATCAAGCCCGAGAACATCTATATCGAGGATATCCGCGAGGAATTTGTCCGCGATTTCGTCTTCCCGATGTTCCGTGCCAATGCGCAATATGAAGGTCTGTACCTGCTGGGCACCTCGATCGCGCGGCCGCTGATCTCGAAACGCCTGATTGAGATCGCTGCCGAAACCGGTGCTGATGCCGTCGCCCATGGTGCAACCGGCAAAGGCAATGACCAGGTCCGGTTCGAACTGGCAGCATATGCGCTGAACCCCGATATCAAGGTGATCGCCCCCTGGCGCGAGTGGGATTTGACCAGCCGTACCAAGCTGCTGGAGTTTGCCGAGCAGAACCAGATTCCGATTGCCAAGGACAAGCGTGGTGAGGCGCCGTTCTCGGTCGATGCGAACCTGCTGCATACCTCATCCGAGGGCAAGGTTCTGGAAGACCCTGCCGATATGGCGCCCGACTATGTCTATCAGCGCACCGTCCACCCCGAGGACGCCCCGAACGAGCCTGAGTTCATCGAGATCGGCTTTGAAAAAGGCGACGCGGTCAGCATCAACGGCGAGGCGATGAGCCCGGCTAGGATCCTGACCAAGCTGAACGAATACGGCGGTAAGCACGGTATTGGCCGTCTGGACCTGGTCGAAGGCCGTTTTGTAGGCATGAAGTCGCGCGGTATCTACGAGACACCTGGCGGCACCATCCTGCTGGAAGCGCACCGCGGCATTGAATCCATCACCATGGACCGTGGCGCGATGCATCTGAAAGACCAGCTGATGCCGCAATATGCGGAACTCATCTATAACGGTTTCTGGTACAGCCCCGAGCGCGAGATGCTGCAAGCCGCCATCGACAGGTCGCAAGAGCATGTCACCGGCACCGTTCGCGTGAAGCTGTACAAAGGTCTGGCCTCGACCGTGGGTCGCTGGTCGGATCATTCGCTGTACTCTGAGGCGCATGTGACCTTCGAAGAGGATGCAGGTGCGTACGATCAGAAAGATGCGGCAGGCTTTATCCAACTGAATGCGCTGCGTCTGAAGCTGCTGGCTGCGCGCAACAAGCGCCTGTCCAAGTGATCGACGAAGACGATAGCGACGACGAACTCGACATGTTCATCGAGGCGCAGGACACGGTTTGGGCCGATGTCCTGCGCGAACTTGAACAGGGGCAGAAAACCAGCCACTGGATGTGGTTCGTGTTTCCGCAACTGGCCGAGCTAGGCCAATCCCATATGGCACAGCTCTACGGCATTGAAGATCTGGACGAGGCGACACGCTATCTGAACCACCCGGAACTGCGCGACCGGCTTAGGCAGGCGGCCTCGCTGATGTTGCTGCACGCAGGACGCGATGCCAGCGACATTCTGGGCGGGATTGACGCGAAAAAGCTGCGATCTTCGATGACATTGTTTTCGTCTGTGGCAGATGCTCCGCCCGAGTTTCGTGCTGTTTTGGACGCCTTCTATGGCGGTAAGCCTTGTGACCGGACGGTTCATTTCCTCGGCGCATCGTGATCAGAAGTTCCAGTTGGGTCAGCCTTGCCTGTTTGGCACCTGACGCATTACGCATTCGGAAACCGTGAAAGGAACCCGAATGCTTCAGGACATCGCCGATGGAATTCAAAAAGGGCTGAACGGCAAAAGCTTTGACGGTTCGCTCAAATTCGATTGCGGCGCGGACGGTGTGATTGTTCTGGCAGAAAATCAGGCAACGACGCAGGATCGGGACACGGATTGCACAATCCGCATCTCGCAGGAAAACCTGACCAAGCTGTTGACCGGAAAGCTGAACCCGATGACCGGCGTTGCTTTGGGCAAGCTCAAGATCTCGGGCAATATGGGTGTTGCGATGAAGCTGGGGCAACTGCTGGGCTGAATTTGCCGCAAAGCTGGCCTTTGGTCCGAGTCCAGCCAGACTGGCGGTTCCACCCGCGGTGTATCGCAGTTCCGCATCGGGATACCTGTCGCGCATGATCTGTTGCAAATGAGCGGAGGTTTCGCCCACCCATCAAATGAGCCGTATACAGGTGATCGCAGACGATAAACTCGTCTCACCAGCGCGTGACATTGCATGACAGGCAATTGCAAGGCGGTCGAACCCGCGTCAATCTCATCTTAAAAGGAGACCTGACATGATGCGGACTGCTTATTTCGAAACCGTCAGACCAGCCCTTCTGTTTACACTGATTGCATTGGCTGCCCTGTTGCGCGCGCTGCCTGCCCCGGCTGCAGGAACCGAAACGCTGACGGTGGCCGGAGGGTGTTTCTGGTGCGTGGAATCCGATTTCGAATCCGTGCCCGGCGTTATCGATGCGGTGTCGGGGTACACCGGCGGGACATCTGCGGACCCGACATATGATCAGGTTTCAAAAGGGGGGACCGGCCATTACGAGGCGGTTCAGATCACGTTCGATCCGGCGCGGGTTTCTCGCGCATCGTTGCTGAGCATGTTTTTCCGGTCGGTTGACCCGACAGACGCCGGTGGCCAGTTCTGCGACCGGGGCGAAAGCTATCGAACTGCGATATTCGTCTCTAACACAGGAGAAAATGCGCTGGCGGAACAAGCCAAAACAGACGCGCAGCAAGCGCTGGGGCAGACCATTGTCACCCCGGTTCTGAGCGCAGGACCCTTTTACCCCGCCGAGGCGTATCATCAGAATTATTACAAAGGCAACAAACTGGTCCTTACCCGCTTTGGACCAAAGCGTCAGCACAACGCCTACAAAGCGTATCGCAAAGCCTGTGGTCGTGACGCGCGCGTCAAGCAGCTTTGGGGCGGGGAAGCGCCATTTGCAGGGTCCTAGTCAAAGGATGCGTCACGCACTTCTTTCAGATCGGGAATGACATCCGCCGTTCCGTGCCGCATGACCATCAGAGCTGCGGCGCGGTTTGCCTGCAATATGGCCTGTTCCATTGGCATTCCGCGATCCATGCCTGCCAGCACATAGCCGGTGAAGGTGTCGCCTGCCCCTGTGGTATCCACCGCCCGCACCTTATGCGCGGGAAACTCGACCGGATCGTTGCCCTGCTGCAAGTACCTCGCGCCTTTTGAGCCGAGTGTAACGATGACATGCCGAACAGGCAGATCGGCGATGCTCAGACCGGTTTCCTGACGCAGCTGCTCGGCCTCCACCTCATTCAGGATCAGAAAATCCAGAAAAGGCAGAACGCCCTGAACGGCCTGTGCCTGAAACGGGGCTGCGGCATAACAGACGGTCAAGCCAAGCTTGCGCCCCAGCTGCGCCGCTTCGACCTGGGCATTGGTTTCATTCTGCAAGATCAGCAGATCACCGGTGTTTGCCGAGGCCAGCGCCTGCCCCAGATGGGCAGCTTCCAATGCGTGATTGGCCCCGGGATACAGGATAATCAGGTTCTCCCCCTCGGCATCCACCGCAATGATGGCGTGGCCCGTGGGAACATCCACCTCAGAGATATGGCGCGTATCCACACCGTATTCTGTCAGTCGATCCTTGGCCCAGCGCCCATCGGGCCCCACGGCACCTATATGGCTGACGCGTGATCCCGCACGCGCAGCGGCCACCGACATATTGGCTCCCTTGCCGCCCAGGAACCGATCCAGCCCGCGGGCGGCCAGGGTTTCCCCCGGCGCAGGCAGATGCGGCAGGTCATAGACCATATCCGCGTTGATCGAGCCGAGATTCCAGATCGTCATGATTTATCCGATGTCGCAAGAGGCCAAAATGGCCATATTCAGAATATCGTTCGCGGTCGAGACGGTCGAGCAGATCTGGATCGGCTTGTCGATGCCTGACAGGATCGGGCCAATCACGGTGGCTCCACCCATTTCCTGCATCAGCTTGGTCGAGATTGATGCCGAATGCCGGGCCGGAACGATCAGGATATTCGCCGGACCGGTCAGGCGCGAGAACGGATAGGCCGTTTGCTGTTCGACGTTCAGGGCAACGTCCACCGTCATTTCACCCTCGTATTCAAAGTCAACGCCGCGCCGATCCAGCACAGCCGGGGCCCGGTGCATCTTTTCAGCACGTTCTGACACCGGATAGCCAAAAGTTGAGAAGCTGACAAAAGCCACGCGGGGCTCCAACCCCATATGCCGGGCAACTGCGGCCGAACGTTCGGCAATATTCGCCAGATCGTTTTCGTCAGGCCATTCATGCACCAGTGTGTCGCCAATCAGGACAATCCGGCCTTTATGCAGCAAAGCTGTCACACCGGCGGCACCATTGGCGGCATCGGCATCAAACACATGGTTGATCCGGTCGAGCACATGCGCAGACTTGCGGGTTGCGCCGGTGACCAGACCGTCACCATGCCCATGGGCCAGCATCAGCGACGAAAACACATGCCGGTCCCGTGCGGCCAGACGATGAATATCTTTGCGGTCAAAGCCCTTACGCTGCAAGCGCTGATACAGGAAGTTCGAATAGGTTTCGAGGTGCGTGGTATTGGCGGCATTCACGACCTCGATTTCGCGTACAGCGTCGTCCAGGCCCGTGGCTTCCAGTTTGGCCTTAACATCGTCTGGCCGACCCACCACAAGCGCCTTGCCGAAACCTGACCGCTGATACATGACCGCTGCGCGCAATACCCGGGGATCGTCGCCCTCGGCGAAAATCATGCGGCTTTGCGCCTGACGCGCTCGGGCGTTCAGACCGCGCAGGATGCTGGCGGTCGGGTCCATCCGGGATTTCAGACTCAGCTCATACGCGTCCATATCGATAATCGGACGGCGCGCGGCACCGGTGTCCATCCCTGCCCTGGCAACGGCCGGCGGGATGCGATGGATCAAACGCGGGTCGAACGGGGTGGGGATGATATAGTCCCGCCCAAAAGTCAGCGACTTGCCATAGGCCATGGCGACCTCATCCGGCACATCCTCGCGCGCCAGATTGGCAAGTGCGTGGGCGCAGGCGATCTTCATCTCATCATTGATGGCGCGGGCATGAATGTCCAACGCGCCTCGGAACAGGTAAGGGAAGCCCAGAACGTTATTCACCTGGTTTGGATAATCGCTGCGCCCGGTGGCAACGATCGCATCCACGCGAACCTCGTGCGCTTCTTCCGGAGTAATCTCGGGGTCGGGGTTGGCCATCGCAAAGATGACAGGATTGTCGGCCATGCTGGCAACCATATCCTGCGTGACCGCGCCTTTCACCGAAACACCCAGGAACACATCCGCCCCCTTCATCGCGTCTTCCAATGTGCGCAAGTCGGTTGTGATCGCGTGGGCCGATTTCCACTGGTTCATGCCCTCTGTCCGGCCCTGATAGATCACGCCCTTGGTATCGCAGACAATGCAGTTTTCATGCCGCGCGCCCATTGCCTTGAGCAGTTCGATACAGGCAATCCCCGCGGCACCTGCGCCATTCAGAACGATTTTCACGTCCTCGATCTTCTTGCCCGAGATATGCAGCGCGTTCAGCAGGCCCGCCGCACAGATCACGGCCGTGCCGTGCTGGTCATCGTGAAAGACGGGGATGTCCATCTCTTCCTTCAGTCGCTGTTCGATGATGAAACACTCGGGCGCCTTGATGTCTTCCAGATTGATGCCGCCAAAGGTTGGCCCCATCAGACGCACTGCACGGCAGAATTCGTCCGGGTCTTCGGTGTCCAGCTCGATATCGATCGAGTTCACGTCGGCGAACCGTTTGAACAGGACCGATTTGCCTTCCATCACCGGTTTCGAGCCCAGCGCGCCGAGGTTACCAAGGCCCAACACCGCCGTCCCGTTCGAGATTACGGCCACCAGGTTGCCCTTGTTGGTATAATCATAGGCCGTTTCCGGGTTTTCCGCGATAGCCTCGCAGGGAACGGCCACACCCGGGCTGTAGGCCAGCGACAGATCTCGCTGCGTTGTCATGGGGACGGTGGCCTGCACCTCCCACTTGCCGGGGGTGGGGTCCAGGTGAAAGGCCAATGCCTCTTCTTTGGTGATCTTCGCTTTGGGCATCTTAAATGTCGTTTCCATGACTTCAGGGCTGACGCCTCATAGCGCAGGAGAACGCCCGCCTCAACGAGAATGAGTTTTCGGCTTTTACAGAAGATGCGGGATTTGTAAGGTCGCGCCCGGAATACGCCAAAAGGGGGCCGCTTTTGTCCACAGTCACGCCAATGATGGCGCAATACCTCGAAATCAAAGAGGCCCACCCGAATGCCCTGCTATTTTATCGCATGGGTGATTTCTACGAGATGTTTTTCGAGGATGCCGTCAACGCTGCTGAGGCGCTGGATATCGCGCTGACCAAGCGCGGCAAGCACAATGACGAAGACATCCCGATGTGTGGCGTGCCGGTGCATTCGGCCGAAGGGTACCTTTTGACCCTGATCCGCAAGGGCTTTTGCGTTGCGGTCTGTGAACAGTTGGAAAGCCCGGCTGAAGCAAAGAAAAGAGGCTCTAAATCGGTCGTAAAACGTGATGTCGTGCGACTCGTCACGCCCGGAACACTGACCGAGGATGCGTTGCTTGAGGCGCGCCGACACAACTTTCTGGCTGCCTATGCCGAGGTCCGGGACGAGGCCGCGCTTGCCTGGGCCGATATTTCGACGGGCGCGTTTCACGTGATGCCACTGACCTCGGTCCGGCTCAGCCCCGAGCTTGCCCGGCTTGCGCCCTCGGAACTGATCGTGGCCGATGGAACGCAGGAAAAGCTGAACGAAACGCTGCTTGATCTGGGGATTTCACTGACGCCGGTCGGGCGCGCCAGTTTCGACAGCACGGCGGCGGAAAAGCGCATCTGCGGGCTGTTTCACGTGGGTGCCTTGGACGCGTTCGGCAATTTCGGCCGCGCCGAAGTGTCCGCGATGGGCGCGCTGATCGACTATCTGGAGATTACGCAAAAGGGCAAACTGCCCCTGCTGCAAACGCCGCTGAAAGAATCTGAGGATCGCGTCGTTCAGATCGACGCTGCAACGCGTCGAAACCTTGAGCTGACCCGTTCTCTGTCTGGCGGGCGCGCAGGATCGCTTCTTTCTGTCGTTGACCGGACCGTTACCCCCGGCGGCGCGCGATTGCTGGAACAGCGGCTTTCAAGCCCTTCTCGAAATCTGGATGTGATCCATGCCCGGCTTGACGCAGTCAGTTTCGCCGCTGGTGACAGCTTGATCGCGTCTGATCTGCGCGAAGCCTTGCGCAAAACCCCGGATCTGGACCGCGCCCTGTCGCGTTTGTCACTCGAGCGCGGCGGACCTCGTGACCTGACAGCCATACGCAACGGGCTGACACAGGCGGCCACGATTGCCGAAATCTGCACCGATCAGGATTTGCCTGTGTTGCTGGCGACCGCGCTTCAGAACCTTGTTGGTTTCGATGACTTGCTGACATTGCTGGACGAAGCGCTGGTGGCCGAACCCCCGCTTCTGACCCGCGACGGAGGCTTTATCGCGCCAGGTTTTGATACTGAACTGGACGAGGCCCGCACCCTGCGCGACGAAGGCCGGTCCGTCATCGCCGGGTTTCAACGAAAATACGTCAAACATACCGGCATCACCTCGCTGAAAATCAAGCACAACAACGTGCTGGGCTATTTCATCGAAACCACGGCCACCCATGCCGAAAAGATGCTGAACCCTCCCTTTAGCGAAGCCTATATTCATCGCCAGACGACAGCCAACCAGGTGCGGTTTACAACCGTCGAACTGTCCGAGATCGAAACTCGTATCCTGAGCGCCGGAAATCTGGCGCTGGAGATTGAAAAGCGGCTCTATCAAAGACTTTCTGGCGCGATACTGGACCTCGCTGCCCGATTGAATCAGGCCGCCCGCGGGCTTGCCGAACTGGACTTGACGACCGCCTTGGCTGATCTTGCGCGGGGTGAAAACTGGTGCCGTCCAAAGGTTGACGGCTCTCGCGCATTCAATGTGCAGGGTGGTCGCCATCCGGTTGTGGAACACGCCCTCCGGCAGCAAAGTGGCGGTGCATTCATTTCCAATGATTGCGATCTGAGTGTCCAAGACGGTGCGGCTATATGGTTACTGACGGGTCCGAACATGGCCGGTAAATCAACCTTTCTGCGCCAGAACGCCCTGATCGCACTGCTTGCCCAAATGGGCAGCTATGTCCCGGCCGAAGAGGCGCATATCGGCGTCATCAGTCAGCTGTTCAGCCGCGTAGGAGCCTCGGACGATCTGGCGCGGGGGAGGTCGACGTTCATGGTCGAAATGGTGGAAACCGCCGCCATCCTGAATCAGGCCGATGACCGTGCATTGGTGATCCTGGACGAAATCGGCCGTGGTACCGCCACCTATGATGGCCTCTCGATTGCCTGGGCCACATTGGAACACCTGCACGCGGCCAACAAATGTCGCGCATTGTTTGCCACGCATTATCATGAGCTTACGGCTTTGGCCGGTAAACTCGAAGGTGTCGATAACGCCACCGTAGCGGTCAAAGAGTGGGATGGCGAAGTCATCTTCCTGCACGAGGTTCACAGGGGCGCGGCTGACCGGTCTTATGGGGTGCAGGTTGCGCAACTAGCCGGTTTACCCGCTTCTGTTGTCGAACGTGCCCGGATGGTTCTGGACCAGCTTGAAAAAACCGAACGCGAAGGCGGCAAACAAAAAGCGCTGATTGATGACCTGCCGCTGTTCTCAGCAGCCGCGCCGCCACCCCCGCCCGCACCGAAAACTTCGCCAGTGACCAAGATATTGGAGGGTGTCCTGCCCGACGAACTGACCCCGCGCGAAGCGCTGGATCTGATCTACAAACTGAAAGAGGCGGCCAGATCCTGACCGCCCTTCATCTTTTCAAAAAATACTCTCGCCGAAGGCTTGGCTTTGAAAAGCCAATCAGCTTGCTGGCGTTGAAGAGACCCCGACTTGAGCCGGACGCAACAGGCGGTCGTGCAGCATGAAACCCTCGGCAGACACCTGAATGATGTCCCCTGCCCGCGTGCCCGGCACCGGGGCCTCGAACATTGCTTCGTGCACATTCGGATCAAACCGGTCGCCAACCTGGGGCGTAATCACTTCGATCCCGTGTTTCTGGAACACATCCTTCAGGGCACGCATGGTCAGTTCGACGCCCTCCAGCAGCCCGGCGGCGACCTCTTTCTGCTCGTCAGTCGCGGCCTCAAGTGCGCGCTTCATGTTGTCGTAAACGGGCAGCATATCACGGGCCAGCTTGGAACCGCCATACTGCTCGGCATCGCGGCGCGCCTTGTCGCCACGTTTGCGTGCGTTCTCGGCATCGGCAAGCGCGCGCATGAATTTGTCTTTATACTCATCCCGCTCGGCGCGCAGCTCGTCCAGCTCGAGCGCCTCGTCACTGATCTCAGCAAACTCCTCGGCCAGCTCTTCCGCTTCTGCCGCCATGATATCGTCCAGAAAATCTTCGTTCTTGGGCTCTGCCATCTCTTACCCTCTAGCTCCGGTCGGATATCAGCTTGCCGACCAGTTGCGCCGTATAATCCACGATCGGCACGATCCGTCCATAATTCAGACGCGTGGGCCCGATGACCCCGACCGCACCGATTATCTTTCGATCAGCGTTCATATATGGAGACACCACCAAAGAGGAACCCGAAAGTGAGAAAAGTTTGTTCTCAGACCCAATAAAAATGCGCACACCCTCGCCGCTTTCCGTCAATTCAAGGAAATCCGCGATGTCGCGCTTGCGTTCCAGATCATCAAACAGGCTGCGAATACGCTCCAGCTCTCCGGCCTGGCCGGGTTCGTTCAACAGATTCGCCCGTCCCCGCACGATCAGACGGGCCGAGTCGGCTCCGTCTCCGTCCCAAGCGGCCAGCCCGCTTTCGACCAGCTCGCGCGCCAATACATCGATTTCCTGCTTGCGCGCTTGAATCTGTTTCTGCATCTGACGGCGTACTTCGCTAAGCGTGCGCCCCTCGATCAGAGCATTCAGAAAATTCGCGGCCTCGCGCATCGAACTGGGCGTCTGGCCGGGTGGTGGTGTGAACAGACGATTTTCGACATGGCCGTCCGAAAAGACCAGAACCACCAAAGCCTTGTCATGCCCCAAGGAAACAAACTCGATATGCTTGATTTCTGCTTCATGCTTTGGTGTCAGGACCAGCGACGCACCTTGCGTCAGGTGTGACAAAGCTGACCCGACCCGATCCAGCATTCCGCCAACATCGCCCGCGTTAGAGCCTAATGTTTCTTCCAGTTTTTGCTTGTCGTCGACGCCCAGATCGCCAACCTCAAGTAAACCGTCCACGAACATACGCAGTCCTTGCTGCGTCGGTACCCGACCCGCGCTGATATGCGGGCTGTCCAGAAGACCCAGAAACTCCAGGTCCTGCATCACATTGCGCACGGTTGCGGCACTGACCTTTTCCGACAGGCTGCGCGTCAGGGTTCGGCTTCCGACCGGCTCTCCGCTTTCCAGATAACTTTCAACGATCAGCCGGAACACCTCGCGCGACCGGTCGTTCATCTCGTCCAGAATTTTGCTCGCTTCACTCATGCGTTTTCCCCTGCTGGTTCATCATTAAATAGCAGGCAAATGAAAGGTCAATCGGGGTTGCATCGTAACGCTGCGGGGCGGTATCCCCAACCCAGCAAACAAAGGATTTCCCATGCGACCCTCTGGAAGAGACTTAAGTGAAATGCGCACCGTTTCAATCGAAACGGGGTTCACCAAACATGCCGAAGGTTCCTGCCTGATCAAGATGGGCGATACCCATGTGCTGTGCACCGCCACGATCGAAGATCGGGTACCCCCTTTCATTAAGGGTTCGGGGCTTGGCTGGGTCACCGCCGAATACGGTATGCTGCCCCGCGCCACCAACACCCGGATGCGGCGTGAAGCGGCCTCGGGCAAGCAAGGTGGCCGTACGGTGGAAATTCAGCGCCTGATCGGTCGCGCCCTGCGGGCCGGCGTCGACCGGGTTGCACTTGGCGAACGTCAGATCACGGTTGATTGCGATGTGATCCAGGCCGATGGCGGCACCCGCTGTGCCTCGATCACCGGCGGCTGGGTTGCTTTGCGATTGGCCGTCAACAAACTGATGAAGGCAGGTGACGTGATTTCAGATCCGCTGGTTGATCCGGTCGCCGCCGTGTCCTGCGGTATCTATGCGGGCCAGCCTGTTCTGGATCTCGACTATCCCGAAGACAGCGAGGCCGGTGTCGACGGCAACTTTATCATGACCGGGTCAGGCAAACTGATCGAGGTCCAGATGAGCGCCGAAGGTTCTGTATTCAGCCGCGCCCAGATGGATCAGCTGGTGGATCTGGCGGAAAAAGGCGTTGCCGAGCTGGCCGCAGCCCAGAAAGCCGCCACCGCATGACCCGTAAGTTTGACAGCGACAGGCTTCTGGTTGCGACCCACAACAAAGGCAAGCTTGAGGAGATGGCGCATCTCCTCGAACCTTTTGGCGTGACGGTTGTGGGTGCGGCGGACATGGAGCTGCCTGAACCGGAAGAGACCGAGGACACCTTTGTCGGCAACGCCCGGATCAAGGCCCACGCCGCCGCAAAGGCCACCGGGCTGCCCGCCCTGTCAGACGATTCTGGAATCACCATCGACGCGCTGGACGGCGCGCCGGGTGTTTATACCGCTGATTGGGCCAAAACCGGCAACGGTCGCGACTTCCTGATGGCGATGACCCGCGCCCATAATGAGCTTGAGGCAAAGAGCGCCCCCCACCCCCGCACCGCGCAATTCCGCAGCACACTGGTGCTGGCCTGGCCTGATGGGCACGATGAAGTGTTTGAAGGTGTTGCCCCCGGTCATCTTGTCTGGCCCATCCGCGGCGAAGGTGGATTCGGCTATGATCCGATGTTTGTTCCCGAAGGATACGACATTACCTTTGCCGAGATGGATCGCTGGGAAAAGAACAAGATCAGCCATCGCGGTCGCGCGGTTGAGAAGTTCGTGAAAGGCTGCTTTGGCGGATGATTGGCGCAACGGGGGCTTTGGCCTTTACGTGCATTGGCCTTTTTGCGAGGCCAAGTGCCCCTATTGCGACTTCAACAGCCATGTTTCCAGAAACATTGATCAAAAACAATGGCTTGACGCCTATCTAAGCGAATTGCGGCGCTCGGCTGCCGAAACCCCGGATCGGGTGCTGAACACGATCTTTTTCGGCGGTGGAACCCCGTCTCTGATGGACCCGGAAACCGTTGCCGCCGTGATCGGTGAGGCCCGTGCGTTCTGGCACCCCTCCAACACCATGGAAATCACGCTGGAGGCAAATCCCGGATCAGTCGAGGCCGGGCGGTTCGCGGCCTATCGTGATGCAGGCGTCAACCGGATATCGATGGGCGTGCAGGCGCTCAACGACGAAGACCTGCGCCGCTTGGGGCGAATTCACACTTTGGCCGAGGCCCGCTCTGCTTTTGACATCGCCCGTGATTGTTTTGAACGGGTGAGTTTTGACCTGATCTATGCCAGGCAACACCAAACGTTGGACGCTTGGCGGGCCGAGTTGAACGAAGCGCTGTCCATGGCCGTGGATCACCTGTCGCTGTATCAGCTGACAATCGAAGAAGGCACGGCTTTTGGCGATCGTTATGCTGTCGGAAAGCTGCGCGGCTTGCCCGAAGATGACAGTGCGGCCGACATGTACCTTGCAACACAAGAGATTTGCGAGAAACACGGCCTGCCCGCCTATGAGGTGTCCAACCACGCCCGCCCCGGTGCAGAGTCGCAGCACAATCTGGTCTATTGGCGTTACGGGGACTATGTCGGCATTGGTCCCGGTGCTCATGGGCGAATAACGGTGGGTGGTGAAAGACACGCGACCGAAACCCATCTGAACCCGCAGCGTTGGCTTGACGCTGCTGCAAAGGGTGACGGAGAAAAGAAACGCTATGTCCTTTCGCCTGAAGATCAGGCGAACGAATACCTTATGATGGGCATGAGGATATCAGAAGGACTAGATATAGATAGGTGGGAAGCCCTGTCAGGCCATCCACTTTCTGACGAAACCGTGGACCATCTGGTCGGCATTAATATGATTGAACGTGAAAACAACAAACTCAGAGCAACACCAGCGGGGCGCGCCGTGCTGAATGCTGTAATCCGGGAATTGATGGGCTGAATATGCAGTATCTTTGGGCGGGGCTGGGATTGCTTTGCGTTGCGATGGCCGCGATTGGGGTTGTTCTGCCTCTTCTTCCAACGGTTCCGTTTTTGTTGCTGGCAGCGTTTTTCTTTGCGCGATCCTCTTCACGGTTGCATAACTGGCTACTGTCGCACCGGATTTTCGGGCCAATGATACTGGATTGGCAGAGTTCGGGCGCAATACGCCCGGCCGCAAAAAAGGCAGCAACCTTATCGGTCTCCGCCGTTTTCGGGGTGTCTTTGCTACTATCCGTTCCGCCCTTCGTGCTGATCATTCAGATCATTGTTCTGGGTGGCGTCCTGATATTTATCTGGACGCGCCCTAACGGCTGAGCTTTGCACAAAGATCGTCAAGCTGATCCAGGTTTTCATATGTCAGAACAACCTGACCGGATTCCGTTCCCGCCTTGTGGTTGATTGAGACTTTCATTGCCAGAATCGCAGACAGGTCTTTTTCCAGCGCGCGTGTGTCAGCATCTTTTCCGGCATCCAGATTCCTGGATCTGGGAGCAGGTCGTGCAGTGTCGCCCTGCTGCTGTTTCTTGACCAGCGCCTCGGTAGCGCGCACAGACAGACCATCCTTGACGATCAGGTTTGCCAATTCCGAGGGATTTTCCGCCGTAATCAGCGCCCGCGCATGACCAGCCGATAATTTCCCTTCAATTACAAGAGTTTGCACGTCAATTGGCAGAGACAAAAGCCGCAACAGGTTCGCAATATGGCTGCGACTTTTCCCCAAAGCCTCGGCAAGCTTTTCCTGCGTGTGGCCAAAGCGATCCATCAACTGCCTGTATCCGGCGGCCTCTTCCACTGCGTTCAGATCAGCGCGCTGGATGTTTTCGATGATCGCAACTTCCAGTACCTCGGTATCATCGAATTCGCGCACAATCACAGGGATCTCGTGCAGCTGCACCATCTGAGCAGCCCGCCACCGGCGTTCACCAGCGACGATTTCGTATTCTCCGACCCCTGTTGGACGTACGATCAAGGGTTGGATGATACCTTTTTCCCGAACCGACGCAGCAAGCTCATCCAGTTGTTCGGGTTGAAACGTGCGTCGCGGCTGATTTGGGTTTGCCCTCAGCTTTTCGATCGGAACTTTCAGATCAGGTCTGCGCGCGTCAGATGATACCCGGTTGCCCGCTTCCGGATTAACATCCGCCATGAGTGCGGATAATCCCCGGCCCAACCCTCTGGATTTCGCTTTCCTGGTGCTCATGTCGGCCTCCTCACCACCGCTCATGCTGCGGTCTTGTTGTTCTTATGCATGATCTCACGGGCCAGATGCCGATACGCCATCGCACCAAGTGATCCCGAGTCATACTGCAATACCGGCAGCGCATAGGATGGCGCCTCGCTGACCCGCACATTCCTGGGTATCTTTGTTTTAAAAACCATCTCACCCAGATTGTCACGCGCATCCTTTTCGACCTGGCGGGACAAGTTGTTGCGGTTGTCATACATGGTTAACACAACACCTTCGATTCTCAGGTCTGGATTTGCGGTTTGCCGGACCTCCCGGATCGTCAACATCAATTGCGAAAGACCCTCCAACGCAAAGAACTCACTTTGCAGCGGCACAAGGACAGAATGGGCGGCAACCATCGCATTTACGGTCAAGAGGTTCAGTGACGGCGGGCAATCTATCAGGATGAAATCCAGCTCAAACGCGTCCACTGCCGTCTGACGCAGCGCATCGTGCAGCAGATAGCTGCGTTTTTCGTTGGAAATCAGCTCGATATCTGCCGAGCTCAAGTCAACCGTTGCAGGGACAACCAGAAGGTTTTCGATCTCCGTCTCCTGAACCACTGCCTCCAAGGGCGCGTCGTCCAGGATGAGATCATAAGTGGTCCAATCCCGATCTTCGACCCCTAAACCGGTTGATGCATTCCCTTGTGGATCGAGGTCAACCACCAATACCCTGCGGCCAGCTTCGGCCAACCCTGCCGCTAGGTTGATTGCTGTGGTTGTTTTCCCTACTCCGCCCTTCTGATTGGCAACCGCAATTATCCGGGGTCCGGACGGTCGAGACAGATCAACCACGTGATACTCCTTTGATCTTAAGGATAACAGCCTGAGGTTCAGTTAAACTTGTAATGGCCTCAGCATCGAAATTCCATTCCTCACGCGCCTCATCCAGCTCTTTTTTCCAGTTTGCACCTTTAGGCAACAGCGCGGTCCCGTTTTCACCTAAATGTCTGTCACAAAATGATAACAATGTACGCAGATCCGCCAGCGCGCGCGCCGAAACGATGTTTGCGCCCAGGGGTTCAACCACCTCGATCCGCTTGGAAATCACTTTACACGACACGCCACATTCACGGGCGACGTTACGCAGAAAAGCCGATTTTCTCTGGTCGCTTTCCACTAGGGAGAAACTGGCGGTCGGAGCTTCCTCGGCAGCAATAATGGCGCACACCATTCCGGGGAATCCGCCACCGCTGCCAAGGTCCACCCAAGTGTCAAACGTTTCAGCGCATCGAAAAACTTGGACAGAATCCAGAATATGCCGATCCCACAGGAATTCCAGACTATTGCGTGAAACAAGATTTATCCTGGGATTCCAGCGGTTCACCAGATCAACATAGATTTTCAGACGTTCGAATGTTTCACGTGAAACATTCAAGCCATCAAACTTGGAAAAATCGGCCATCATGCCTGACGCGCTCGTTGATCGCGGCGCAATTTTGCCAGGACAAGGGTGAGCGCAGCCGGTGTAACGCCTTCGACTCGGCTTGCTTGCGCTATGTTCGACGGTTTGGCCTGTGACAGTTTCTGCTTCATCTCAGAAGACAGCCCGTCCAGGCCAAAATAGTCAAATTCACGCGGGATAACATAGGATTCATCCCGCTTCATAGCCTCAACATCGCGCTTTTGCCGGTCGATATAGTTCGCATAAAGTGCGTCACGTTCGATTTGAAGCCGGATCGCCACGTCTACATCTTGTAGATCTGGTATCAAGGGAAACAAGTCCTCGAAAGATGTATCCGGAAATGCCAGAATCGCCACTCCATCTCGGCGGTTTCCATCCTGGTTGACGTTGATCCCGGCTGAAAGAACTTCCTTGGGTGTGTATGTGCGAGCGGTCAGCTTGGATTTCGCTGCATCAAGCTGGCTCATTTTCTTCTCAAAATGCGCCTGACGCCTCTCTCCGACACAGCCAAGTTCCAACCCAATCGACGTCAACCGTTGATCTGCATTATCTGCACGCAGAGACAGTCGGAACTCGGCCCTGGAGGTGAACATTCGATAAGGCTCTGCCACACCACGTGTCGTCAGGTCGTCTATCATCACGCCGATATAGCTGTCTGATCTGGTGAAAATGACCGGCTCGCGGCCCTGTACGTCCAGCGCCGCGTTAAGGCCAGCAACCATCCCTTGTGCCGCAGCTTCCTCATATCCTGTGGTTCCGTTGATCTGCCCTGCCAGATATAGTCCCGGAACGTCGGGTAGCGACAAGGACGCGGTTAAGACACGTGGGTCCACATAATCATATTCAATCGCATAGCCCGGTTGCAGAATATCCGCCTTTTCAAGCCCTTTGATCGACCGAACGTATTCCAATTGCACGTCCTGAGGCAGTGACGTTGAAATACCGTTGGGATAAATCGTGTGATCATTGACGCCTTCAGGCTCAAGAAAAACCTGATGCGAGTCCTTATCTGCAAAGCGCACAATCTTGTCTTCGATCGAAGGGCAATATCTTGGACCTATGCCATCGATATGGCCCCCATACATCGCCGATTTTGAGAGGTTTGCTTCGATGATCTCATGCGTCTTGGCATTGGTATGTGTAATACCGCAGGAAATCTGAGGCGCGACAATCGATGTTGATAGGAAAGAAAACAAGGTCGGGTCCTCATCCCCGTCCTGTCTTTCCAAACCTGACCAGTCGATCGTGCGCCCATCCAGACGCGGCGGTGTGCCGGTCTTCAAGCGTCCCAGCGGAAGGTTATAGCCATCCAACCTCTCGGCCAGTTTTATCGAAGGGCGATCTCCCATCCGCCCACCAGCCCGTGACACATCGCCTATATGGATGACGCCGCGCAGGAAGGTTCCGGAAGTCAGAACAACGGCTTTGGCATGCACTTCCGACCCATCTCCAAGCAGGACACCGGCGACACGGTGTCCGTCCATCAGGAAGTCTACAACCTCCCCAACGATAACGGACAGGTTTTCCTGGTTGCTGATTTCGTTTTGCATTGCCGCACGATACAGGGCGCGGTCAGCCTGCGTTCTGGGACCCTGAACAGCCGGACCTTTTCGCCGGTTCAACAGTCGAAACTGAATACCAGCCTGGTCAGCGACGCGACCCATTACACCGTCCAGCGCGTCAATCTCTCGAACCAGATGTCCCTTCCCCAACCCACCGATAGCCGGGTTGCAGGACATGACGCCGATATCGGTCGCAGATAATGTCACCAAAGCGGTTTTCGCACCCATCCTGGCAGCGGCGTGCGCGGCTTCCGTACCGGCATGACCGGCCCCAACCACGATGACATCAAAGTTTGAATGTTTCACGTGAAACAATCCTTATTTTCCTAAACAAAAGCTGGAGAAGATTTCATCCAACAGTGTCTCGACATCAATTCTGCCGACCAGAGATTCAAGCGCCCGTATGGCAGTCCTTAACTCCTCCGCAGCGATATCATACAGGTCCGGGCCTGATTCCAGAACCGTGATCGCAGCAACAAGTGAAGCCGATGCCTTGTTCATCGCAGCGCGATGGCGTTCACGCGTGGCTATACCATGTGTTGTGGTTCTTTCACTCAAGGCCCACGAAATCTGGTCGACAAGCGCATCAATCCCCTGTCCTGTCTTTCCTGAAACACCTTCACTCTTATCTTCCCGCAGGTCTGCTTTGGGCAGAACATGGATATCACCATCCTGCACAGCTACATCCAGCTCTTCCGGGACTTCGGTCAGAAAAACACGCAAGTCTGCCGCTTCTGCCCGTTTTCGAGCCAGCTCGATCCCAAGATTCTCGACGTGATCTTCGGTTTCCCGCAACCCGGCCGTATCCAGCAATGTCACCGGCAAGCCAGCCAGATCCATACGAACCTCGATCACATCCCGGGTTGTGCCTGCGAATTCCGAGGTAATTGCGGCTTCACGTCCTGCAAGCGCGTTCAACAGGGTTGATTTTCCTGCATTGGGAAGACCAACAATAGCCACTTCAAATCCGGTACGAATACGCTCGGCAATCTTCACCCCATCTGCTTCTCGACGAAGATCTGCCAGAACACCGCTTGTCAAATCGCGGACTTCCGGCGTGACGTCGGTGGGGACGTCTTCATCAGCGAAATCGATGACGGCTTCCAGCAACGATGCCGCGCGGATCAGATCGCGCCGCCAGCGCTCGGCCAGCGTGCCAAGCTCACCGGCAAGAATGGTCTGGGCCTGCTTACGCTGTGCCTCGGTTTCCGCATCAATCAGGTCTGCCAGGCCTTCGACCTGTGTCAGATCCATCTTGCCATTTTCAAGGGCCCGGCGTGTGAATTCACCCGGGTCCGCCAGCCGCAGCCCATCGGTGTTCGACAAACAGCGCAGAACCGCATTGACCGAGGCCGTGCTGCCATGGATCTGAAGTTCTGCCACGTCTTCCCCGGTGAAACTTGCCGGTGCCTGAAAGGTCAGAACCAGACCATCATCCAGACGTGATCCGTCCTGATCCCGCAGGGTGCGCAAGACTATTCCCCGCTTGGGCAGTTCCGCGCCGCTCAGACATGCGGCTGCGGCATGCGCTTCGGGGCCAGAGAGGCGGATGACCGCCACCCCTGCTTTGCCTTGCGCGCTGGCCAAGGCGAATATCGTATCCATTCGTAGGCCTCGCGTCGCTTAAGACCTGTGTCAGGTGTTCATTGAATCGAAGAACTCGCCGTTTGTCTTCGTCTGTTTCAACTTCGACAACAGGAACTCGATTGCGTCGGTGGTGCCCATAGGATTGAGGATACGGCGCAGAACGAAGGTTTTGGCCAGATCGCCCTTGTCGACCAGCAGGTCCTCTTTCCGTGTACCGGATTTCAGGATGTCGATCGCCGGGAACACGCGTTTGTCTGCAATCTTGCGGTCCAAAACGATTTCCGAGTTACCAGTACCTTTGAATTCTTCAAAGATCACCTCGTCCATCCGGCTGCCGGTATCGATCAGCGCCGTGGCGATGATGGTCAGCGATCCGCCCTCTTCGATGTTCCGGGCCGCGCCGAAGAAACGCTTGGGCCGCTGCAGCGCGTTTGCGTCCACACCACCGGTCAGAACCTTGCCCGAGGATGGTACAACGGTGTTAAAAGCCCTACCAAGTCTTGTGATTGAGTCGAGTAGAATAACAACATCTCGTTTATGTTCGACCAGGCGCTTGGCCTTTTCAATGACCATCTCCGACACGGCCACGTGACGCGTTGCGGGCTCATCGAAGGTTGACGACACAACCTCACCCTTAACCGAGCGCTGCATGTCGGTCACTTCTTCCGGGCGTTCGTCGATCAGCAGGACGATCAGGTAACACTCCGGATGGTTCTGTTCGATCGAATGCGCGATGTTCTGCAGGATCACGGTTTTACCAGTCCGCGGCGGTGCCACGATCAGCGAACGCTGACCTTTACCGATCGGCGCAACCAGATCGATCACGCGCGCGGACTTATCCTTGATGGTGGGATCTTCGATTTCCATCTTCAGACGCTCATCCGGGTACAGAGGCGTCAGGTTGTCGAACAGGATCTTGTGCTTGGCCTTCTCGGGATCTTCAAAGTTGATCATGGTGACATTTGTCAGCGCGAAATAACGCTCACTCTCGTCCGGCGCCTTGATCTCGCCCTCGACCGTGTCCCCAGTCCGCAGTGAGTGCAGACGGATCATATCGGGCGAGACATAGATATCGTCAGGACCCGGCAGATAGTTTGCCTCGGGCGAGCGCAGAAAGCCGAACCCATCCTGTAGCACTTCCAGTACGCCATCACCGCCGACGGTCCAGCCATCATCGGCACGTTCGCGTAGAATCTGGAACATCATCTCGCCCTTGCGCATGGTCGAGGCGTTTTCGATCTCCAGCTCTTCGGCCATTGCCAGAAGGTCTTTGGGGCTTTTGGCTTTCAGGTCGGCCAGATTCAGGGATTCATTGGACATGATACATACCTTCACCGCTGAAAACGCGGCTTGAAGTGGAATTTCAGTACGGAAAATACGCCGCCCGGACGGGCGTGTTGTAATCTACATAAGCGCAGCGTCGTTCGGAGTCAAATAGGCGTTCAGAACTTCAGAATGACCGCCAGAACGATGGTAACCATCAGAATGGTCGGAACCTCGTTCATCATGCGATATTGCCGCCCAGTGAGCTTATTCTGGCCTGTCAGAAAATCCTTTCTTCGGGCCATAAGCCAGTGGTGGAACCAGGTCATCGCGATCACGCCCGCGCCTTTAACCCAGGGCCATGCGAAATCCCATCCGACGATCCCCGGTGTGAACACCATGATCAGCCCGCATAACCAGGTCACAACCATCGCGGGGCGCATGATCACCCGCAGCAGCTTGTCTTCCATTTCAAAGAAGATGTCTTGCGCGCCCTCTACGGCCTGCGCTTTTTCGACATGATAAACAAACAGTCTGGGTAAGTAGAACAAACCCGCCATCCATGAGATCACGGCCATGATATGTAATGACTTCACCCACGGGTAAATCGTGAAAAGAAGGTCTGTCATGCCGGCTCCGAACGTTGTTCGGAACTCTCCCTAATAAAAAAATAAGAAAAGAAAAAGGATGATGGTTTTGTAGGGTGCTAAATATCCGTGGATTATTATTTTTACCCTAGCGTTTTCCCCAGGGGGACAAAATATCTGAGGTTCCCAGAGATTCTGTTGATAGTACAAATTATATATATAAATCAATTATTTAAGTTGAACCAGGCGAATCTGGTCTGTGGATAACCCGATGGGTATCGTTGGATACATCTGTTATCCCAGGAGTTAGAGTTATCCTTGTCCCGAAAGGATGAGATTTGAGCGACTCGGGGATCTTTGCCACAAAATTCCCGGGGTTGCGTGTCAACCGGAAAACCATACAAAACACCCCAGAACTCTCATCGATTTGCACACGGGGTTTTCCACATGTCTGTCCCCATTCTTCTGGCTTCGGGATCTGTTATTCGCGCGCAACTGCTAAGGAACGCAGGTGTGCCGTTTGCGGTTCAAACGGCGCGCGTGGATGAAGAGACGGTCAAACGGGCGTTGCTGGCAGAGGATGCCGCACCACGCGATATTGCGGATACGCTGGCGGAGATCAAAGCGCGTAAGGTCAGTGATAAAAACCCTGGCGCCATGGTGATCGGTTGCGATCAGGTGCTGGATTTCGAAGGGCAGCTGCTGTCAAAGCCCGAAACCCCGGAACAGGCGTTGGCCCAACTGAAAGATATGCGCGGCAAGCGGCACATGCTTTTGTCCGCTGCTGTGATCTATCAGGATGGTGAGCCGATCTGGCGGCATGTGGGGCAGGTGCGTTTGCGGATGCGGGCCAGTTCCGATGCCTATCTGAAAGACTATGTTGCGCGGAACTGGGACAGCATTCGCCATGCCGTCGGAGCCTACAAGCTGGAAGAAGAAGGCGTCCGCCTGTTCGCCACCATTGACGGCGACTATTTTAACGTTTTGGGTATACCTCTGTTAGAGCTTCTCAACTTTCTGGCTGTCAAAGGGGTGATCGAGCAATGACAGACAACCGGGTTCCTTTAGCCGGAGTGATCGGGCACCCCATCGGGCATTCGCGTTCACCCAAGCTGCACGGGCATTGGTTAAAGACCTATGGGCTTGTCGGGCATTATATCCCGATGGACGTCGCCTCTGCTGATCTGGAGACTGTGCTGCGAACCCTGCCCAAAGCGGGCTTTGTCGGGGCCAACGTGACCGTTCCGCACAAAGAAGCTGCGTTGAAGATCGCAGATCACGTTTCCGACCGCGCAACGGTGATTGGTGCCGCAAATACGCTGGTGTTCCGAACTGATGGTTCGATCCACGCAGATAACACCGACGGGTACGGGTTTATGGAGAACCTGCGCAATGGCGCACCTGACTGGAATGCGAAAGATGGCCCGGCGGTGGTGTTTGGTGCCGGGGGTGCTGCCCGTGCCGTTTTGCAGGCTTTGTCTGATGCCGGGGTGCCGGAAATCCTGCTGACCAACCGGACGCGCGCCCGCGCGGATCATCTGAAGGAAGAGTTCGGCCAACGCATTCGCGTGGTCGATTGGGTTCAGGCGGGAAATGTCATTGAAAACGCCGAACTGGTGGTCAATACGACTTCACTGGGGATGCAGGGCCAGCCAGAGCTGCGCGTGCCGTTGGACGGGTTGCAGCCCGGTGCCGTGGTAACGGACCTTGTCTATGCCCCGTTGAAAACCCGCCTGCTTCAAACCGCCGAGGAGGCCGGATGCACCACGGTTGATGGTCTGGGGATGTTGCTGCATCAGGCCGTTCCTGGGTTTGAACGCTGGTTTGGTGTTCGCCCCGAAGTAGACGCGGATACGCGCGCGGCGGCCCTGGCATGAGTTTTACGCTTGGCCTGACAGGCTCAATCGGCATGGGGAAAAGCACCACAGCGCAGATGTTCGTTGAAGAAGGGTGCGCATTGTGGGATGCGGATGCGGCGGTGCATCGGCTGTATGCCATTGGTGGAGCAGCGGTTGAACCAATGCGGGCAGCCTTTCCCGATGCGATACGTGATGGGGTGGTCAGCCGAGACGCGTTGAAACGAATTATCGTGGGTGACCCGGCCACGTTGAAAGCGATTGAGGCGATTGTGCATCCACTTGTCGCTGCTGATCGTGCGGAATTTCGCGAAAGCGCTACAAGCGACATCCTGGTGTTCGATATTCCGCTTTTGTTTGAAACGGGCGCTGATGCAGCAATGGACGCAGTGGCCTGCGTTTCGGTCCCGGCCGAAGACCAAAAGCGGCGCGTAATGGAACGCGGAACAATGACCGAGGCGCAGTTCGAGCAGATCCGCGCCAAGCAGATGCCGAACGATGAAAAATGTGCGCGGTCGGATTTTGTGATCGTGACCGATACTCTGGACCACGCCCGCGCGCAGGTGCAGGATGTGGTCAGGCAGATACGGGCGGGGATGGCACATGCGTGAGATTGTACTGGATACCGAAACCACCGGGTTTGACCCCGACAGCGGGGATCGGATCGTGGAAATCGGCGCCGTTGAGCTGTGGAACCACGTTGCAACCGGTGAAACCTATCACGTCTATATCAACCCCGAACGCTCGATGCCGGAAGAGGCGTTTGGCGTGCATGGTATAGGTCCCGATCTGCTGGAAACCCCGCGCCCGCCGGAAAAGGGCGAAGTGACGCTGAAAGACAAGCCGGTCTTTGCAAAGGTTGGCCATGGATTTCGCGAATTTGTTGGCGATGCGCGGTTGGTGATCCACAACGCCTCATTCGACATGAAGTTCCTGAATGCCGAGCTGAAATGGATGGGTGCCCCGCTTATCCCCATGGAGCAGGCGTTGGATACACTGGCAATTGCCCGTAAACGGTTCCCCGGTTCGCCAGCGTCACTGGATGCGCTGTGCCGTCGCTTCAATATCGACAACTCGAACCGTGTGTTGCACGGCGCGTTGCTCGACTCGGAAATTCTGGCCGAGGTTTACCTGGAATTGATCGGTGGGCGGCAGCCGGATTTTGGTCTGTCGACATCCACATCTTCTGCGGACGGTGGCAGCGATGATTGGCGAGCTACACCGCGCAGCACACCATTGCCATCCCGGATCACCGAGGATGAACGCGCAGCACATGAAGCTTTCGTGGAAAAACTGGGCGAGAACGCCTTGTGGACCCGCGCCTGATCCGGACAGGCGCGGGTCAAAACCTTACGCGTCTGCTTTTTGGGCCTGTTCGGCCTGACGGCGCATCAACTCATTGCGATAGAGCGCAACGAAATCGATATTGTCCAAGTTGACCGGCGGGAAGCCGCCATCGCGGGTGATATCGCTGACAATGCGGCGCAGGAACGGGAACAACATGCGCGGGCATTCGATCATCAGGAACGGGTGCAGCTGATCTTCCGGCACACCTTCCACGTGGAACATTCCGCAATAGTCCAGTTCACACAGGAACAAGATGTCATCCATGCCTTTGGCTTTGGATGTCAGGTTCAGCTTGATCGAAACTTCGAACTGATGGTCCGCCGCGCGTTTTTTGGCATCCAGATTCACCTGAACGGCGATTTCCGGTTGTACGTCTCCGGAAACGCCCTTTTGCGCCATCACGTTTTCAAAGGACATATCACGGATGAACTGCCCCAGAACACGCATCTGAACCTGCGGGGCGGCTTGGGCCGCAGTGTTTTCTGCAGCGTTTTCTTCGGCCATGGATCTACTCCAAAAATGAAATTCGCCACTGCTTAGCAAGTTGGGCGCGGCACCTCAATGCTGGTGGGGGCCTTCCACCCATTTCGAAGGCTTCGAGGAGTCTTTTTTTGGCCGAACTTCGGTGAAATCCCCATCGATGATATCGCCCTGATCGAAAGGGGTCCCCCGGGTTTGATATCCGGGGCCCGGCCCCATCTGGAACTGAGTCACTGTAACCTTGGATTTCAGGTACCGGAAAACGGCGATGCGGATACCGGGAACTAACAACGCAAAACCAACGGCATCAGTGAAAAAACCCGGTGTCAGCAACAAAACGCCCGACAACAGGATCATTGCCCCATGGGCCAGGGGTTCGGTCGGATCGTCCAATTCGGCAAAGGACCGTTGCAGCCGTCCAAGCGCCATGCGACCTTGTGTCCGCACCAAAACCGTGCCCAGAACCGCGGTCAGCACTACGATGGCAAGTGTCGGCCACAACCCAATCAAACCACCAACCTGAATAAACAGCGCGATTTCGATTATGGGCACCAACAAAAATGCCAAGAACAGATACATTTGCGTTATCCTTTCCCTTAGGCCGGGCTGTGGACTTGCCACTCACTGTCACCTACATAGTGGCATGAGGCCGTGTATACAAAGTCGCGGCGTTGAAAAGAGAATGAAATGAGCGACAACCCTATGATCCAGCTCCTGGTCCTGGCCGGAATTGCCATTTTCCTGATCCTGCGCCTCAAAAGCGTATTGGGCACGCGTGAAGGCTTTGAAAAACCGCCTGTGCAGCAACAGCCCGAAGCCCATAAATCGCGCCGCGGTTTCGAGGTGATCGATGGCGGCCCGGATCATGACATTACCGACCATGTCGCCGAAGACAGCGAACAGGCGCAAACCCTGGCTGCAATGAAACGTGTCGAGCCCGGCTTCTCGGTCGGCGAGTTCGTTCAGGGTGCGCGCGGTGCGTATGAGATGATCGTGATGGGGTTTGAAAGGGGCAATCTGGATGAAATCCAGCCTTTCCTGTCGGAAGAAGTGTTCGAGACTTTCGTTTCGGTCGTGGCAGCGCGCGAAGATCAGGGCCTGACCATCGAGGCTGAATTCATCGGCGTGCGGGAAACCACCCTGACGGATGTGAAATTCGACAAGGATACGAACCAGGCCGAAATCACGATGAAGTTCGTGGGAGAGCTGACCTCGGTCGTGCGCGATCGCGGAGGCGACATCGTCGAAGGCAACCCGAATACCGTGAAGCGCCAGAAAGACAGCTGGACCTTTGCCCGTGTCATGGGCAAGGACGATCCGAACTGGCTGCTTGTCGCCACGGACGCATGATTGCAACGCTTCGGTCGCTTTTACTGGTGGGCGCAATGACCACCGCCAGCGCTGCCGGAGCCGAGGCAATGCGATCCATTCTGTCGTTTGACGATCTGCAGGGCTGGGCGGAGGACGACCACGGCGCGGCCCTTTCCGTTTTTCTGAACACGTGCGGTGATCTGGATGACCCGGATTGGCGCGCCTTGTGTGGTGTGGCCAGAACATATGAACCGGATGCTGCCCGCGCCTTTTTCGAGTTATTCTTCCGCCCTGTTCTGGTCGAGGATGACAAAGAGGGCCTGTTTACCGGCTATTTTGAACCCGAGCTTGACGGCGCGCGCACCCGGACAGACCGTTTCAAATACCCGATCTACAAGATGCCACCCGAAGCCCGTGCGGAAGGACCATGGCTGAGCCGTCGTGACATCCTGACCGGCGATGTGATGCAGGGCCGCGGGCTAGAGATTGCCTGGGTCGACGACCCAGTTGAGCTGTTCTTTCTGCAAATTCAGGGCTCGGGGCGTATTCGATTGTCGGATGGCGGTGCGCTGCGGGTTGGATATGGTGGTGCGAATGGTCACCCCTATCGGTCGATCGGTGTCGAGTTGGTGCGACGCGGGGTTCTGGGTGCGCATGAGGTCAGCGCCCAGATGATCCGCGCCTGGGTGCGCAAGAACCCCGAGGCCGGTGCCGAGTTGCTGTTTCACAACCCGTCATACGTGTTTTTTCGCGAGGTTTCACGCGTTGCCCCCGAATTTGGACCTTTGGGGGCGATGAACCGGTCGATCACGACAATGCGCTCGATTGCGGCGGACCCCACCTATACACCATTGGGCGCACCTGTCTGGGTGGAAAAGGACGGTGAAAACCCGTTGCGACGGCTAATGATCGCGCAGGACACAGGCGCGGCCATCAAAGGTGCGCAACGGGCGGACATCTTTTTCGGTACCGGTGAAGAAGCCGGACAGGCTGCGGGCAGGCTGAAAGATCCGGGTCGGATGGTTCTGTTGTTGCCTATTCAGCGCGCCTATGCCCTGTTGCCGGATGAATTCTGATGACCCGGCGCAAACTGACAACCGATGAGATCGAGCTTTGGCGCAAGGTCACCAAACAGGCCGAGCGTCTGCATCCGGACTGTCCTCAGACCGTCCATCCGACCACCCTGCCGAAACCCAGGCCCAGAAAAACACCAAAACCCCGGTTTGAGGTGTTTGAGCTTGGTCAGAACCTTCAGCCGAACTCGAAGCCAAACGATCTGAAACCATCGTTGACGGACGCGCTGCGTGCCGCGCCTGTTCAGATGGATATCAAGGCTTTTGGCCGGATGAAGCGCGGTAAGCTAAAGCCCGAAGGCAAGCTGGATCTTCACGGTATGCGGGTTGATACGGCCCATCCTGCGTTGATCCGTTTTATCCTGAGCGCGCAGGCACAAGGTAAACGACTGGTTCTGGTGGTAACCGGCAAGGGCAAGGACCGCGACGAACCCGGCCCAATCCCGACGCCGCGTGGCGTATTACGCAATCAAGTGCCGCATTGGCTGTCCATACCGCCGTTGGCGCAGGCGGTGATGCAGATCAACCCCGCGCATATCAGTCATGGCGGCGAGGGTGCTTATTACGTCTATCTCAGGCGAATGCGCTAAAAATCCCGACGGGCGCGGGAAATACCTGTTCGGACCAGAACGCAAACCAGCACGAAGAACACCCCAACCCAGATGAACTGTGTGTTCAGCGCAACGCCAAGGTCAATCAGAACGCCGGTCAGGCCGGGGCCGATGGCCGATCCCAGCACCATGACAGCCGCGGCCATCGCCTTGATCGCACCGATATGCCGGGTTCCGTAGAATTCGGCCCAGAATGCGCTGGGCAATGTGCTGTTTGCTCCAACGGTCAAAGCCAGGAAGACCAGCCCCAGGGTCGCGCCGCTGATCGAATTGGTTGTGCCCAGAATGACGAACCCAAGTGCGATCGGAAGCTGGTAGTAGGGCATGATCCGGGCGGTCCCCCATTTATCCAGCGCCCAGCCTGCGACAAACATGGAAAACAGAGATATTCCGGTAAAGATCGGGAATAGAGCCACCAGTTGGATATGCTGCCATCCCTTCACATCGGCCAAAAAAACCTGATGGAAGAAAAATGCGGTGATGAATGCGGATGGCCCAAGCACTGATGGCACCATAAACCAGAACAAAGGATGGAACAGAGCGTCCCGCCGGGTCCAGTGTTTTCCCTGCATTCCCGATGCTGAAAACGCGTTGGCGAGGCTTTGTGGAGTTCTCTCTTCTCGCAGCAGCCGCATCAGAACCGGAATACCCAGCGCCGTGATGCCCGCCGCGGCAACCCACAGCCAGCGCCAATCCAGATAGACCATGGCGCCAACAAAAATCAGCGGCAACAACGCCTCGCCAAGCGCATAGCCGGTGGACGCGATGGAAAGTGCTTTGCCCCGCGTAACCGTGAACCAGCGCGCCATTGCGACCACGGCAAGATGCGTGCTCATCCCCTGCCCAAATAACCGCAGCAGAAAGATCACCAGTGGTAACAGCAGCAGCCAGGTGTTCAGCGCCATTGCAATGGCGGCCAACGCCAGTCCCGCCAACACAACTGGGCCCAATACCCGTACGCGGAAGATATCCGTCAACCCTCCAGCCCAGATCATCACGATTGCAGACAGGGTCGTGCCTAACGTGTACAGCCCACCCCATGCGCCGTGGCTGAGGCCATATTCAGAGCGGATTTCACCAGCAAAGACCGAGATGAAAAAGGTTTGCCCGAAACTGGACAGAAATGTCAGCAGAACGCCGGTCGCAAGCCAGGTCGCGTTGTCCACAAGAAACCGGTGCAGGGAAACCCGCGTCACGGATTGCTCACCTGGGCCTGGCCGGTTTCAGTCAGCACGATTTCTGTTGCGCCAACAGGATTGCGCTGGCTTGGCGGTACGAGGATGTCGATCCCGCGCCGGTCATCGCGCCCAAAGGTTTCGCTGACCCGGCGCACGGAGCGGAGGATAGTCAACAGGGCCGGAGAAGTGGCGGCCACAAAATGGGAAGATTCCGCATCGCTGTTGAAGGCAGTCGTATCCACGATTTCAATCGGATATTCGGACAGTTTCTCGGCCGATCCGATATTGCCCAGCCTTTCACCATCGGCGGTTCCTCTCAGCCGACCTGAAATGTTCAGGATCTTATCTTTCTTGGACACCATCACGACAAAAGGATCAGGAGGATTGTCGATACTGTTCATCTGCGACCGAAAAACATCCACGTCCAGATCGGGAGAGATCAGAATAACACCTTCCAGATTTCGCTTTGCCCAGCCCGGCTGTTTCAGTTCGGTTTGCCGTATCATCTCCATAGCCAGCGCGCCGCCCATTGAATGCGCCACAAGGGCCACCCGCTTGACCCCCATCGACTTGAGAAGACGAATGGTTTCCTCCAGCCCATCACGGGCAAACAACATGCTGTCCAGATCATAGGCATAACCATAGCCCGTCGCGCGGCTGGGCCATGAATAGACAAGGATTTGACCGGGAATACCGATATCATGTGACAGCTGAGCAGCCCGGAACAATGTCTCTGTCTGAGTGGAGTTATAGCCATGCACAAAAATCGTGACTTCGTCAGCCCCCCTCAGCCTGTCCTTCAACTGTTGCGGCCCGCTTAGCTGATCGACCTCTGCCAGTACGAACTGCTTTCTCGGGTCAGGGTTTGCGTATGAAAATTTAAGGCTTCCCGGTGAACGGCCAGGTGGTATCGACACGGTCGTTTCCAGAAATTGCAGGCGTTCTGCGCGGCGGAATCCATACGCGCCATCGGGCTCGCGCGCACGTGTGGTGGCCGCAAAAACTGTTTCGGGAGTTCCGATTTTCAATGCAGATGGAAGCGTTTCGGATACAGTCCGGTCGACGCAGGCCGTCAGCACGACCAAACACAGAATGAAGATTAAGAAACGCAGCACAGATAGCCCCCGGAAACAAGTGCCGACACGCTACCTTATTCTAATCCCGCGTCCAGCACGGCCACGCGCAAAAGCGGCAGAAACCGGCCTGAGCGGTTACAATATGTAACAGACCGTATCCGCACGAAACCAACCTTTGCCGGTGCAATCATCCCTAGACCTCTGTGTCCTCGCCCTGCTCTTTGCGCGGCATTTCTTCGATCAGGCGTGTTTCCAGCAATTGCCCGTTTCGATACAGGATCGGATAGGCCACCGCAGCGATGTGGCTGTTGAATTCCCGGAACGCGCGCAGGGTTTCCAAGTGGATATCGCTGGTCTCAAAGCTTTCCGTACTGCCGTGCTGCAAGCGTTTGAGGTGGCGTTTGCGGCTGTCACGCTCGGCCCGTTTGATTTCGGTTTTCTCAAGGCTCAGCAGACGGGCGCTTTCCAGATCGTCCGAGATCAGAACGTTTGAGGCCAGTTTGAGGTTGGCGAGGATGCCTTCGTGCATCTCAACCAGTTCCGACCAGCCGTCTTTTGAAAATGAAGCGCCTTTCTTCCGCATGTCGCCCGCCAGAACAGTCAGCCGCTTGGCAACAACGTCGCCCGCAGTTTCCAGCCGGATTGCGTATTCCATCAGGTCGCGCGCCACTTTTGCGTTCTGCTTTCCGAACGTCTCCTCGGGAATGGCAGCCACGAATTTTCGAATACCCGACAGGCAGTCGTTCACATCTTCGTCCATGTCCCTTACGGCGCGTATCTGGTCCTTGTCACCGCTGCGGTACAATTCCAGCGACGGGCGGAACATCGACTCGACCAGATCACTCATTCGCAGCAGTTCACGCTTGAGGCTGGACAGCGCCTGGGACGGGCTGCCAGCAGTGCGTACGTCCAGCGCACTGGCCGGGCGACCTGACTGGGCCAGCGCGTTCGCAGATTTCGGGTCCGGAAAAAACTGCTCGAACGGCGCGCGCAATCGCCCGCAGAAGGGCAGCGCAAGCACCAGCAACGAAGCATTGAACGCCAGATGCGCATTGACCAGCATCTGACCGCCCTGCAAATCCCCCAGAACACCGGCACGCAGTGCCGCAGTCGCCGCGAAAAGGGTGACTATCGCCCAGCTGCCGCGCAAGGCCAGGTTGGCAAAGGGTATGCGCCTGGCGGGCATTTCCATCCCCCTGCTCAGCCAAACAGGTATGAAAGCTGAACCGAAATTGGCCCCCAATACCAGCGACAGCCCGGCGGCAAATGGGATTGCGCCGATCTGGACCAGCGTCACACACATCAGGATTGCCGCGACCGAGGAATGCATAACAAAGGCCAGCGCGCCGCCGACCAGAAACGCTGTAATATAGTCGCGTGCCAGATACTCGGCGACGGCAGGCAAAAAGGCACTGTCCCGGATCGGGTCCATGGCTTCGCGCAAAAAGCGCAATGAAATCAAGATGAACGCAATCCCCATCAGGATGCGCCCCAATTGCCGGGGCCTCTTGGCCTCGGTCTTGACAAACAGATACCCGCCAACCGCCAGAAGCAACGGTATCAGCCAACCCAACTGGAATGACAACACCTGAATAATTAGCGCCGAACCGAGATCAGCGCCCAGCACGATTGCAAGACCGGTGGGAAAGGTCAGGAAACCTCCGGCAGCAAAACCCGATGTCAAAAGGGCAACCGCTGCCGAGCTTTGCAGAACCACCGCCATCACAATACCCACCATTGACGCCTGCGCATAATGGCTTTGGCCCGTCATGAGGCGCTGGAACGAAGCCCCATAGCTGCGCTCGATCCCAGTGCGGACCATCCGCACTGCGTAAAGCAGCAGCATCGTGGCTCCGGCCAGGCTGATGAGAAAGCTTACTATCGCCATGATCTTACCCGTTCACCAAGTCCAACATTTCCCCGTGCAGCTCGGGTGTAGCTGCTGAAATCACCCGGCCGTCAGAATTCAAGTCAAGCGGCTGACCCTGCCAATCTGTCATCACCCCACCCGCAGCTTCAACCACGGCCAGCACTGGCAGGTAATCATAGGGCTGTAGATCATAGTCGATCACAGCATCCACATGACCCGCCGCCAGCAGGGCATGGGGATAGCAATCATAGGCGAACCGTCTGGTCTGTCCAGATTGCATCAACCTGTCGAATAACGCCGGATGATCGCGATAGATCTTGTCCCCTTCGTTTACAAAAAGAATGGACTGATCCAGCCGCGTTTGGGCCGAAGTCGTGATCGCATGGCCATTCAACGTGGCGCCCCGGTCAACAACGCCGGTAAACACTTCATTTATCGCCGGCATGCCGATCACGCCGATATCGGGTTTGCCGTCAACCAGATGCCCCAACAGAAATCCAAACAGCGGATGACCTGACAGGAATGACCGGGTTCCATCGATCGGGTCGATGATCCAAACCTCGCGGCAATCCTGCCCTTCGAACCCATGTTCTTCTCCAAAGACGCCGTGATCGGGGAAATACTGTTCAAGATAGGCGCGAACCTGGGATTCAACACTCTTGTCGGCCTGTGTCACCGGGCTTTCATCCGATTTGAACTCGACCCCGAGCGCGCCACGAAAATACCCCCGCGCTGCTTCGCTGGCCAGGTCAGCTATCTTTACCGCATGAGACAGCAGGTCGGCGCTTTCGTCGGTCTGTGAGGTCCTTGGATTCAGCATTCGATTCTATCCTGTTTAGCGATGAAGCGCGGGTATTGGAGGCGATAAGTTAGAAAGCCCCTTGTCGGCGTCGGTCCGGGTAAAGCCTAAACAAAAGCCTTTGGCACTCACGTTTTGTCTGAAGTGAGTCTTGCTGCATCGGGGTCCTCAAATTCCACCACAAGTTTCCACAGTAATCCCACAAAACCACCCAAATACAACAGAAAAATCTTACATTACCTCGTATTCAAGATAAATGTGTGGATTTAGAGAAATACCACGCCGACTGTTTTTTGCAGACTCAGGCCGGTTGTCTGCAAAACAGTCAAACTCCAATGTCAGAGGTCCGTTGGGGGCCGGAAAGCTTGAAAAAAGCCGTGCGTTTTTACTCGTGCTGTTTGCCCGAAGTCGATGAAGACAAGTTCCGCGTTGACCATACAGCGCGTAGAAAAGCCACCTGTTTGGCGCGTTTTCGTTTTGAAAACAAAACCAGAGGTGAAGCCACCTGCAGTAAAGCACTTATCAATGCATTCAAAAAAGGAGCCGGGCGTTTGTGTTTGCGTGCCGCGTAAACACGTGAGCGACCCATGTGCCAGGCTTTGATCGCAGCTATCTTTGGGTTTTTGGGAGAAGATTCTCCACCAATATGGGTTACTTCCGCGTCGGGAAGGAATATCAAGGGCCCCACTTGTTCATTCAAACGCAGACAGATGTCGTCATCTTCGTGGTACAAGAAGATATTTGCATCGAATCCACCGACCTTCTCGAACGCCGACTGGCGCACAAGCAACGCTGCGCCAGACAATATCGGAACCTGTAAATCAGTATCGGTTTCAATCCCGCGCAACCACTTATTACGTGGTAGCAAGACACTGGATCGTTTCAGCAATCCTTTGCCAGACTTTTGAGTAAATGCGGGGTTGAACGCTGAAGCAGTTTTGTGACGGTCTGCACCGGCCAGCAACTTCTCCAAGCTGCCGTTCGATAAGCGCGCGTCCGGGTTCAAAAACAGCAAGTATTCGGTCTCTACCCCGGCTGCACCCTGGTTACACCCCACTCCAAAACCCATGTTCTGGTCGTTTAGAATGAGTTTGGCGTTCTTGAGTTGTGCAAGCCGCTTTAGCTCTTCTAAATCGCCCGAACCATTGTCGACCAACACTATCGGAACACCATCGGGAACCGACGCCAGCATCTGAGGAAGAGTGCTGGCACTATTGTAGGTTACACTGATAATTGTAACACGCGGTTCCAATGCTTGTCCGTTCGTTTACATCTCGGTGCTTGATTAGTTCGAGGTAATTTCGCCTTCACCCCAGAAGGCTTTCCTAGCAAACTTGATCAGCCCCACGTAAGCGGTCCGGTTGATATCGTCAAGTTGCTGTCTGCAATCTCAATTACCCTTGTTGCCAGGCGATAATCAGTAGGTATCCCGACTTCGCCTGAAGCATCACCGTTGCCCGTGTTCTATCATTTCATATGCTGTATAGGCACCTTTCCTTTACTCGCTCAGCCTACAGGTTGTTGAAGGCGTGTCCGCGGAACGAATTTTTGCAGTCGGCTGCGAAACGACGCGCGATTGGGTTGGGAATTGCTCGCGTAACAAAAAACCTGGTCTACGCAAAACGCTGTAGGCTCACCGCTTCAGCCCTTCGGACCAAAACTCTCGACGGCCAGCCTCCCAATCTTGGCATTGGGCTCCTTGATCTCTGCTTCTGTCGGCCCTTCCAGTTTGCCGCCACGTGCAAATACATCGGCCACGCCATCGAGAGCCTGACGCTTCCAAGTGCTGACCTAGTTCGGGTGCATCAAGTGCCTCGCCGCGATCTCCTGGTTCGCTTTGTCACCACCCGGCGATTCCAACGCAAGTTCGGCCTTAAACTGGTCTGTTGACTTCCTGCGCTACGCCATTCTCGTAACCCTTAAAAGGTTCGAAATCCACATTAACTCGCGGTCCAGTTTTCTGGAACCACTTCAAGCTCCGGCAAAACATCGCTCACGGCAACTTGATCTGCTTCCTGCTAAGGCGCTACAAGGGGCAACAATACTGAGAAACATTTGAAACGGTAAGTGCATGAAAAACAGTAAAGATGTCATGATCCACCCTACCGCTGATGTTCAGAGTGAAGCGATAGGAGACCGCACTCGGATTTGGCAGTATGTGGTTGTGCTCAGGGGGGCCGTCATTGGTAGGGAGACAAATATTTGCTCCCATTGTTTTATTGAGAATGATGTTGTTATCGGAGATCGCGTGACAGTGAAATCCGGTGTACAGCTGTGGGACGGTGTCAGGTTGGAAGACGACGTTTTCGTGGGGCCAAACGTGTCTTTCACAAACGACAAATATCCAAAAAGTCGGCAGTACCCTGAATCGTTTCCGTCTCTTGTCGTTCGTGCAGGGGCTTCGATCGGCGCGGGCGCTGTTTTGATGCCCGGTATCTCAATCGGTGCGGGTGCCATGGTCGGAGCTGGTGCGGTTGTGACGAAAGACGTCCCAAATGGAATGCTCGTACTCGGTAATCCAGCGAGAAACGTAGGGATTGCCAAATGAGCCTATCCGACTGCCAAATAATTGACTTACCGAAAGTTTCGGATCCGCGTGGAAACCTGACTTTCATCGAGGGTGGGCGACATGTGCCTTTCTGCATTCAGCGCATATACTACCTCTATGATGTGCCAGGCGGTGCCGAACGAGGGGGGCATGCGCATCTAGCGTTGACACAGCTTATAATTGCGGTATCGGGTAGTTTTGATATTTCGCTCGACGATGGCTACGAGAAGAAGACCTTTCATTTGAACCGATCTTACAAAGGGCTTTTAGTTTGCCCGATGATTTGGCGAGAGCTGGACAACTTCTCATCTGGTGCAGTTTGCATGGTTCTTGCGTCGAACCTTTATGACGAGGCGGATTATTTTCGAGATTATCATACTTTTGTTGATGCGGTGAAACAGTCGAAATGAAAATTCCCTTCTTAGATCTCGGTGCGACATATCGTGAGCTAAAAGCTGAAATTGACGATACAGTTACTCGAGTGCTGGCAAATGGTTGGTATATCCTTGGTGAGGAGGTCGATACGTTTGAACGTGAATTCGCTAAGTACTGCGGTGCTGCGCACGCTATAGGTGTCGCCAACGGTCTTGATGCATTGGTTCTGTCGCTCCGCGCCCTCGGCGTTGGGGCTGGGGACGAGGTTCTCGTTCCGTCCAATACTTTTATCGCTAGTTGGCTGGCCATTTCGGCGGTAGGAGCCCTGCCAGTGCCCGTAGAGCCAAACCCTCGCACCTACAATATAGAGGCGGCTGCGCTTGAAAAAGCGGTTACACCACGCACTAAAGCTATCATGGTCGTACACCTTTATGGTCTGCCTGCCGATCTTGATTCGATACTCGAGTTCGCACGCGCGAAAGACTTGTTTATTGTCGAAGACGCTGCGCAAGCCCATGGCGCCAAATACAAGGGCACTCGCGTTGGGGGGCACGGCGACGTTGTGTGTTGGAGCTATTATCCAGGAAAGAACCTAGGCGCATTCGGGGACGGTGGCGCAATCACCACAAACCACGATGATCTTGCTGATAGGTTGCGCGTGCTTCGGAACTACGGGTCACGGGAGAAATACCAACATGAAGCGCAAGGCGTAAACAGTCGCCTCGACACCTTGCAAGCCGCAGTTCTTCGAGTGAAACTCAGATATCTCGACGCGTGGAACGAACGTCGACGTAATATCGCACAACTCTATCTTGATGGCCTTGAAAACACGAGCTTGATCCTGCCTGAGGTGCCGGACTGGGCCGACCCAGTATGGCATCTTTTTGTAGTTCAAAGCAAAAATAGGGACGCACTGCAAATACAGCTTCAGAAAGCGGGCATTTCAACTCAAATCCACTATCCAATCGCGCCGCATGAGCAGGCGGCGTATGTTGAAATGGGCTTTCCTCGCCATCAATTTCCGATAGCGTCGAGCATTTCGGAGAAAGCACTCAGTCTGCCGATCGGGCCACATCTGTCCACTGAAGCTGCTGAGATAGTTGTCGAGACGATTACCAAGTTAGAAAATTAGATCCCAAGGGCTAGCGCATAGCACGGGGATACACGAAAGCTTCGCTTTTCGATGGGAAGGAGGGCTAATTTGCCCATGCAACGCCTTGAAAGCTCTCCAAAGGTTTCAGTGATTATTCCGGTCTTCAACGAAGAGAAGACCATTGCGGTTGCTGTAGAGTCGGTCGCTTTGCAGCGTACGGAGTTCGAAGTTGAGATCCTAGTAGTTGACGATTGTTCGACGGACAAGACTCCTGAGATACTGGAGGGCATCGCGCGTGTTTATCCGAACGTCACAGTCTTACGCAACGCGTGCAACTCTGGAAAGGGGTTCAGTTTCAAGCGCGCGTATGATCTAGCGAAGGGGCAATATTTCCACGTGCTTGATGGGGATGATTGCTTCGTTTCATACGACAAATTGCAAAACCAAGTGGAATTCCTCGAATGTAATCTCGAATATTTTGCGGTCGGACATAATACGCTTGTAAAAATGAACGATGGCGCCTGTTTGATGCACGGCGATTTGAGTGAGCGCGATTGGTCGTATGAATTGTGCATTGGTGGCGATGTCTATTGTCACACGTCTTCACTTTTGTTTCGAAAAATTGCGAAGTCACTTCCTGACTATTTCCTAGAACCGGAGTTTCGCGGCGACACCGCGATTTTCTTTTTTTCTGCGTTTTCCTCGAAACTAAAATGCAAGTTTCTACCGAACGTTTGGAGCATCTACAACTTTCACGGAAAGGGACTTTGGTCGAGCATGCAGCACGAGGAACAACGTGCGTTTAATTTACGGATCGTAGAGGCGCTAAGAGAAAAGGTCGTACGGGACCCTGGATCCAAAACCGACAAATTGCTTGACGATCGTAGGGATAGGGTGCTCGCGTCGCCACCAGTCAATAAGAATGCCAACTCGTGTTCACTAGAAGATTTCCTTTTGCTAGCCGAGCACGCAAGCTCAAAGGTTTTTCAATATCGGGATTTGGCCTTTCACGGAGTTTTTGCGTTCCGGTTTGTTGATGAGATTTGTGAAGCCGTCGGTCGCGCCATGTGTCTTGACGCCGGAGTCACGGCGGCGAATCGAAATACGGACCCCAAACATGCGGTTTTGCTGGTCTCGGGTCTTGTTCCGGGTGGCGGTGGAGTATTTAGGGAGATCAAAGATTTAACAAAAATCTTACTCGCGGAAGGGTACAAGGTCGGAATCGTTTCGACCCATAAGATCCCGACGGACGAGACAATATTCCAGGAGCATTTCTCTGGCGACAATCTGTGGTACTGGCAGGCCTCGTCGGATACATCGCGCACTGATCGACTTGAAGGCATCATAGCACTATTAGCCGAGGAGTCGCCCGGAATTATTTTCCCGATCATCACTCATAACGATCCGGTCGGAGATGCTGCCATCCAGCGCCCACTCGGTGCGCGGATCGTATTTGACTTCGTCTATGATCACGGGCTTTCGCTCGCCGTCCTGAACAGTTCGATCGACACCATTATCGTCAAGACGGTCAGTCAGGCCCAAGCTCTCACGCCGATGATTCCACATGCGAAATTCTCGCTCGTTCCACCGTTTTTTTCGGACAGGTTCGGACCTCGCAACTACAGGCCAATGGCCAATGGCTCGCTTACGACTGCGTCAGCCGCAGCGCGTGCCTATAAAGTCGAGAGTGACTATGTGTATAGCTACAGCAAAATCATACCTGATGTACTCAAGGCGAGCGCTGGTACGCATATTCACTATGGCCCTCTTTCCGACAAGACAAAGAAGGCTATTAACGCTGCGCTGCGCAAACGCCGCATTCCTGGTGAGCGTTTTCGTCACATACCCTGGGCAGAAGACTTTGGTGGCTCGTTGATTTCTGAGAATGTCGATCTGTTCATTGCACCTTTTCCGGTGTGCTCAGCGAGGATCGCTGTGGAAGTTATGGCGTGCGGAGTTCCAAGTGTTAGCCATGCACTTGAAAAGCCTGGAATTCCACAAGGTATCGACTTTGTTGATCCGCTTCAATTCGTCTGGCGGAAGCCGAAAGATTTGATCGAGCTTGCCTCGACACTTAGTCGCGAAGAACTCCTGATGAAATCGATTTCTTCTCGAACGTTCTTTGAAGAAAACAATTGCCTCGAGAAAGCGTCAGTGAAGTTTTTTTCCCTAAACCGGCTGATTATGCCTAGATTCTGCACGCCAGAATTTGTCATGTCCGAGTTTTCTGAGAGATTTCATGTTGAAGTGCAATCTCCGATATTCCACTCCGGCAAAGTCGTGTTCCCAAAATCTGTAACTTCAGACGAAAAAGTAAACATCGACAAATTTTGGCATCGTACCAAGAATAGAAGGTTGGCGCGCCAGCAATTTCATGCTCTTCGTAACGCGTTGCGTGAAAGATTCTGATCGATCGGACCGTACCACTGATGCGAATTACTGCTATCCTCGTCTGCTACAATCAGGAGCAATTCGTGCGTGATGCCGTTCGCGATTTGTTGGCGCAAGACGCCGAGGAGCTTGAAATTTTCCTTTCGGACGATTGCTCGACAGATAGTTCCTTTTTGATACTTGAAGAAGAAGCGAAGGACTATAGCGGCCCACATAAGGTGATCTTGAATCAAACGCAAAAAAATCTAGGGCTCAACGAGCATATCAATTCGCTTTTGTCGCTTGCTTCAGGTGATATCATTATCCCGTTTGCGGGCGATGATCGGTTTCGATCGGATCGCGCACGTTTGCTGGCGGGGAGGCTCGTCTTGGACGATACTCTGCTTGCACATTCGTGGGCCGATTTCATCGGTGCTGATGGCAAACCTGTTCCTTTGATGCACACCGATGCGACTCTCTATATGACGGATGACATTCGACAGATAGCGCGTTCGGAGGGGCTTTTCATCGGCGCAACCGCAGCTTGGAGACGCGAGTTATTCACCAAGTATGGACCCCTACCTAATAACGAGGCTTATGAGGATCTGGTTCTGGGGTTCCGAGCGGCATTGGAGGGACGTATCTCGTTTCTGAACGAACCCCTAATTAAATATCGTGTTGGGACTGGCGTTTCCTTTCAACCCCAAAAATTGAAGGGATCGGATTTCGAGACACAGCGAAGAAAAAAACTATATCGTTGGCGCAGTGTAATTTGTGCTCGACTGTTGGATGGAGCCACATTTGGCCTTTCCCCTGACCATCCTGTTATGAAGGATTTGCGATGTGAGCTATTTGATGTCGAAGCTCGGCTCGCCATTTACGGTAGCATAAGAGGCTTGCGAAGTAGCCTTCTCAGAAGACCTGGGAGGCTTGTTCGTATGATGATACGAGAGCGAAAGAACAATCGCCGGAAGCGCTTGTAACCGTTTTATAGCCTAATACATAGGCTTGGAGAACCAGCGTTGGGGTGGAAAAGCCCGGTCGCCGTCGAACGATATGTGGTTTAAGCGAGCACTCAGGGCGGCATTAAAACGGGACAGATCCAGTTGGCTAAATAAAGAGAACGAGTTTATAGCTTCCAAACAAATGGTCAAAGTCGGATTCTTCGGTAACCGACAAAACAAGTCAGTCACCCTTGTCTTACGCTGCGATGCCAACAGGTGGTTTGGTCGTATATCATACCGCTGAGTAACTTCGTCATCGGTTTTCCTGTTAATCATCAGGGGTTCTGAAAGCTAAGGGTATGTGCTAGTCGAACAAATCAGTATCAGTTGAAGCATTGATCAAGAGTGCGGCCCATTTGTGACCACTAAATCTTCCTGGAAACTGAAATCGAAACGACAATTGGACGAGAGTGGATGAATTTACCCCCGTTATGGAAAATTCAGCGAGAATTCGCGCGCGCGGGCCGCAAGCTCATGCACCTACCCGCCGAACTTCTGCGGCATGTATATCTCCGCCGGTATTACGATTGGGTGTTGTCTCGCCAAGTGAAGCGCTCTCGAGGCGCAGTTTCATTTGGTTCAGAAATCGGGATATTTCTTATCTTTCCTAAAACGGGAGTCTTGCCTTCCCATCTGTATGCCTTGGAGCAGATGGTTCAGGCAGGTATTTCCCCAATCGTCGTATCCAACCTGCCGCTCAGCGCGACAGATTTTGCTGAACTTAGCCCGCGCGCTTCACTGATTATAGAACGTCCAAACTTCGGATATGATTTTGGCGGGTACCGGGATGGCGTACTGGAGGTGGCCAATCGTTTCCCAGAGCTGACTCGGCTTTGGCTCTTAAATGATTCCGCATGGTTGGTCCCACAGCAACGCACTTGGTTTGATGACGCCCGCGATTTAAATGTGGATTTCGCAGCTGCTACATCCAATTTTGCGATGCCTCGGGTCGATCCGGCAAAATTTCGGGATATTACGTGGAAGTTTCGAGTGACGCACCGAAATTTCCACTATGCTTCTTATGCACTTGGTTTTGGTCCAGCCATCTTAAGAAACCCAGATTTTGTAAAGTACTGGCGCAAACTAGAAATTCGAGATGACAAAACAAGAACGGTACGCCGTGGTGAAATTGGATTGTCACAATGGGTTTTGAAGCATGGGTATACGCATCGCGCCACATGCGAGGTTGATGCGCTTGACCGCGAATTGGCAGCCTTGACGGACAAGGAAGTCGATAGGGTTGCGCGGGAACTCATCATTCCCGGCGACGTTATTCCCGGCGACGTTGCCTTGGACGCAGTAAAAGAACAAGTTTTGAGCCTTGATGCACTTAGCGCAGAGGGGCGTTCCGACCGAATTGCATTTATCCTGACAAGCGTGTCGCGTTACGCCTGCGCCTATTGCCTACCATCCTACACTCTGTCTCATCGTGGTTTTCAGTTTCTCAAAAAGTCTCCGCTGTGGCTATCCCCGAAGGGGGCTGGGTTGATGTTGGCAATTATTTCCCGAATCCAAGGGCCGGTGGGCCAGGTCATTCAACAAGAAGCATCCAAAATAGTACGCCAAGACGCGGAAACCCATATACAGTGAAGTAACAAGCTTCAGGATTCCGGCTGTGATTGGGCAAAGCAAGACTGAGCCGCTCCATGAAAACTGAACGGGATCAGTTATTTTTTAGCCGTTCTTCTCTTCTGCCGATCAGTTTGACTTAAATGCGTTTTTCCGACAGACCATGGTTGACGATCCACCGGCAAGCGCAGGAGAGCGCGCGAGACACCTTACCGCCAGTGAAAGCCATAATGTTCAGTTGCGGGATCAGGAACGAAATCCTCTTTATTCAATTTACGAAGTTTCTGGGATCGCCTTACCGAAGCAGATGCCGCTGGCTTAGTCTACTGGTTGAGCAGGTTTTTGAGGTATTCGCCGTATTCGTTTTTGCCGAATCTTTGGGCGCGGGCTTCGAGGTCCTGGTCGTTGATCCAGCCCAGCGTATGGGCGATTTCGTCGGGTGATCCGGCTTGCAGGCCTTGCCTGTCCTGAAGCGTGCGCACGAAGTTTCCGGCGTCCAGCAGGCTTGCATGGGTTCCGGTATCCAGCCAGGCATAACCG